>DIUL01000127.1 GCA_002422345.1 Acetobacteraceae bacterium UBA6159
GTGATTGACCGGACAGCAGTGATATGGACAATGAAAACGTCCCGCCGTCCGATCCACGCCGCCGAGCATTCATGCAGGGTGGGGCGGCCGCGGCCGTTGCCACCGCGTACGGCTTCGCGCCGTCCATGGCCCTGGCGCAGGGTGTGCCGAACCAGTACGACGGTTCGAAGTTCCAGTTGAAGGCGGCTGAGCCGAACCCGAAATACGGCGGTGTTTTACGGGCCGGCTATCTGTCCCGCCAGCCGCATTTCGATGCGCACCAATCCGGAACCTTCTCCAACATCGGCAGCCAGGCGCTGATGTTCGACAACCTGATCCGCCGCGATCCGCGCGATGGCGGGCAGACGATCATCCCCGACCTCGCGCATAGCTGGGACATCAACAAGGAAGGCACCAGCTACGTCTTCAGCCTGCGGCAGGGCGTGCTGTTCCATGACGGCGCCGAACTGACGTCCGAGGATGTGAAGGCGACTTTTGACCGTATCCGCAAGCCGCCGGCGGGTCTCAGCATGCCGCGTGGCCCGTTGTTTGCCGCGGTCAGTGATGTTGTCGCGCGCGACAAGTATACCGTGGACTTCAAGCTGGCCGAACCGCGGCCGGTGAATTTCATCATGTCGGCGATCGCCAGCGGCTGGAACTTCGTCGTTCGCAAAAAGACGTTGGAGGACAACAACTACAACCTCCGCCGCGTCGTCACCTATCCCGGCACCGGTCCGTACCGGTCGCAGCGGCGGGTGGAGAACGAGGTCTGGGCGTTCGAGAAGAACAAGGACTACTGGAACAAGGGCCTGCCCTATCTGGACGGGGTCGAAATTTATCACATGCTGCCATTCTCCCCGGAAATGGCATCATCGTTCCTGTCCAACCGCGTCGATTATATCCGCGTGACCGATCCGGCGACGCTGCGCCGCGCGAAGTCGACGCCGGGCATGTCGGGGACGGACTACTACCAGAGCACGATCCAGGCGACCTGGCCCAACGTGAAGCGCAAGCCGTATGACGATCCGCGGGTGCGGCGGGCGATGCACCTGGCGTTCGACAAGCATGTGCTGATCGACGTCGTGAAGGACCTCGCACCGATGATGGTGGGCGGGTTCGTCTATCCCTTTTCGGAATTCGCGACGCCGAAGGATGAGCTTGCGAAGCGTCTCGGTTACCAGACCGATCCGACCGCGGCGGTGAAGGAGGCGCGGGCCCTGCTGGCCGCGGCCGGCTATCCGAACGGCATCAAGAATGTCGATATGCTGGTGCGCGACTTGCCCAGCTTCCGGCTCTGGGCGCAGGCGATCCAGGCGATCCTGGCGCAGACGCTCAACATGCAGGTGAACATCCGCATGGCTGTCGAATCGATCTGGTTCGATGATGCGAAATCTGGAAATTTCGATATCGCGCTGGGCGTTATCATCTCCACGCTGCTCGACCCGTCGGACTACTTCAATGCGTGGTACAAGACGGATGGGCCGCAGAACCACTCGTTCTGGAGCAATCCTAAATTTGATGCGTTGCTGCTGCAGATCGATCGGGAAGTCGATCCGACCAAACGCAAGGCTCTGATTCGGGACGCGGAGACGATCATGGAGGCCGATCCGCCGCTGCTGCCGATCTGTTGGGAAAAGATCAACGACGCCTGGTACAACTACGTGAAGGGCGTGTATCCGCAGAACTATTTCGGCCTGTATGACGTCGACCGGTTCGATACCGTCTGGCTCGACAAATGACCGGCCGCCACGCCCGGATTCCGGACGGGATTCACCAGTGGTCCCGGGCATTCGGGCGTGGTAGCCATGCGACCAGGAGCAGGCTGTCGGAGCAACCGGCTGCCCTCCGCTTGTACAAACGTCCAGGGAGGGACTGACCAAATGTCAGCGCCGATCGATCCGCGTTCAAGTTTCGCGCGCCGAACCTTCATGAAGGCCGCAGCGGCCGCCGGCGTCGCCGGTGGCCTCATGCCGAATGACGTCGTGGCCCAGGTGCCGATGCAGTTCGACGGCAGCAAGTTCAAGCTCGCGGCGCCCGAGCCTAGCCCCAAGTCCGGCGGCGTGTTCCGCCTGGGCATCGGCAGCCGGCCGCCGCATTTCGATCTGCACCAGTCCGGCACGATCAACAACCTCGGCACGCAGGGGCCGATGTATGACAATCTCGTGCGCCGCGATCCGCGCGATTCGGGCAAGACCATCATTCCCGATCTCGCGCATAGCTGGGACATTTCGAAGGACGGCACGACCTATACGTTCTTCCTGCGCGACGGCGTGACCTTCCACGACGGCGCCGACATGACGGCCGAGGATATCAAGGCCACCTTCGACCGCATCGTGAAGCCGCCGACGGGCATCAGCATCCCGCGCAGTTCCCTGTTCAAGGCGGTTGAGTCGATCAACGTTCGCGACAAGCTGACGGTCGAATTCAAGCTGTCCGCGCCGCGTCCGCCGAACTTCATCATGTCGGCCATCGCCAGCGGCTGGAACGTCGTCGTCCGCAAGAAGACGCTGGAGGACAACAACTATAACCTCCGCCGCGTCATGGCCTATCCGGGCACCGGACCCTTCAAGCACTCCCGCCGGATCGAGGGCGAGGTGTGGGTCATGGAGAAGAACAAGGACTACTGGAACAAGGGCCTGCCCTATCTCGACGCGGTCGAGGTCTATCATCTGCTGATGTTCTCTCCGGAACTCGGCTCGGGCATCCTGTCCAACCGCGTCGACTATTGCCGCATCACCGATCCGGTGACCGGGCGGAAGGCCAAGGGCACGCCCGGCATGTCGATGGCGGAATACTACCAGAGCGTCATCCAGGGCGTCTGGGTCAACACCAAGAAGAAGCCGCTGGACGATCCGCGGGTGCGGCGCGCGCTGCATCTCGTGATGGACAAGCACGTCCTCGTGGACGTGGTGAAGGACGTGGCGCCGATGATGGTCGGCGGCTTCATCTATCCGTTCTCGGAGTTCGCGACCCCGAAGGATGAGCTGTACAAGCGTATCGGCTACGACGCGAAGGACCCCGGTCCGGCGATCAAGGAAGCCAAGGCGCTGATGGCGGCGGCGGGTTACGCCAACGGCTTCAAGGGCCTGGACTTCATGGTCCGCGAAGTCGCGACCTTCAAGCTGTGGGCGCAGGCGATCCAGGCGATGCTGCAGCAGACCCTGAACGTCGAGACGAAGCTCCGCACGGTCGTGGAATCGGTCTGGTTCGATGATACCAAGTCCGGCAACTACGACATGGCGATCGGCGCCGTCGTTTCGACGCTGCTCGATCCGTCCGACTACTTCAACGCCTGGTATGGCAAGGACGGCCCGCAGAACTACTCGTTCTGGGACAACAAGAAGTTCCAGGAGATCCTGGTGGGCATCGATTCCGAGGTCGATCCGGCCAAGCGCCTGGCGATGATCCGGGAGACGGAGAAGATCATGGAATCCGATCCGCCGGTCCTGCCGGTGTGCTGGGAAAAGATCGTCGACGTCTGGTACAACTACGTGAAGGGTGTGAACCCGACCGAGTATTTCGGCGTCTACGACGTGGTCCGCCAGGACACCGTCTGGATCGACAAGTAACGCAACGACCGGCCACGGTCCGGCTGCGCTTGCAGCCGGACCGTGATCGAAGAAGGAACAGGTGATGGCATTCAAGGTTCAGGTCGGGCCGCCGCAGATTGCCATCCACCAGGGCATGACCGTCCTGGTCACCGAACCCGACGGCCGCGTGCATTCGCGGACCGACAAGGGGTTCTATTTCCTCGACACCCGCATGATCAGTTCCTGGTCGACCTATGCCAATGGCGTGGCCTGGGAACTGCTGAACGGCGGGGCACTGACCTACGACACCGCCCGCGTCTTCCTGACCAACCTGGCCTTCCTGACCGAGGACGGGCCGGTCGAAGCCCGCACGCTCGCCTTCGTGATCGCCCGCCACATCGATGGCGGCATGCACGAGGACCTGGCCATCACCAATCACGGTGACCGCGCCATCCGCTTCAATTTCGAGGTCGCGATCCGCTCGGACTTCGCCGATGTGTTCGATGTGAAATCGAACCGGGCGGTCCGCCGGGGCCGTATCGGGACCGACTGGTCGGAAGCTGATCAGACGCTTTCCACCACCTATCGCAATCTGGATTTCCTGCGCGGGCTGACCGTGCGCATCGACGGCACCGACACGCGCGCCGCCTATGCCAACGGGCGGCTGAGCTTCGAGATCAGGCTCGATCCCGGCCAATCCTGGCACACCACCCTGCTGTATGACCTGTGCGATGCCGCCGGACGCTATCCCGCGCCCGCCGGCGGCATGAGCGCGGCAGACCGCGGCGAGGAATGGCGCCGGATGGTGCTGAAGATCCGCACCGGAAACGAGGAATTCTACCGCCTGTTCCGCCAGTCGATCGACGACATGGCCGCGCTGCGCCTGCCGATCGCCGGCACCAACAGCACCGTCTTCGTCCCCGCGGCCGGCCTGCCCTGGTTCATGGCCCCATTCGGCCGCGACAGCCTGATCGTCTCATTGCAGAATATCCTTGTCTATCCTGATTTCTCCCGCGGTGCGCTCGACGTGCTCGGCCGCTGGCAGGCGAAGGAACGCGACGACTACCGCGATGCCGAACCCGGCAAGATCATGCACGAACTGCGCTATGGCGAACTCGCGCATTTCCACCTGATCCCGCACACGCCGTACTACGGCACCGCGGATGCCACGCCGCTGTATCTGATCACCCTGCACGCAGCCTGGCGCGCCACCGGCGACCGCACACTGATCGAGCAGTTCCTGCCGAACGCCGAGGCCGCGCTGGAATGGATCGACCAGTGGGGCGACCGGGACGGTGACGGGTTCCAGGAGTACCACACCCGCTCCACCGCCGGGTATGAGAACATGGCCTGGAAGGATTCGGGCGATTCGATGCTGTATCCGGACGGCTCGCTGGTGCGCGGCCCGAAGGCGTTGTGCGAACTGCAAGGCTATGTCTACGACGCCTGGCTGCGTATGGCTGAAATCCATGACGCGCTGGGCAAGCCCGACCGCGCCGCCGCCCTGCGCGCCAAGGCCGCCGATCTGTTCCGGAAGTTCAACGAGGTCTTCTGGGACGAGCAATCGGGCTTCTACGCCTACATGCTCGACGGCGACAAGAAGCCGGTCTGGACCGTCGCCTCCAATCCCGGCCATCTGCTCTGGTCCGGCATCGTGCCCCCCGATCGCGCCGCCCGCGTGGTGGCCAGGTTGATGGCGCCCGACATGAACTCCGGCTGGGGTATCCGCACGCTGTCCAGCGCGCATCCCGACTACAACCCTTACTCCTACCAGAAGGGTTCCGTCTGGCCGCACGACAACAGCCTCATAGCCCTCGGTTTCAAGCGATACGGGTTCCATGAGCAGGTCAGCCGCATCGCGCGCGACATCAGCGGGGCTGCCAGTCATTTCCAACAGAACCAGTTGCCGGAGCTGTATTCCGGCGTCGGGCGGGAGGGCGGCGGCTTCCCGGTGCAGTATCTGGGCGCCAACGTGCCGCAGGCCTGGGCCGCGGGGACCTGCTTCGCGCTGATCCAGGCCATCCTCGGCATCCAGCCCGACGCGCCCAACAACCGGCTCTACGTGGACCCGGAACTGCCGTCCTGGTTGCCCGACATTACGCTGTCGGACCTCAGCTTCGGCGGCAACACGCTGGACATCGCCTTCCGGCGGGAGGGTCATACGACCTCGTTCGAGGTGCTGCGCGGCGATCCGTCCGTTGTCCACCGCCGCACCCCGGGCGACCCGACCCTGCTGGGCTGAGCCCCGCTTGCCGAAGCAGGGACCGCGTGGAATCCTGGCCTGAAGGAGATCAAGCCGATGCAGGAACAGATACTCGACATCAAGACCCGGGCCGGGGCGATGGAAACCTTCATCTGCCATCCCGACCGCGGCGGCCCGCATCCGGTCATCTTCATGCTGATGGACGCGCCGGGCATCCGGGAGGAGCTGTACGACATGGCCCGCCGGCTGGGCACCGTCGGCTATTACGTCGTGCTGCCCAACCTGTACTACCGTGCCGGCCGCGACACGAAATACGGCCCCGACGTGCTGGAAAAGGGCAGTGCCGAACAGGCCCGGATGCGGTCCGTGCGGACGAAGATGACCATCCCGCCGGTGATGGAGGACTTCGCCGACATGCTGGCGTTTGTCGATACGCAGAAGGCCGCGAAGCCCGGCCTGGTCGGCACGCATGGCTATTGCATGAGCGGACCGTACTCCCTCGCCGCCGCCGCCCGTTTCCCCGATCGCGTCGGCGCCGCCGCGTCCTTCTACGGCACCTGGCTGGTCAGTGAGAACGAGGAGAGCCCGCATCTGACGCTGGCGAAGGCGAAGGGCGAACTCTACATCGCGTGCGCTGAACACGATGAACTGGCGCCGCTGCCGATGGTGGAGGAGCTCAAGGGTCTGTTCGCCAAGTCCGGCAATGGCGGAGAGCTGGAGATGTACATGGGCGTCCATCACGGCTTCGCCTTCCCGCAACGCTGGTGCTACGACAAGGCCGGCGCCGAACGTCATTGGGAACGGCTGATCGCGCTCTATCGCCGCCGCCTGGGCTGATCGATGCGCCTGGCCTGTGCCATCCTCGGGTTCGGCCTGGCCGTCGCGCCGGCCCTGGCACAGGTACCAACGCCGGCCGAGGCGGATGCGATCCGCGCAACCTGCGGGGGCGACTACCTGAAGAACTGCCGTGGCGTGCCGCGTGGCGGAATCGAGGTCTTCAACTGCCTGCGCGACCATCAGGAGAATCTGTCGCCCGCCTGTCGCAAGGTCGTCGTGGCGGTGCAATGACCGATCGGGGAGGCTGCTGATGCGCTTTGGATTGTTCGGCGCCGCGCAGGCGCAGCGTGGCGGCCCCGACGTCGACAGCGCCGCCGGCTTCAAGGACTACATGGACTACGTGATCGAGGCCGAGGGCCTCGGCTACGACAGCGCCTTCATCGTCGAGCATCATTTCACCGGCTTCGGCCAGGTCTCGGCCACGTTGAACCTGCTGACCTGGATCGGCGCGCGCACCTCCACGCTGCGCCTGGGCACCGCGGTCATCGTGCTGCCCTGGCACAATCCCGTTCTGCTGGCGGAACAGGCCGCGACGCTCGACCTGCTGTCGGGCGGGCGGCTCGATTTCGGGGTCGGCAAGGGCTACCGCCACAACGAATTCGTCGGCTTCGGCGTCCCGATGGAGGAGGCGGCCGACCGGTTCGAGGAAGCGATCGACGTCATCACGAAGGCCTGGACCTCCAACGACCGCTTCACCTTCGAGGGTCGGTTCTGGCGGTTCGAGGATATCGTGGTGGAGCCGCCGACGATCCAGAAGCCGCACCCGCCGTTCTGGCAGGGCGCGGGCCACCCGGAGTCGATTCTGCGCGTGGCGCGCCGCGGGCATAACCTGCTGCTGGATCAGTTCGCCTCGACCGAGGAAACCATCCGCCGTTTCGGCATCTACCGCGATGCGATGATCGCCAACGGGTTTGGTTTCAATCCAAATCAGGTGGGTGTCGCACGCGCCTTCTTCGTCGCGCGGGACGAGGCGGAGAAGGAAGCGGCCCTGGATCGCCGCCTGGCCGCGCAGCGCCGCCTGCACGGGATCAGCCAGCGCCCGGATGGCAACAACACTGCCAGCATCATGGCCTTTTCCGATACGCGGGAAGCCAGTGAGGAAAGCGCGCTGTACGGCAATCCCGACCAGATCTGCCGCAAGATCGAACGGCTTCAGGCGGCGGGGGTGGAATACATCCTGCTGAACGGCGGCGGGACGTCGCGGGAAAACCTCCGCCGGTTCGCCCACGAGGTGATGCCGCACTTCCGCGCGACATCACCCCGCCAGGCGGCCGAGTAGGGGGCTACCAGGCTACTCCTCTCCGTCGTGGCGGACGAAGGTCCGCCATCCACGACTTGCCTTTTTGCAGACAGGAAAAGTCGTGGATGGTGGGCCTGCGCCCACCACGACGGAGAGCGCGGTCGCAGGCAGCCGATCCCGCCCTACTTGTCCATCCAGAGGTCTTCCCAGCGCCAGCCGTTGTAGATGCTGTTGACCATGATGTTGACGTTCTTCACGTAGGGCTGCCAGCAGGCCGCGCCAATCGTGTGGTAGATGATCGGGCGGGCCACGTCCTCGGCCAGCTTCTTCTCGATCTCCCACACCATCTTCTTGCGGGTGTCGAAGTCCTTTTCAACCGACTGCGCCTCGAACGCCTTCTGCAGTTCAGGATTGCAGTAGTTGGTGTAGTTGCGAAGGCTGCCGCAGGCGTAGTTCTCGTAGAAATTCTGGTCAGGGTCATCCAGCGAACTGCCGGTCTGGTTGATGCCGATCGCGTAGTCCTTCTTGAAGACGCGGTTGTAGTAAAGCGGCGTATCAACCACATCGAGCTGTGCGTCGATGTAGATCTCCTTCAGGTGGTCGACCATGATCAAAGCCGGATCGCGGAAGGTCGGGATGTCGCGGGTAAAGACCTTCGTCTGCAGGCGGTTGTCCGGGCCATAGCCCAGCTTCCGCATGATCGCCTGGGCTTCCGCGCGGTTCTTCTTCACGTCGGGGTCATAGCCCAGAAGAGTCTTCTGGATGTCATCGGGCATCCCCCAGACACCGTCCGGCGCCGGCAGCATCGCCCCGCCGATCCCGCCCTGGCCTTCGTTCAGGATGTCGTTGAACGCGGAACGGTCGATCGTCAGCGCCAGCGCGCGCCGGATTTCGGGGTTGTTGAACGGGGCCGCGTCACGGTTGATGATCAGGTTCGTGCTGACATTCGTCCGGCGCAGGAAGCACTGGATGTTCGGCGCCTGCTTCTTCAGGTCACGCAGCAGCGGTACGCTGACATCGGTCGGGTAGCTCATGTCGAACTTCGCCGCCGCCAGGCCCAGCATGCGGGTCGCGCGGTTGGTCACGATCCGGAACTCGATCGCGTCCAGATAGGGCAGGCCCTTCTTCCAGTAGTTCGGGTTTTTCTCCACCCGGATATACTCGTTCATCTTGTATTCGGCGAAACGGAACGGCCCCGTTCCCACCGGCTTGGTCCGCATCTGCGCGGAGGGAATGTGGCACGGATAGACCGGTGACCAGCCGGCGGCCAGCAGCGCGATGAAGGATGGCTGCGGACGGTTCAGATGAAACGTAACCTCCGTCGGGCCGTTGACGCTGACTTCCTTCAGGTTGGTGAACCAGGCCTGGCGCGGGCTTTTGCGGATCTTGCCCGGCGTGAGACCGGAAACCATGTCCCAGGTGCATTTCACGTCGGCCGAGGTGAACGGCTTGCCGTCGTGAAAATTCACGCCCTCACGCAATGTGAAGGTCAGCTTCGTTCCGTCGTCGCTCCATTTCCAGGCCGTGGCCAGTTCCGGAACGATATTATCCATCCGGTTCTGTTTCTCGTGCTGATTGAACACGACCAGGTTGTTGTAGATGCTCATGAACGGAATGACGACCGACGCCGTTGCCTCCTCCTGGATGGAAGGGCTGGGCGGCGTGTCGATATGCGCGAGCGTCAGCGTGCCCCCGTGCTTCTGCGCTTGCGCGCCACTGGTCGCCAGCGCGGCGACCAGCACGGCACCCGCGAAGCGCCACAGGGTTGAGGCGAATGACATTGATGATCCTCCCATATTCCACCGCCGCGTAGCGCGGTCTGCCATCTGTCTTGGACCGGAACAGGCTGGAACAGAATGCGCCGGACCGCAAGTTCGCGGGTCAACCCGGGGTTGTGCATCCGTGCGATTGCTGTTGCAGGGGGTGTCACATGCCAATATATGACGGTCTTCTCTGGTGTCCGTCCCGCGGACCGTAGCAACTTGCCAGGAGTTCAGAGCGGGCGTGACTGCGTTTGAAAATATGAAAGAAAATTCGCGCACCGGCGGAGCGCCGGAGTCGAACAACAACCCAGCATTCTACATAGTCGACCCCAATCTCCGAAATGTGGTCGGACACTATTTCGAATACGATCGAACCGTCGCCGAAGGCGCTGCGGAAAACGGCTATCGGACGGTCATCCTCGCCAACCGCGATGTGGAGCCCGCGATCGCGGCCCGTGTCGGCGCGCATCCGGTGTTCACCCGCGATATCTGGGGACTCGCCGGCGCTGGATCGTTCCTGGCCCGCGCGCTGGGCAAGCTGCGAGACAATGGGCGTTTCCTGCTGGATCTGCTGGGCGCGATCCGCCGCTTCGGCCTGCCGCCGAACAGCGTCATCTTTGCCCATACCTTTGTGGACCGGCAGTTCCTCGGGCTGGCGCTGCTGCCGTTGCTGCTGTGGTTCAAGCGTGACGTGCGCTACGTCTATCTGTTGCGCTACCAGCCGGACTTCTACCGCGACCCGCTCTCCAGCCTCGCCTTCCGCCTGATCGAGCACCTCTCCCGCCGCCGCCACATCCACCTCACAACCGATAGCGCTCGGCTTTCCGATCAGTTGGGTGGCCTGACGACCAGCCCCGTGCATGTGCTGCCGATTCCGCATGTTCCGCCGGTGGAAGCCACGACAAGGCGTCACCCCGGCGTCACGACATTTGTCAGTCTGGGGAACGCGCGGGACGAAAAGGGTATCTTTGAAATCCTGCGCGCCATCCGCATCCTGCATGAGAACGACCAGTTGGGCGGCCTGCGCTTCGTCCTGCAATGCAACGACGCCGCGCCGGATGTGCAGGCGGCGATCGATCGTTTCGCCGCGGACGCCATTCCCAACTGTGAACTGCTGTTCGACAAGCTGGACACGGACGAATATTACCGGCTGCTGTGGGACTCCGACGTCGTCCTGCTGCCCTACTGGCGTTCGATCTATTTCGGCCGCACCTCCGGCGTGTTCATGGAGGCACTGTCGGCCGGCAAGCCGGTGATCGCCACCGGCGATACGTGGATGAGCGACCAGCTGGCCGAACACGGCGCGGGCCTGGTCAGCCGCGACCGTTCGGCCGAGGTCCTGGCCGCGCTGATGCTGCGCGCCGCCGCCAACCGGGATGCGCTGGCTGAGACCGCCCGCGACAACCGCGCCCGCTGGATGGAGACGCATAATCCGCGGGCCCTGGCTCGCGCGATCGATGCCTTGCGGGCGGAAACCCCGGCCGCGACCGCGCCGCCCCGGCGGGTGCTGATCCTGTATCCGCACGATGATTTCATTACGCCGCAGGGCGGGGCGAGCCGGCGAACCAACCTGCTCGCGGATTTCCTGATGGCGCGCGGGATGACCGTGCGGGTGCTGCAAGGGGGCGCCGCGGACCGGGTGATGACGCATGGGCTGGCGATCGAATCGCTGGGCCGTGAACCCCCGATGCCGCTGCGGCGGCTGCTGGTCGGGCTGCTGGTCTGGGTGGCGAGCCTGGGCCGCGGCATGAAACACCGCTGGATCTTCTGGCAATATACGCGCGTGGGCGCGAGCGCCGCATATCGGCGTCATATCCGCCAGTTGATCCGCTGGTCGGACGTCGTGGCGCTCGAATACCCGTTCTGGGCCGATGCCGTCGTTCCGATCGCCCACCAGGAAGGCCGGCGGGTGATCCTGACCTCCCACGACGTGCTGTCGGATCAGTTGACCGAGCTGCCCGTGCTGAAAAGGCTTGCCTGGCAGCGGGAGGTGCGGGCCTGGAAGGCGGCCGACGTGCTGATGACCGTATCGGCGACCGACCAGGCGATGATGGCGCGCAAGGGGCTGGCCCCCGTGCTCGCGCCCAATCCCACCGATGGCCGACTGTTCGAGATTGAGCGTCTGGGCGACGGGCGCCGCATCCTGCGCGACCTGTTCAACATCGACCTGCCCTTCGGCCGCTTCTGCCTGTTCGTCGGCAGCCTGTTCGAACCGAACGTCCTCGCCGTGGAGTCGATCCGCGCGATGGCCCGTGCCGTGGCTGAACGTCCGGATGGCGCCGAGGTCGGGTTCGTGGTGGTGGGCGGCTGCTGTGCGCCTGATCGTGACGGCGCCTTCCTCGCGCTGGGGCGCGTCGAGGATGCGGTCCTGCTCGCCCTTTATGCCGCCTGCGACATCGTCCTGGTGCCGATCCCTTTCGGTACCGGATCGTCGCTGAAGACGATCGAGGGCATGGCGGCGGCCAAGGTCGTGCTGGGCACCGCGGCGGCATTTCGCGGCCTGGATGTGGCGGATGGGCGCGACGCGCGGATCGAGGATCGGATGGACGCCTATCCCGATGCGATCCTGTCCATTCTTGCCGATCCCGCCGGCAGCCAGGCGATGGGTCACACCGCTCGTGCCTTCGCGCGCGGGTATGACTCCCGGATCGCGTTCCTGAGCTATCTGCGGGCCTTTGGTCTGCCCACCGACCTGTCCGACGCACCGGTCGAGGCGTTCGGCGCCATCGACGCATCCCTGATCGAACTGGCCCAGCACGCTCAGCGCTCCGGTCAGCCCGGCATCGCCACCGCGCTGGCGCGGGAGGCGTTGCGGACCAGCCCGGGCGATTCGGACGCGGAAGCGGTGATGCTGCTGAGCGCAGGTGCCGCGAACGCGCCGTCGGTCGCGCCGGCCGAAACGACCATCGATCCGGTGGCGGAATGGAACCAGCAGCGCGAGGAAACCTGGCAACTGTTCCGCGATGGCACCTATGCCGAGGTCCTCGTGCGGGCCGAGCATCTGCTGGCTGAGGGTGTTAAGAGTTCGGAACTGCATTTTTTGCTCGCGCAGTGCCTGCACAACTCCGGGCAGGATCCCGACCGTGCCCGGGATCACTACACCAGGGCCGGCGGCCTCGGGTACAGCCGCCATTGGGTCTGGGCCAATCGCGGGCGCCTGCACCGGGAGAATGGCCGGCCCCGGCAAGCCGCCCGCGATCTCCTGCTCGCCCTGGCCGCTCGGCCCTATGGCGCCTCGGCCACGATGGCGCTGCGGGAACTGGCGCGGGTGATGCTGGCGTCCAAACGGCCGGTTGGCCCGCGCCGGCTGGATGTGCTGTCGTCGGAGGAGCGGGGAAACCTGTGGCGGATGATCCATCGCGGTGAGAACGCCGCGGTGATCGCGCGCGTTGGTCCCATCCTGGCCGAGGGATCGGACGCGGAACTGCATTGCCTGATGGCGCATGCCCTGCACGGCGCCGGGGGCGCGGTGGATGACGCCGCCGCGTCCTATACGGCGGCGCTGGATGCCGGCTGGGATTGGTACTGGGTCAGGGTCGGGCGGGGCCGGCTGAACCGCGAAGCGGGGCGATCCGCCGAGGCCCTGCGTGACCTGGTCCCGGTCTTGCTGCGCCGTCCGCTACGCCGGTCGTCGATCGCGGTCGCGAAGGAAATCGCGGCCACGATCGTCCGATGGAACCGGGTCTCGCCCCGCAAAGGGGCCTGATCAGCCCCGCAGGATCGTGGCACCCACGGTGTCGAGCCCGACCGGGATGATCACGTTGTCGCGCATCTGCTCGTGGAACACGGCCTGCCGTTCGGCCGGGACCAGCATCAGCAGGAAGCCGCCATTGCCGGCGCCGCACAGCTTGCCACCCAGGGCACCGGCGGCGCGGGCCTTGGCATACAGCGTGTCGATATCCGCGTTGGACACTTTCGAGGACAGGCGCTTCTTCGTCTCCCACCCCTCATGCAGCATGGCGCCGAAATCGGTCAGCATCCGCTCGGGGTCCTGGGCTTCCAGCACCGCCATGCCCTGGTCCACGAGGGCGAGCAGATGCGAGAGTTCGGCGTCGACGCGGCGGTCCTTGGTCTTCTCCATCTGCTCATCCAGCGTCTGGGACGCGAACCGGGTCATGCCGGTGTAGACGAGGAACAGCGATGACGTCAGCGCGTTCTGGCAGTCGCCCGACATCTGGATCGGCGAGATTCGGGTGCGCCCGTCGGTGAAGTCGAACCGGTTCAGCCCGCCGAATGCGGCGTGGTACTGGTCCTGGACGCCGACATTCTCGCTGAGCAGTTCACGCTCGACGCGGACGGCGGACCGGGCGAGGTCGAGCTTGGTCAGCGTCTGCTGGCGCAGCGTGCCGATCAGGTTGAGGAAGCCGACCGTGAAGGACGAGGAACTGCCCAGGCCGCTGCGCGCCGGCAGGTCGGCGAGGATCGAGACATCCAGCGCGTCGGTGATGCTCTGGTCGGTCAGCACGGCGCGGACGACGGGATGCTGGATCGCGGCGATGTCGGTGACCGTTTCGATGCGCGAGTAGCTGATGCGGTAGCGGTAATCGAGCACCGAGGCGAGCCGGAGGGCCGAGATGTAGATATACTTGTCGATCGCCATGCCGAGGACGGCGCCGCGGGCACGCTCGAAATACTCCGGGTAGTCGGTGCCGCCGCCGAAGAAGCTGATTCGCATCGGCGTGCGGGAAATGATCATCATCTGCCTGGTTCTTTCCGGAAATCCGTTGCCAGGACCATCCTTACCCCTTGTTCAAGATCGACCGCCGGCCGCCAGTCGACGGCATTCATGAACACGGTCGAATCGAGGCTTTTGTAGCCAGCCCCTTGGAAACTGTCTGGTGGCCGCACGATCGGCGCGTCCCAATCCAGCGCCCGCAGCACCGCCTTGGCGCAATCCCCGATCGTGACCGGCTGGTTGGCGGTGACGTTCAGGATGCGGTTCTCGAACGCCTGGTCGGCGGCGATCACGGCGTCGATCTGGTCGGAGACGAACATCAGGTCGCGCACCGTGTCCGGGCTGCCCCAGACCTCAAACCCATCGGCGCCACGGGCGTGGGTGGCGACGGCGCGGGCGATCATGCCGGCCATGAAGTGGTCGCGATGCTGCTCGGTGTGCGCGCCGGGCCCGTAGACGGTGGCCAGGACACAATGCAGCCATTTCAGCCCATACTGGTCGCCATGCGTCTTGCAGCCGGTGATCAGCACTTCCTTGGCCAGGGCATAGCCCTCGACCGAGGGATGCGGAATGCCGGCGCGGAACATCGTCTCGGGCAGCGGCTTGTCGGATTCGGGATAGACGCAGGAACTGCCGAGCGACACGAGCTTGGCCTGGGGCTGGTGGCGGCGCCAGGCTTCCAGCACGTTCAGGTGGATGCGGGCGTTGTCGGTCAGCAATTCGGCCTGGATGTCGAACTGGATTTTCCCGGTCCGCTGCTTGGTGATCGCGTGCAGGATGCGCCCGGCCTTGGGGGCGGCCGACAGCGCCTGGTCGACCACGGCGCGATCCGTGAAGTCCCCGGCGGCGCGTCCGATCGCATGCACCGGCCAGCCGCGCGCTTTCCATGTGGCGACGAGATGGCGGCCGATGAAACCATCGGCGCCGAGGACGATTGTGGGCTGGTCAGCGTAGGGCATCGCGATACCACTCCATCGTCGCGCGCATGCCGGCATCGACGTCGCGGAACGGCGCCAGGCCGGGGATTTCCGCTCGCACACGCGCGCCGGTCGCGCGCCTGATCTTCACGCCGGGATTGGCGCCGGGCGGAGGCGGATTGGTCCGCAAGGGCCGTTCCTTGCCCGCTGCCTGCATCGCCGCCGTCGCCAGATCGACGACCTTCGTCGTTTCCCCGCGCGCGCAGTTCATCGCCGCATGGACGCCTTCCAGGGACAGCGATGTGGCAAAAGCCTCGGCCACGTCACCGGCATAGACGAAGTCGCGTTCGGCATCGGGGTCGCCGCGCACCTCGAACTCCGTCACGTCGCTCAGCGCGCGGATGACGAAGGCGGTGGCGACATGGCCCTCCGCCTCATCGAGTGTGTCGTACGGCCCATAGGGATTGGTCAGGCGCAGGCTGATCGTATTGATCCCGGCCCGCTTCTTCCACAGGTCAGCCGCGATCTCCCCCCAGCGCTTGGACCAGGCGTAGGCGGCTTCCCCGTCATGCGGCCAGTCGTTCAGGTCGAGCGGCCGCGTGTCGTCCAGCACCGCCCAGGAGGCCGGATAGACCGCCGAACTGCTGGCGACGCGGACCTCGGTGATGCCGCGCGCGATCGCAAAGCCATAGACCGCCTGGGTCAGTGCGGTGTTGACCGAGAGGATCTCCGCCTGCTGCTTGCCGAAGCGGGAGGCGAAGTAGCGGAACGCCGCGACATGGATGATCGCGGTGCGGGCGGGCAGGGGGCCCAGATCGTCCAGCCCCGCCGCCGCGATGACGCGGTCGCAGCCGGGGACCGGAGTCCCGCTGCCGGTCACGCCGATGAGGTCGACCTTGCCGGACAGCGCATCGACGATGTTGCGCCCGATGAAGCCGCTCGCGCCGAACAGGACGACGGCGTCGGGCAGGCTCATCGCACGCGGTCCGCGCCGATCACCTCGACCTTCGGGACAGGCACGATGAATTCGCCGCCCGCCTTCAGGTAGTCGGCCTCCTTCACGATGAACTCATCGATGAAGTTCCACGCCAGCACCAGATAGGCGTCGGGGCGGGGGCCATCCTCGGCTTCGATCGGGATGCGGGTGCCGGGCATGTCGAGCCCGATCTTCATGGCGTTCTTCTCGACGGCCTTCTGCACCAGCGTCGGGCCGATGCCGAAGCTGTTGACCAGCGTCGCGCCCTTGGCCGGCGCGCCATAGGCCCAGACCGATTTGCCGCGCGCGTGGTAGTCGCGGAGGATGCCGAGCAGCCGGTCGCGCAATGAAACTACTTGGGTGGCGAAATGGCGGTAGGTGGCGATGTCGCCCAGCCCCTTCGCCGTCTCGGTCGCCTGCATCCGGCGGACGCTGTCCCCGATCGCGCGGGTGCCCTTGCGCGCCACATGCGCCTCGATGCTGCCACCATGGATCGGCACCAGATCGGCCTCGAACACTTCCAGCCCGTGGCGTTCCAGCAGCGCCGACAGCGAGCGTAGCGTGTAGTAGCAAAGGTGCTCGTGATAGACCTGATCGAAGGCGGTGTTTTCCACCATGCCGCCGAGGTAGATGGCCTGCACGACGAAGACGCCGTCCTTGGCCAGCAGCGCCTCGATCCCCTTCACGACGCTGTGCAGTTCTTCCAGGTGGAAGAACACGCCGGCGGCGGTCACGACCTTGGCCGGCCCGTGTTCGGCCAGGATGTCGCGGGCGCATTCCTCATTGAAGAAGCGGTTCCAGGTCAGCACGCCAGCATCGGTCGCCAGCTGCGCGACATTGCCCGCGGCCTCCACGCCCAGGACGCGGCAGCCGAAGGGGGCATACTGCTTCAGCCAGGTGCCATCGTTGGACCCGATATCAACCACCAGGTCGGCGGCCCCCAGGCCATAGGAAGCAGCGATCCGTTCCGACGTCGCGCGGAAATGCGCGGGCAGGGTCTTGGTCGTGCCGGAGACATAGGGATAGTCCGAGAACATCGATTCCTTGGGAATCGTATGGTCGATCTGCACCATAGTGCAGTCCCGGCAGAAGCCCACGCGCAGGGGGAAGGACGGCTCCACGCCCGCGGGCGTATCGCGACGCACCAGGCGGTTGCAGTGCGGCTGGTCGCCCAGGTCGATCACCAACTCGACATTGTGCCCGCCGCAGCAGCGGCAGGTCATGTCCATCGTCTTGCCGGGCGGCGGGACGACCAGGTTCGAAACCGGCTCAGACATTGGCGAAGCGCCCGTTGCGCAGCATGCGGAAGCCCTTGATCAGTTCCTCGATGCCGGCATCCAGCCCGTGATCGGGGGTCCAGCCGGTCTTTTCCAGCTTTTCGTTGGATACGAGATAGTCGCGCTTGTCCGGGTCTTCCCCGATCGGGGCGTCGAGAAAGGTGAACCCGGGCACGTGCCGCTGGATCCGCTCGCACAACTGCCACTTGGTCAGGTTCGCTTCCGACAGGCCGACATTGAACGGCTCCCCGGACATCGCGTCGTAGTTGTCGAGCGCGTGCAGGAACGCCTTCACCACGTCGCGGATATGGATGTAGTTGCGCCGGAAATGGGACTCGAACAGCACGACCGAGCGGTCATTCACCGCGCGCCAGGTCATGTCGTTCACCAGCAGGTCGAGCCGCATGCGCGGCGACATGCCGAACACGGTGGCCAGCCGCAGCGTGATGCCGTGGCCGGTGGCGAGCACCGCTTCCTCGGCGTCGACCTTGGTGCGGCCATACAGCGA
Organism: Acetobacteraceae bacterium UBA6159; assembly: GCA_002422345.1. Taxonomy (GTDB): domain Bacteria; phylum Pseudomonadota; class Alphaproteobacteria; order Acetobacterales; family Acetobacteraceae; genus Rhodopila. The sequence goes on from DIUL01000127.1 coordinate 17,906, forward strand.
CACCGGGTTCAGCGGCGATTCCTCGGTGCAATAGGCATTGCCCGAGCCGACGCCATAGCCGCTGTTCGTCGTCGGGTAGACGACGCGCTGGTCCT
>DIUL01000133.1:0-447 GCA_002422345.1 Acetobacteraceae bacterium UBA6159
CAGCCAGTTTCGGCGCGACCTCCAGCCCCCGGCGCTTGAGATCCAGGAGCGGTTCCCGCCAGCTTTGCGTGCTTTCGCGGAAGCCGTCGACCAGGCCCAGGACATCCTTGTTGCCTCACTCATCAGCCCCGATAATCACCGGCATACATTGGCGATCCTCCTCCATTCCGGGACTGAAATAGACGCCGTCAGCCCAGAAATACGCATAGCGTCGTGCCGACAGATCCCGTTTGGACCAGCGTTCATAATCGTCCCACCAATCCGCCTTCAGGCGCGTGATGGTGCTGGCCGACAGGCCGGGCGCGTCCGGTCCCGTCGTCCATTGGGCTTGAACCAACGGCGCCTCAATGGCCGACCGCAGCCAGAGCATCGGAGAAATCGCCAGTGGAAATGCCCTTCAGGTAAAGCCAGGGCAGTAACTCTTCGATCGACTTGGCACGTCGCAGG
>DIUL01000133.1:457-3994 GCA_002422345.1 Acetobacteraceae bacterium UBA6159
GCACAGCGCCAATCCCGGTTTGAACTGCCCGCTCAGGCAGATGGCCGTGCCGGACCAACCGCTTGCGGCCAGCGGTATCGGTCTGGTCAGAATGAGCGGCGAGAAACGTGCCCAGCCCGGCTTCGACCGCTTGCGCGGTCAACTGCCGCGCGCCTTGGCGCAGCAAATGCGTCAGCGGGTCGGGCGAAAATCCTTCTGGCGCGCGAAACGCGACAACCGTATCCTTCGTCATGTGGCATATCGCTCGCCATGGTCCTTGGACCGACGGCGGACCATGGCTCGCTCTCTGCGAGAACTGCAGCGCGTCAACAACGCCTTGATATGCCACCCAATCTCCCCGTCACCAACTTTCAGCCACAACTCATGCCGGTCTTCCGGATGGGCTCTGTTGCACAAATCCCCGAGGGGATTCACGTTGTGGATCCAGCGGGGTAGCCGGGCGGCATGAGCAGACCGACACCCCCGCCTGCAAGACCCGGAACTGGCCCCCATATGACGCAGCGCTGAAGCGCCGGGGAGCGCGCCCCGGCGGCAGCCGTCCCGGCCTCAGCCCTGCGCGTAGAGGTCGCGGTGATCCTCGCGCAACTGGATCTTGTAGAGCTTGCCGAAGATCGTCTTGGGCAGGGCCTCGACCACCAGCACCTTCTTGGGCACCTGGTAGTCGGCCAGCACCTCCTGGAGGCGGCGGCGGACCTCGGCGGGGTCGGCGGCGGCACCCTGGCGGGGCACGACGAAGGCCGTCACCGCCTCGCCCCAGTGGTCGTGGGGCAGGCCCACCACCGCGCATTCGGCGACCTCGGGCAAGGTATAGAGCACCTGCTCGACCTCGGCGGGATAGACGTTGACCCCGCCGGTGATGATCATGTCCTTCTTGCGATCCTTGAGGTAGTAGTAGCCGCTGGCATCGCGCAGGCCGATGTCGCCGGTGTGGAACCAGCCGTCGCGATAGGTCGCGGCCTCGATCTCGGGCTGCTTGTAGTAGCCGGTGGCGATGCAGTCGCTGCGCATCACGATCTCGCCGGGCTCGCCGTCGGGCAGCTCGCGGCCCTGGTCATCGACGATGCGCACCGCAAAGCCCACCATCGGCCGGCCCGAACTCTTGGGGTTGGCGACCTTGCGCTCGCCCGGCATCATGATCCCGCCGCCGGTTTCCGAGGTGCCCAGCCCCTCGAGGATGTCGATCCCGCGAGCCTTGACGCGCTGGTAGAGCTCGACCGGCAGGCTGGACCCGGCCGAGATGATGCGGTGCAGGCAGGAGAGGTCGCGGGTGGCGAAGTCGGGATGCAGGCTCATCGCGTTGATCATGGTCGGCACGCAGAACATGGCGTTCACCCGCTCGCGCTCGACCAGGGCGAGGATCTCGCCGGGCTCGAAGCGCGGCGCGATCACCGAGGTCATGCCCAGCAGTACATAGGGCCACAAGCTCATCAGCTGGGTGCCGCCCATGCACAGCGGGGTCACCATCAGCCCGACCTCGTCCTTGCGGTATTGCTGGTCCAGCGTCATCGAGACCGACTTGGCGAAGACGTTCCAGTAGGTGTTGATCGCCCCCTTGGGGGTGCCGGTGGTGCCCGAGGAGAACATGATCGTGGCGATGTCCTCGGGGCGAACCTCGGCGATCGGGAAGCGTTCGGCCGGCGCCGGCTCGGCCAGCAGGCGGGCGAGGTTCACGGTGCCGGGGGTCGCGTCGGTCGCGTCCCAGGTGTAGTAGCGCGAAACCGGCAGCCCGGCGCGGATCGCCTCGATATTGGGCTGCAGGTGGTCGCCGGTGATGACCGCCACGGTGTCGGCGTGGCGGATCTGGCCGGCCAGATGCTCGCCCTTGATCGCCGGGTTCAGGACCAGCACCGCGGCGCCCATCTTGAACAGCGCGTATTCCGCCAGCACGAAGAAGTGGCTGTTCTGCCCGAGGATCGCCACATGATCGCGGGCGCGGATCCCGTCGCGGGCAAAGAGCCAGGCCAGGCGGTCGGTCAGGGCATCGACCTCGGGCCAGGTCAGGCGGATGTCGCCATAGACGAAGGCGGTCTTGTCCGGATAGGCCAGCGCGTTGCGCCGGATCGCGGCGCCCTGCTGGATCATTCCCTTGCCGTCGATGGTCATGTGGTCGCTCTCCCCAGCGGTTCGTCCGGGGCGGGCCAAGGGCCCGCGCCGGTGGCTGCCTGGCGGAGGAAATATTCCATCGAGAATGCCTTCCTCCCCGAAGGCCGAATGGCGCAGAACATATGCGAGTTGCCGCGTCGCGGGAAGGGCGTTTTTGCAGAAATCGGTGTTGAAGCGTGATTTCCCCTTTCCCCGCCAACGTCATGCGGTAATCCCCCCCGAAAGTAAGGGGCTGCATACGTAGAATTTTCTCGGCAAGATGCATGAGGGGATTCCAAATGAAGACAAGCAGATACACTGAGGCTCAGATCATCCGTTGCCCGGCAGGCGATTGCATTGCAATCGGCCGAGAGGGGCGATCCTGCGGCAATGAGGCGGGTCAGGAAACAGTCCGGGGGACTGTTTCCCCGCCGAATGGAACCGCCGGTTGAAGCGTATGTATGCGGACCTCAGCATGCAGGCGGATTTGCTGAACTGCGAAGGTGAACGCCACTGGTCCGAGAGAACCTGAGCAGGCCCTTGGAAAAAGTGACCGGGCCATCTCAACGCCGAGAGATGGCCGAGAAAGCAGTGGCGCGACACAAGGTCAGCATTGCGCTGGCCTGCCGGGCCTTCGAGGTCAGCGAGACCTGCGATCGCTATGGCCCGAAGCTGAAGACCGAGAATGAAGAGATCGCCGATCTGCTGGTCGGGCTGACCGATGCCAGGAAGACCTGGGGTTTTGGCCTGTGTTTTCTGCATCTTCGCAATGTCAAAGGGCACCCGTGGAACCACAAGCGCGTCTATCCATTGGCCGGCAGGCGTTTGCCTTCAAACGCCGTAAGGCGCATCTACTGTGAGCTGGAACTGAACCTGCGCATCAAGCCGCGCAAGCGGTAGAAGCGCGACAAACCCGACGCGCTGGCGGTGCCTGAGGCCCCGAACATCACTTGGTCGATGGACTTCATGGCGGATCGCCTCGGCGATGGGCGGGCGTTCCGGCTGCTGAACGTGCTGGATGACTTCAACCGAGAAGGGTTGGGTATCGAAGTGGATTTTTCTCTGCCAGCCGAACGCGTGATCCGGAGCCTTGATCGGATCATCGAGTGGCGCGGCAAGCCAGGCACCATTCGGGTTGACAACGGCCCGGAATATATCAGCGAAAAGCTGATGAAATGGGCTGAGAAACAAGGGGTTGCCATCCTGCATATCCAGCCGGGCCAACCCCGGCAGAACGCCTACATCGAGCGCTACAACCGCACTGTCAGGCATGAATGGCTGGACCAATACATCATCGAAAGCATCGAGGAGGCCCAGAATCACGCCACGCAATGGCTCTGGACTTACAACAACGACCGCCCGAACATGGGCATCGGCGGCATCACACCCGCCCAGAAATTGAAAATGGCCGCGTAGGTTCTACGAAGGCACCCCGTTAAAAATGGGGGGATTACC
>DIUL01000232.1 GCA_002422345.1 Acetobacteraceae bacterium UBA6159
CATAGCGTTGAACAGCCTTGCAGATGATAGCGATCCATCGCCGGCTTGGCGTCAATCACCTGGTCATGAGCACGGAATGGGCAGGCATGCCCGAGAGCCTTGCGATTGAGACGATCGAGATGCTTGCCAAGGAAGTGTTTCCGCGTGTGAGACAAGGCTTGTAGGAACACAACGCTCGGCATGGGCCAGCTCGAGGACGGGGCCCATCTGCCGTGTTGGTCCGTGAGTATCGTCACAGCGACCGATCTACGCCATACGTTGACCTATACGCTCCGACGGCGGGACACGGCAGACAGTTCGAACTGACTGTCCCGTCTGACAGCCCCTTCAGACGGGGCACGGCGATCTGGAGAACACCCCAAGCGAGCGGCATGTCATCTCATCCGTAAGATAGCCATCAGTTTGATGGATCACCGGTGCATCACCCCGCGGTGACTGCACCGGGGCGCTGCCAGTCACATTCAGTTTCATTGGATCGCATCATCCTGCAGCTGGCCTAGAAGGGCCGGCGGTCGAGTGGCGGATATGGCTGCTCCAACCCGTCCACCGGGATATTCCGCCCGTTGATCCAGTGCGCGCGCGGAGAGGCAGTGAAGACGATGACATCAGCCACTTCCTCCGCGGAACCCAACCGTCCCATCGGAAATCCATGACGGACGTAGTCATCGTAGTTCGCCGGGCTGGCATTCCGATAGCGGTCCCATCCGTTGCCAGGCACCAGGATGGACCCAGGTGAAACTGTATTGACCCTGATGCCATGTGGGACGAATTCGAGCGCCCAACGCTCTGTGTCGAAGATCAACGCGGCCTTTGCAGCACCATACTGCCCGGACATGGCGAGTTGTGGGGACCAACCTGAAATCGACGCCACGTTAATCACGGAGGCACCCGGGCGATCCTTCATGTGCGGCAAAGCGAGGCGCATCATCCGGACGGTCTGGATCAGGTTTATTTCCAACACCTTACGCCAGTCATCATCGGTACTGTCGGCAATCCGAGGACCACCGCCGCCCCCACCGACATTGTTCACAAGGATATCAACGCCGCCGAACGCCGCGACCGCGGCGCTTACCACCGATGCCGCTTCCTCGGGAACCGAGACGTCGGCGACCTGCGTGGTGACAACTGCCCCACTAGCAAGCAATACAGCCTCGGCCTCGGCAAGCGCGGAGGCGGAGCGTCCAGACAGTACCAGCCGACACCCTTCCGCCGCGAACGCCTTGGCCGTGGCCAAGCCGATGCCCCGACTGGAACCGGTGATCAGTGCGACTTTATCCGAAAGATGCAGGTCCATGCGGGAGCCTCCGTTGCGTGCGGTTCACTCCACCGCAACGAAGGTGTAACCATATTAACCGCATTCGGCAATGCCTGACCAGTCACAGTCGACGCGGCGCCGTTACAGCGAGTGGTCGCTGTATTCCGGCGTCTCAATCTGGCTCGCCCACCATTCCTCGTGTTCCTGCGTCCCGTCCGCGTGCGGATTCTGTCCGGCAGCGCCCGATGTGTCCCATGCCGCCGCTTCCCGCATGTTGGAGAGGTATCCTCCCCATCCGCTGTAATCGGTTGTCATTGCTCACCTCTTGGCTGTCAGGCTGCAGGGCCGGCTGGGCCACGGAGCCAAATTGTGATTTTTCATGATTGGATCATGGCGAAATCATGGCCAGCATATAGTGACCCAACATCCGAATACCAGTTGCAATCGACTCCTATCCGATAATCAATGTACGGCAGTGCCACGAGACACGGCCGCCGCAACATGACCGGCCAGCTTTTCAATTGCTTCCGCCATCGCGGCCACGATCGCTGCGTCACTCAGGCCGCCCACGGCATGAGTGGTCACCGAACCACGCTCGATGATCGCGGGCGCGCGCCTGTCTGGTCCCTCGATCGTCCAGCGGGCGATCAGAACACTGCGCCCGTCGGGGAAAATGTCGAAGGACTCGATGTCTACCAGAACCAGCCGAACCGGCTGGCGTTGCACAGGTGTCGTGACGACCGTCATACCAGGAAGGCGCGTCATCAGTGCGCCGGCCAAGGCATGGGTTACACCGATCGACAGGCGCTCTCCCCACCGCGCCGTGGAGCTTACGGTCAACTCATTGAGGCCGTTACGAATCAAGATTTCGGAGGTGTCGAGGTAATCGGGCAGCGACACAGGCTTCAGTTCCACAATTGGCCGACCCGATTCGGGCACTACACCCTCGGTAACGGTGGCGGGGGCGCTGAGAACAAAGGTCCGAGGCGCGGGACCGGTACTGCATCCCACCAGCAGAACCAGGCTCGCTGTCAAAAGGATTGATCGCATGTTCATCGGGCAGGCCTCCCCAACAGGGCTCCCCCAGGATTTCGTTCCAGCTCACGCGTGAAATTCCGCAGCGAACTTGCGCTTGCTGCCAGGTCTCGGAGCGTGGCCTCCACGTCGCCTCGCGCTGGCGTATTGGGTCCTGTCAAATCATGCAACGAAGCAATCACCCTCTCAGCCTGCGACACCGCTCGGCCTGCCGTTGCCAACAACCGATCGGCATCTTTTCCAATGACAGCAATCTGCGCATGCGTAGCGTTGGCGAGACGATCAATGTTCGCCAAGGTGTGGCTGGCGTCGATCTGCAATTGCCGTACGGCCGCGGTCGTAGCCTCCAGCGTCTCACGGGCGGCGTCCGAGGTCTGCTGGATGCTGCTGGCAACAGGCCCGATCCGGCCTGTCAGTTCGCCGACGACGCGCTCGATCCCGATCAACGCGACACGGGCCTTGTCGGTCAGATCCGGCAGATCTAGGTCCGTGATCTGGTTCTTCATGCGTTGAAAGTCTGATGGGATCGACGGAATCTCCGGCACACCATCATCACTGCCAATCACCGTCGCCGGCGTGTCTGGATGAAAGTCCAGATCAACGTTCAACTGTCCAGTCACTAGGCTTTGGGTCACGAGTTGCGCCCGCAACCCTGCCTTGACCGCGAGCTGAAAGTCGTCGGGGCCAGCGCCAAGCGAACCAGTGGTCCAGGAGACTTGTCCTGGCTCGATTTCCAGGTAGACGGGGATCGTTGGTACCAGATTTGGCAATTTGATGTAAACTTTCATACTTCTCACGGTCCCAACCTTGACGCCACGCAAGGTCACGGGCGCGCCGGCCGTCAGACCGGCGACGGAGTCCTGAAAATGCACGAGCACGCGCAGATTGTTCGTGAACAGCCGAGTTCCACCAAACAACAGAATGGCAACGACCGCGATACCGGCCGCGCCAAGGACGAACGCTCCGACGGCCGCGGATTTACCCAGCGCCATGGGAACCCTCCGCCGGTTGAACCTGTTCATCCGGCGGCCGCTGTCGGGTCATGAAAGCGTGCACGGTCGGATGCTTACAACTGTCACGCAGCACCTTAGGCGCGCCGTGTGCGATCGCGGTGCCGGAGTCCGCATCCAGGAAAATACCATCATCACAGATCGACATCAGGCTAGGCAGCTCATGGCTGACCATCACGACGGTCATGCCAAACCCGTCACGAAGCTCCAGGATCAGGTCATCAAGCCGCCGAGCGGATATCGGGTCGAGGCCGGCGGATGGCTCATCCAGAAAGAGGATGTCCGGATCGAGCGATAGGGCGCGCGCGATGCCGACCCTCTTGCGCATACCGCCGCTGAGTGCCGCCGGCATGACCGAGGTCGCCGTATCCAACCCAACCAAAGATAGTTTCAACTGCGCGAGCGCCCGGATCGACGCATCATCCAGAGAGGTGAACATTCGCAGCGGTAGCGCGACATTCTCCTCGGCTGTCATGGAGCTCCAGATCGCGCCACTTTGGAACACAACCCCGAAGCGCCGCCCGATTTCCGTGCGCCGCTCCTCGGTTGCCGCCCAGTAGTCGATGTCGCCCACATGGATCGTGCCCGCGCTGGGGCGCAGCAGGCCGATCAATGCTTTCATCAGCGTGCTTTTTCCGCAGCCACTGCCGCCCATGATCGCAAAGATCGACTGCCCGGACACGGTGAACGACACATCGTGCTGCACGACCTTCGCGCCATAGCCGAATGTGAGGCCCTCTACGCGCAGTTTGGGTTCAGTGCTGTCGATGTCCATGACCTCAAAAGTCCAATGTGTTGGCACAGACGGCAAAGATCGCGTCCAACGCTATCACCCCCACGATCCCGATCACCACCGCCGTCGTCGCCGCCCGTCCCACATCCGCGGCGCTGCGGCCGGCGTTCAGGCCGGCTCGGCAGCCAGCGATCGCGATCAGGGTTCCGAACGCGATACTCTTTACCAGTCCGAACAGGATCTGACTGCCGGCGACGGACGCCCTCGTCTGTTCGAGGAATGCTTCCGGTGAAATGTTCAACATCGACACCGCCACGGTAAAGCCACCGAAGATGCCAACCGCGCTGCCATACAGGAACAACAGGGGCATCATGCACGTCAACGCAATGACGCGGGGCAGGATCAGATAGTCATAGACCGGAACACCGATTGCGCGCAGCGCGTCGATCTCCTCGTTGCCCTGCATGGTGGCAATGTGCGCGGCATAGGCACCGCCGGTCCGGCCCGACATGACGATCGCGGTCATCAGCGCGGCCATCTCCCGCACCATCGCGATACCAACCAGGTTGGCGATGTAGATGTCCGCTCCGAACTTCCGCAACTGCACCGCGCCGACAAAGGCCAGGATGCCACCGACCAGGACGTTCACAATCGTTACGATCGGCAAGGCACCAATGCCCGCGTCATACATGCAGGACAGCAAATCCGCCCCGCGCATCCTGACCTTGCCACGCAACGCCGCGCCGGAGCGCAGGACCGTCTCCCCGACCAGCGTCATGACATCCAGACCACTGGCCCAAAGCCGGATCAGCGGCCGCCCGACACGGGCGAGCAGGTTCGCGCGCACCACGATGGGATCTGCCGAGACGGGTTCCCCGGTCAGCGCCAGCAGGCGACGCGCGGCGGGCGGAAGGCCGGCTTCGTCAAGTGTCTGGCCTTCCCCCTTGAAGGCCTGGCGAAGTGCGAGGACAAAAACAAGGATGGCGCTGTCCCACTGCTTCAACGCCGTGGTATCGAAGGCAATGGTCTTGATTGTCGCGCCATCCGAACGGATGGCTTCCACGATCCGGTCGACGGCGCCAAGTTCGGCGCCCGTGTCGAGGCGGGCGATCCAATCACCTGTCAGGTGGATAATCAGGCTCACGGCGTCGATCCGGGCCGTCCACCCGCGCCCGGTTAACGGTTCCGCTGTCATCGCCAAGCCGAATTTCCGAGCCAGTGGATGGCCATCCAGGGAGATTTCAGCGTCCGCCCATCCTCTCTACTGGTGAGGCTACCCTTGAGGCAGCCTCACCATAGGCTTACCCACATTTAGGGCCGCGATCAATGATATAGCCCCGCGGGCGGTGCGCGCCAGCCTCGGAAACCACACAGAGCCGAACAGGGTGCCACCTGTTTCGTCGGCCCGGGCGACGCCGCCTGGAACCCAGAATCCGGCATTGAATGTCTCACCCTCCCAAGGAAATCGCGATGCGGGGCGCGCACCGCCCGAGGGAACCCCGCGATGCCGCCCGCAAGACGCCCCCTCAAAGATCGCGTAATCTCAGTGGATTGAAGCGGGGACACTTGCCCGCTATCCGCCATGGGGGCTCCCCAAACCATCCACCATGACGGACATGGCCTTTTCGCCGAACGCGAACCGTGGTCTGCTCAGGGGTGGAGGCTGCGGCCTCGTGTGACTTTGTTAGGAGGAAGCGGAATGTTCAGCCATGTGATGGTCGGCAGCAACGACATCGCCCGATCAAAAAAATTCTACGACGCCCTGTTCGGCGCGCTCGGCGGCAAGCCCGGGTCGCAGGACGCCAAGGGCCGGCTGATCTACGTCTACAACGGCGGCCTGTTCCTGGTCAGCCCGCCCATCGATGGCAAGCCGGCGACCCATGCCAATGGCGGCACGATCGGCATCACGATGGCCAACCCCGCCCAGGCCGACGCCTGGCACAAGGCCGGCGTTGAGAATGGCGGCACCGCGATCGAAGACCCGCCGGGCGTTCGCCAGGGCGGCGCCGGTGCGATGTACCTCGCCTATCTCCGCGATCCCGATGGCAACAAGCTGTGCGGGCTTCACCGCATCCCGGCCGCCTGACGGGTTCGGCTCTCTACCCGGAAGGGCCGCCTGCAAGGGCGGCCCTTTTCCGTTGGGGCCACCCCATCCCGCGCGCCACACTTTCCCTTGCGACGATCGCACCACCTGCCTAGGCTCAGACAAACCTCTGCAACGGGAGAGTCCAAGATGCCACAGTCGCCAGGTACCCGCTTCTCCGCCGCCCCCCTGTCCTTCATCGTCCGGCACCAGTTGTGGGATGCCAATGTCGAGGATCATACCGACCAGGGTATCTCCATCGAAGTCACCGCCGACCTGATGGGCAAGGAGACGGTGCTGCTCCGCTTCAACTGCTTCGACCTTGAAAAGAGCTACGTTTACGGACCGGAAAATCCGGAACTGACGACGCCTGGCCGCGTCGGCGGCGGGATGGGCGTGCATTGCCGCATGGACCCGATCACCGACGGCAACCCGATCGGCTGGACCATCCGCATCCTGGGCCAGAAGCTCCCGAAGATGCTGGGCCGAGCCGGGTATCCGTCGATGGCCGAGGCGACTGATATGGCCGCCGTCCGCGCCGTCCTGCCCGAGGTCGAGGCTTGCGCACGAGAGGTGTTCGTCACCAAGCGCAACACCGTCAAGCACAACCGCGGCACGGAAATCTTTGAAGCCGGCAACATCCGCTTCGGCCTGGAAATGCGGCGCCAGAAGAACGGCGACGGCGGCCTCGCGATCCATGTCCTGGGCGACGTCGGTGGATCGAAGGGCAAGTCCTATGTGGAGGAGACGGAACTCCTCGCGTTCGACTGCTTCTGGAACGGCGCGCATTACCATTATGGACCGCGCAACAAGAACCACCGCATCAACTGGGACATGACGATCATCGACGATCCGCTGGAATGGACGTTCGAGCAGATCGAGAACCGGCGCCTCGGTCCGATGATCGAGCGGGCCGGCTATCCGGGCATCGCTGCCGATCTGGACCTCGACCTGATCGCCGCCATCGTCCCCGCGCTGAAGAAGCGGGCGTTTGAAATGTATGAGGAAGGGGAGCGGCTGACCGGCCACAAGGGCCTGCCGCTGGAATTCACCCCCAACCTCGCCGCCGAGTAACCCGACGACAGGCATCAGCGTCGCGCCGCATGCGATGCTGATGCCGCCTGGGCCATGGACAGTCGTCAGCCCCAGGACCTGAGTATAATCCACTACATCGTTTAACTTTACTAATGGACGCAGCCACTCCTACGGTGGTTTGCGGAGACGGGTCTCGTCGAGCCGCTGGTTTGTAAGGACCACGGCATGGCCACCTTCCCTTTCTATACCCTGAATTACATTGATGGCGGGACGACGTATTCAACGTTCCTGACTGGTATTCGCGGCGATAATCTCGTTGGCAACTACATCAATGACGCCGGCGACCAGCAGGGCCTGCTGTACAATCTGACGCTCGGAAGCTGGACCAATATCGACTTCCCGACCGCGTCCGACACCACGCCCTATGGCCTGTCATTCGGAACCTACGAGACCGGCATGGACATCGTCGGCAGCTACAAGCTGCCTGATCAATCCACCGACAACGGGTTCCTGCTCGATACCTCCGCACCGCTCGGGTCACAGTGGATCACGCTCGACTACCCCGACGCGACGAACACCATCCCGCACAGCACCTTCAACGGCCTGGTCGTCGGCAACTGGGACGTGCTCGCGACCGCGAACCCCGACTACGCGAGCTACCCGCTGGCCGGCAACGCGTTCATCTACGACATCGACGCCCAGACCTTCACGACCAACAACGCCCCCAACGCGCTCAGCACCACCGCCTATGGCATCTATGACACCCTGATCGCCGGCGGCTACGCCGATGGACCGGTGGTGAACGGGATCCAGCCCGAGCACGGCTATATCTACGACATGGCGGACCAGACCTGGCGCAGCTACGACCACCCGGGCGCCATCATCACCCATTTCGACGGTATCACCGGCGGCAGCACCCCAGGCGCCTATACGCTGATCGGAGACTGGATCGGAGCATCCGACCCGGCGGGCTCCCCCGCGCATGCCTTCATCCTGCACGTGGAGGACTTCATCCCGATCGCCTGGACCGATTTCGCCATCACGGGATCGAACACGACCTCGGGCAACTCGGTCTATGGCGACACCGCCATCGGGGTCTACACGACCGATCCCTCGACCGGGATCAACGGATACGTCGCGACCATCCCCTGCTTCGCCGCCGGCACCCGCATCGCCACCACGGACGGCCTGATCGCGGTGGAGCGACTGCGCGAGGGCCAGCACGTCGTCACCGCATCCGGCCCCACCGTTTCCATCACCTGGATCGGTCATCGCCTGGTCGACTGTCATCGCCATCCGGACCCGCGAACGGTCTGGCCGGTGCGGGTGCGGGCCGGCGCCTTCGATGACCGCGTCCCGGCCCACGACCTCTGGCTGAGCCCCGACCACGCGATCCACGCCGACGGCGTACTGATACCCGTGAAGCATCTGATCAACGGCACATCCATCGAGCAGGTGCCGCGCGACACCGTCACCTACTGGCACGTCGAACTGCCCCGCCATGATATCCTGCTGGCCGAGGCGCTGGCCGTGGAGAGCTTCCTGGACACAGGCACCCGCGCCGCCTTCGCCAATGGCGGCACGGTGATCGCGCTGTTCCCCGATTTCGCCGCGCGCACCCGGGAAGCGGAAGCATGCGCGCCCCTGGTGGTCACCGGGCCCATCCTGGCGGCCTTAAAGGACCTTCTGACGGCGCGCGCCCTTGCGCTGAAGCCGGGACGCGCCCCCGATGAAACCGAGACCGCGGATGGCGCGCCCTAGCCTCCTGTCAGGTCCCAGGCATGACTCTGCTGGAATCGGGGGCAATACTCCGTTACACGGAGCCTCCGGCGCTCGGCACGCAGGCAACCGCCTTCGCGACGCCTGATCGGATCGACCGGAATCTGGACCGCGGGCGATCCGCATTCGGAGGATAGAGGCAGGCATGGACGTTACCGCTCCCTCCCCGACCAGCAGCAGGCCGAGGGATCAAGCGGACCAGAGCGCGCCGCTGATCAAGTGGACGTACGGCCTGGTCAACCGGCTTGCCATGGTGATCGACGCCGTCTTCCTTCTGGGCGGCACCTTCATCTTCTGGATCTCATCGCCCCCGGACGTCCGGCCGCTGACCTGGCTGCAGGCCGGCGCGGTCGCGGTGACGATCATGATCATCTTCCATATCGTGATCCGGGGCACACGATCGTATCGCGTCGAACGATATGAGCGCTTCCACCGCTCGATCTTCTACCCCGCGGTCGGCCTTCTCGTTGCCTCGGCGCCGGCCATGCTGATCGTCGTCGCCTTCCTGCCGAACGCCGTGCGCGACGCCGGCTGGCTGTTGTCCTGGCTTGGCGCCACCTATGTGGCCCTTGTCATCGGGCGGCAGGTGGTCCGCCTGATGCTGGCCATGGTCCGCCGCAAGGGGCTGCTGCGCCGCCGCGTCGTCGTCGTCGGCACGGGGCGGCAGGGCGATGAGATCATTCGCCGCCTGAACAAGCCGGAGAACCGGGCCGACTACAAGCTGGTCGGCCAGATGGACGCGACGACGAACGAATTCCGCCGCCCGGGCGCGCGCGGCACGATGCCGGCGACCGACCTGGCGCGCTACGCCCAGAACTACGGCATCGACATGGTGATCGTCGCGCTGCCATGGGAACAGTCCGACGAAATCCTGGCGTTGACCCGCCGCCTGCAATGGATCGCCGCCGACGTCGTCGTGCCCTTCGACGCCGCCGGCCTGCGTCCGCAGTTCACCCAGCAACTCGGCTTCGTCGACAGTCCGGTGCTGCAACTGATGCACCGCCCGTTCAAGGGCAGCCAGGGCCTGTTCAAGGTCGCCGAGGACTACGTGGTCGGCACGATCGGCCTGATCCTGACCGCCCCGATCATCGCGCTGGCCGCGCTCGCCGTGAAGCTGGAGGGCGGTGGCCCGATCTTCTTCAAGCAGCCGCGCGTCGGGTTCAACAGCAAGCCGTTCATGATGTACAAACTCCGCACCATGACGGTCGACCTGACCGATGACGGGTCACGCGGCACGACACGCGACAGCCAGCGCATCACCCGGGTTGGGCGCTTCCTGCGCCGCACCTCGATCGATGAGCTGCCGCAGTTGATCAACGTGCTGCGCGGGGAAATGTCGGTCGTCGGACCCCGGCCGCACGTGTCCAAGATGCTGGTCGGCGAGGGCGTCTACTCCGAGGTCGTCCAGCAATACGCCGCCCGCCATCGGATCAAGCCTGGCATCACTGCTGTCCGGTCAATCAC
>DIUL01000021.1:0-43314 GCA_002422345.1 Acetobacteraceae bacterium UBA6159
CCTGCATCAGCACCAGGCCGTTGAGTGTCGCCACTCCCGACACGGCGATGAAACCCACAGCGGCCGACACGGAGAAAGGCATGTCACGCAGCAGCAGCGCCAATGCACCTCCTACCAGCGCCAATGGCACGCAGACGAACACCAGTGCGGCTTCACGGATCGTGCCCAGTGCCATGTACAGCAGGGTTCCGATCAGCAGGAACACGATCGGGACCACCAGCATTAGTCGTGCTTCTGCGCGTTGCAGGTTCTCGAACTGCCCTCCCCAGGTCATGTATACGCCTGCTGGAAGCGACACATCGGCCACCGCAGTCTGTGCCTCCCCGACGAACCCGCCCAGATCGCGGCCACGTACGTTTGCCTGTACCACGATCCTCCGGCTACCATTGTTTCGGCTGATCTGGTTAGGGCCTTCGCTGACTCCGATTTGCGCGACCGAGGAGAGCGGCACCACCGTACCGTCCGGCGCGACGATGGGCAGGGCAGCTAGCTGTGCCGGGTCATTGCGCGCGTCCTCGTCAAACCGAATCACCACATCGAAGCGGCGATCGCCCTCAAAGATCTTGCCTGCCGAGGTGCCGCCGATGCCGGTCGCGACCGCTTCGCTGACATCGGCAGCCGTCAAGCCGTACTGGGCGGCGGCGGCGTGATCGACCCGCACCGTGAGCGTCGGCAGTCCCGAGACCTGCTCCACGCGCACGTCGGCGGCACCCTCTACGCCACGCAGCGTGAGTGCGATCTGATCCGCAGCTCTCTGCATGATGTCGAAGTCGTCGCCGAAGACCATGACGGCCAGGTCGGTACGCACGCCGGAAATCAGCTCGTTGAAACGCAGTTCGATGGGTTGACTGAACTCGAACGCATTGCCGATCTGGTTGCCGACGATGGACTCTAGTCGGCTGATCAGCTCTTCCTTGTCCAGCGATTGGTCGGGCCATTCCGAGCGCGGCTTGAGCACGATCACGCTGTCGGAGATGTTGACCGGCATCGGATCGATGGCCGCTTCCGCCGTACCCGTGCGTGAGAAGATGGTCCTCACTTCCGGCTCACTCGTCAGCGCCCTCTCCAGGGCAAGCTGCATCGACAGCGATTGCTCAAGCGAAGCAGAAGGAACCCGCAGGGCCTGCATCGCGAGGTTGCCTTCGTCGAGCGTGGGCATGAACTCGCGACCCAGCGAGATGAAAGACATCAAACCGATCGCGAGCATGAGAACAGCGCCTGCAAATACGGTACGTGGCCGCGTGACCGCGATGCGGATGACCGGTTCTACCTTGCCGCGCACGTAACGGATGAGGCGAGTTTCATGCTCGCCATCATGTCCGTGTTCATGCTCATGTTCATGTTCTTGCTCCGGGGTATGTTCGGACTTGGTCTTGGGTTCTCGCACGAACAGCGCCGCCATCGCCGGTACAAAGGTGAACGAAAGGATGAATGCGCCGACCAAGGCAAGCATGAGGGTCGCCGCCATGGGCTGGAAGGTCTTGCCCTCGACGCCTTCCAACGTGAGGATCGGTGCGAATACCAGTAGGATGATGGTCTGGCCGAAGGCAGCGGGCCGCACCATTTTGCGCGCCGCCTGGATCGCCACGCCCAGCCGCTCGCCTGCGGACAATGCACGACCCAATTCGGCCCGCTTTTGGCCAAGCATAAGCAGCGTCGCCTCGATTACGATCACCGCACCATCGACGAGGATGCCGAAATCGAGCGCGCCAAGGCTCATCAGGTTGCCGCTGATCCCGAAGCGGTTCATGCCGATCACTGCGAACAGGAATGACAACGGGATCACCAATGCGGTGATAGCCGCCGCGCGGAAGTTGCCCAGCAACAGGAACAGCACAGCGATGACCAGCAGCGCGCCTTCGGTCAGGTTCTTGGCGACCGTCTTGATCGTGGAATTCACCAGCTCGCTGCGGTCGAGCACGGGTTCGGCCACGATGTCCGGCGGCAGGGAGCGATTGACTTCGACAAGGCGTTCGGCCGCGGCCTGCGCCACGGTGCGGCTATTGCCGTCGGCGATCATCAATGCAGTGCCAAGCACGGCTTCGTGTCCATCGCGCGAGGCGGCGCCCAGGCGCGGCGCCCGTCCCAGACCGACACTCGCCACATCCGAGACCCGGATGACGAAGCCGTCGCGATTGGCGACAGGCGCCTGCGCCAGATCGTCGACAGTCTGCGCAAGGGCATCGGTCCGAACGATCAGACCCTCGCCAGCACGCTGGATGAATCCGGCACCCGCCTGGACGTTGGAACGTTCAAGCGCCTGCACGAGATCGCCTAGGCCGAGACCGTAGGCTGCAAGCCGTTCGGCATTCGGACGGATGGCGTATTCCTTGACGTAGCCACCGATGGTGTCGACGCCCGCGAGCCCGGGAGCCGAGCGCATCTGCGGTGCGATAATCCAGTCCTGCACTGTGCGCAGGTAGGTGGCACGCTCCTCTGGCGTGGTGAGGCGGTCGCCTTCCGGTGTCAGATACACCTCGTTGGCCTGCCAGCCCGGTTCATTCGGTTGACCGACGTTCTCGGGATCGAGCGGCGTGAAATCCACCGTCCACATCAAGACTTCGCCCAGCCCGGTGGTTACCGGCGACATCATCGGCGTCACCCCTTCGGGCAAATCCTCCAGCACTTCGCGCATACGTTCAGCCACTTGCTGGCGTGCGAAGTAAATGTCGGTCTGGTCGGTGAAGATGGCTGTGATCTGGGAGAATCCGTTGCGCGAGATCGAGCGCGTGCTGGTCAGACCCGGGATGCCGGCCAAGGCCGTTTCAAGTGGATAGGTGACCTGGCGTTCGATCTGACCGGGCGCGAGCGCTGGTGCGATGGTGTTGATCTGCACCTGGCGGTTGGTGATGTCCGGCACGGCATCAATGGGGAGCTTGGTGAGCTGGAACAGGCCATAGGCCGCGATGAGCGTCGCGACGAAGACCACGGCCCATCGGAAGCGGACCGCTGTTTCGATAATAAACTTGAACATATGGGTAATCCTCAGTGGCCGTGCTCGGCCTCGCCCTTGGCGAGTTCGGCTTTCAGCAGGAATGCATTCGTGCTGGCAATGCGTTCCTCGCCAGACAGCCCGTTGAGGATCTCGATGTACCCGCCCGCGCGCCGGCCCGCGAGCACCGGCGTGACGCGAAAGCCGTTGTCCTCGGCTACGAAGACTACCGATCGACCCTCCACGGTTTGAACGGCGTCGGCGGGGACGATCAATCCACCTTCCTGATCGTTCGTGACGACAGTTCCGGTCACAGGAGACCCGGCAGGTGGTAGGGCGCTTGAGGTCGATCGCGCGCGAATGACGGCTGCACCGCTTTGCTCACGCGCATTGGCGGCTACGCCCACGACCACGGCTTCGAAGCTGTCGGAAGGGCCTGTGACTTGGAGGCGAGTTCCAGCGGTTACTTCGGAGGCCAACGCGGGAGGGGCGCTGAACACCAGCTCCACTCGGGCCGGATCGGAAATCTCTGCGACGGTGCCACCTGATGCGACGAAACCACCTGCCGTGATACTGACCGCGCTGACTACACCCGCGATTGGGCTGACAACACTGAGGCGCCCCGAGGCATCCGGTGAGCCACCCGCCGCAACCTTCGCTTGTGCTGCCCTTGCCGCCGCATCGGCGGCGAGTGATCGGGCGCGGGAGGTCTCCATGTCCTGACGAGCGACAATCCCCTGTTCGAGGAGATTCAAGTCGCGCTGATAAACAAGGTGCGCAGCTTCTGCCTCGGCAACGGCGGCATCGGCGTTTGCACGCAATGCAGCTGCATCACCACTGACCATGACCGCCAGGAGCTGACCGGCTTCCACCGATGAGCCTGGAGCGACGTGTATTTCCTCGACCCTTCCGTCCGTGACCGCCGCCACGACTGCCCGAGCACCCACCGAAGGCTCGACTCGGCCTGACAGTCGATACTCGGCACCGCCGCCGCCGCGGCCCACGCTCGCGATGCTGATACCCGACGCTGCGATTTGCCTCGCTGTCAATGTGACGACGCCTTCCTCGGATGGCGCATTCTCGTGCTGGTCCTGATGGTCAGAATCATTGTGAGTGGCGTGCTCATCATCCTCGACATGAGCAGCGGGCTCCGAAAGGGGGATGAGCTGGGCAAAGCCGAAGCCGGTAGCAAAGGCAACAAGTAGGGCTGCTCCACAGAGGAGCCGGATATTTTTGGATGTCATTGATGCTTCCTCAAAATGGGGTGCGGCCATCAAGGCGCGCGAGTTCGACTTCTGCACGGACGCGCGCCAGGCGTGCCATCACGGCGGCATTGCGTGCGGCGATCAGCGCAGACCGTATGCTGCGCAGCTCCAGCTGTGAGATGCGCCCGGCATCGAAGCCAGTGCGTGCAAGGCGGTAAGCTTCGTCAGCAGCAGCGACGCCGTTATCGGCAGCTCGTGTACGGGTGATCGATGCATTGAGGCGGGCTTGTGCAGCGCTGCGATCTGCTTGGGCCTCCAGTTTTAAACCGGCCAGCCGCGCCTCGGCAGCTCGCTGCTCGGCACGCGCTGCGCTGATAGCGCCCTTATTCCTATCGAACAGCGGAACAGATACGCTGATGCCGAACGAAAGCGCCTGGGAGTCGTATTCTTGGAATCGCCGAACACCGAGCGATGCGGTCACGTCGGGACGAGCACGCAATCGTTCCACGGTTACGGATTGACCCGCCGCATTCAGTTCGGCCTCGGCAATCTGAACGGCCAAGGGATTGTGTACGTCCAATGCGAAGGGGTTGGGTGCGCGAGCTAGCAGGCTGGTTTCAATGGATGTGACTGGCTCGCTTAGCATCGCCACTGCGGCGAGGCGTGCGAAAGCGGCATCTCGGTTTGCTCGTGTTTCGTCCACGATGGCGCGAGCCGACTCCACCTCGCTTTCGGCTTGGATGCCGCGAAGCGCAGGCTCACGACCTTCTTCTACGAGAACCATCAACGCACTTGCATCCGCCTGCGTCAGTGATAACGCCTCGACGGATAACTCATACTGCAAGGAAGCGGCTTCCGCCTCGGCATAGATCAGCGCCAAGCGGCCTGCCACCGCCCATCGCGATTGATCGCGGCGCAGAGCTGCCGCTTCGGCTTCCGCCCGCGCAGCATCGATACGTGCACCTCGCTGTCCCCACAACTCGAGAGGTTGGCTGATAGAGAACGTGGACTCCGCGGCGTCATAGCCAGAAAATGGCGTGTCACCATAGATGTTCTCGGCCTCCAGGCTGACAGAAGGATTAGGTAATGCACGGGCCTGATGCGCGCGCGCGTTGGCGGCGTCGAGCAACGCTTCGGCTTCAAGTGTCGCCGGGGTCTGATCGAGATTCTCGACCAGCGTTTCATAGGACGGGGCTGGCGCGGCCCGTGCTGGCGATGCCAGCGTGAGTGTTATTGCGACCGCGGCGAAGCCAACCGCGTATAACGGTCGGCCGAACGACATAGACATGAAAAACTCCCAAAGCTAAACGAGTAGACGAAACGATCGTGCAAGGAGCACGGCCCGGATTCGTCAGGCTTTGGGGGGGCGCCTCAATCCATCAGGCGTGTGTGACGCGATAGCATCATTAGCTGGCTGTTGATGCGTTAGGTGAAGGGAGGCGGCTTTAGGTGCAAAAGGCGGAGGAACGTGAGCTTGTGTATGGTGGCAATGTCCGTGACTGCAGGCGTCATGTTCATAGTCGGCCCCGGAACCTTTGTTGCTCCGGCTGTCGCCATCGTCATCGTGCAAATCAACATACGAATGCGTATCAACACTCTCAGATGCGCACAAGACCGCATCGGCCATAGGAATGACCACAAACGTTGCAAGAAGCAACGCCATCACCGCCAGCCTATGTCCAAGTAAAATGCGCACCATCGCAATACGATACTGGGAAAGGGCTAACTTTGCAATAATGCGAGCCAAGTTGTCGCCTTGATCGAGCCATGCGGACGGCTGAAGCGAAGACCTGTGATTGGATTATACCCAACGCCATGCATCGTTCTAATGGGGCATTCTTATTGAGGGGCTTTGATACTTCTTAATTGTGGTCACAGCAGCAAGGCGGAAGACTAGATCGAGATGCCGCTCGGTATGACCCAGTAAAGCGACACCCTACAGGTTCAGCTATTAGACGGGGAAGAGGTTGCGTGTTATTATCACCCGGATACGAAGCTGTCGTGGGGCCTTCGCTGCCGCATCGCATCTTCCTGGTTAACTAAGCCTCGGTCTGCTATGACTCGTACCGCTTCAATCAATATTGCTCAATGGTGGCGCTTCCAGTAGGAAGCGGCATGTCGTTGCGGCCTCGACCCGCACCTTGCCGCCGTATCGGTGGGCAAGATTCAGCAGATGACTCTCCGGCACGGCGGCTCCAAGACTCAGGAGATTGCCCGGTGCCATTAAAAACCTCCTTTATCGACACCTTGCGCGCGGCATCGTGGGGCGCGGTCGTGCGCGCAGTTAAGGGGTGGTCGGCTCGGGCGGCTTATTGCAAGTTCTTGCGGGTAGCTGTGTCGCAGCCAAGCACAAGCACAGTAGTGCCTTCCATGCCCACTTTTCCCTATCAGGACTGGTTTTCGGCGATCGTTCTGCTGAAATCTACTGCTGATGTGTATAATGAAGTGTATAACAGCCATGGTTTTAAGATAGAAAATACCGTTAAAACAAGAGGTTATCATGGCTAAGCTGCTAATGATCGATTTCACGGACATCTTGCCAGAGCTTACGGTTGGCCTCGTTGACTTGGAGGGCAGCATGCACCAGGTACCAGTCGGCAAATGCAGCTTTCGCCAGCTCAGTCAGATCGAGACGGGTGTTCGGGATAGATTGCTTGATCGCACGCGCTTTGAACCGCGCGATTTCTTCGCGCAAGCCGCGTTTCCCGGGCCACGGCAGACGCTGGGAGAGCTCGATCCCGACGCCTGGATCCATTTCGGCTTTGCCAAAGGTCCTGGGCGCCACCATGGTGGACAGCATGGGGTCGTCGAGCGCGCCGGCGGGCACGATCTCCGATTCGGCGGCCTGCCAAGCCCACTGCGCGGCGGGAAGCAGTGGGTTGTCTTGCAGCACTGCGTCGACGAGGGCTTCCGGACGCAAGGTCTTTGCGCTCGCTAACGGGTCGATCTGTGCCCATACGAAAGCGGGTACAAAGCTAAGCGAGAAGAGTGCGGCCGCGACGAGCCGCTGCATGCGCGCTAGATTTCGCATAGGAAGCCTCCGGTCTTCATGATCCATAGCATGCTGAACAGCCGCACGAAGGTTCTGGTCCATCTGTTGTCAGCCATGAGGGCTGAGGGTGCCGAGTACCGCTACGCTTACCAGAATCAGGAGCGCGATCGCCGCCTCGATGGTCACACTCAGTCGCAGGTGCTGTGCAGAGTGCGAAGGGACGCCGGTATGGATGTCACGTTCGAGCCGGGGCACCAACCACCAGCGATGCAGAGCGGCGAGGCCCAGCATCGCAGCGAATAGCGTCAGCTTGAGCAGCATCAGGTTGCCGTGCCGGCTGTGTAACAGCGGTGCGATGGACCAGCCGACCAGGTCCCCGTAGTGAAAGATGCCGGTCACCACCAGGACACCGACAAAGACGGCGCCTGGGCGCGAAAAGGTGTGCAGTGCCCGCCACAGCATGCGCAAGCCCTCACCCGCGGCGGGCTTGCCGTGTCGAACGAACAGAATCAGCAATGCGAAGATGGCCCCGATCCAGCCGCCGGCAGCGAGCAGGTGCGCCATACCAGCCACCAGCCGCACCGTACCACTTACACCCTCGCCACTGGCAGCGTGTCCGTTCCACGCCAGGCTGACCAGCGCCACGCCGGCCAGCAAGGTCACTCGCCGAATGGGGAATGGGCGCTCGGCGCGCTGCGACTGCCAGCCCAGTACAGCAAGCAGCAGAACCAGCAGGAATGCTCGCGTCAGCCCGGCGCGCCCAGCGGGGATGTCGAACAGATACCAGGCCAAGTCGTCCCGTGCTAGATCGGAAACCGCGACCCCCATGATGCCAGCCGTGCTGCGCGCAATCTCAATGCCCACCAGCGCTAAGCCGAGCACCCCACAGATCAGGAGCCCCTGGGTCAAGGCCCATCTGGGCAGGGGGGGGTGCTTATCGCCGCTGATCGTTGAGGCAGCCGGACCGTACCACGCGAATAGCGGTAATCCGAACAGCAGCATCAAGTCCAGGTACTGCATGAACCGAAGCGTGTAGTCGGGAAGACTGGACATGATGTTGGCGCCCGCTCATTTGATGGTGAAGCTGTATTCGCCAGTCATCGGATGGTTGTCATCACCGACGGCGCGCCATTGCACCTGGTAAACGCCTACGCCGAGGGGACTATGCAACGTAGCGCGTAGCGTCTTGCCGTCGTTGATGAGGTCAACGTCGATGTGCTCGATTTTCTCTGCGAACCCGCCGTCCTTTATGACGCTCAGCTCCAAGCGCGAGGCGCGAAGTACAAGCTGTTCACTGAAGACGAGATCGATCTGCTGCGGTGTCGTGACAACAGCATCGGCCGTCGGTGTGGATTTGACGAGGGAGATATGGGCCTGAGCGACCGATGTGATCAGCAAGCCGGTCGCAAGACAGGCACCAACAATCAGAGAGCGAAATTGGGTAGTACGGTTCATGTGCATTACACCTCTTCATATGTTTAAGAATTTCGGCTGCAGCAACTTCGGCCGCCGCCTCCTGTTGATTGGCTGGACAGGGTGTCGCCGCTTGCCAGACGCGCGGGATACCCGGCCTGTTGCAACGTCGACAGCAGCGGATCGTTGCCTTGATCGAAGTTGCCTCGAACTTGAACGCGGCCGGTGGTCAAATGCACTTCCACGGCATCGACTCCCGGCAGCGCTTTCAGCGCATCGGTGACTTTCGCGATACATGAGCCGCAGCTCATACCCTGGACGTCGAGATCTACTGTGTTCATGACTGTGTTCTCCTCTTGATCCCGAAGGTCACCGGGGACATTGGCCGTTTCATCGCATCGATCAGCGATAGTCTTGATAGACGCTGGTGCTGCCATCGACATGGATCAGCAGGACGTCGTAGGGGTCTTTGCGGTCGCCATAGGCCGGGCCGTCCATGCCGGGTGAGCCGATCGGCATGCCGGGTACGGCCAAGCCGATTGCCTCGGGTTTTTCCTCCAGAAGACGCTTGATGTCGGCAGCCGGCACATGGCCTTCGATGGCATAGCCGTCGATTTTGGCGGTATGACAGGAGCCAAGCTTCTGGGCAATGCCAAGCCGTGCGCGGATGCCGTTGTTGCCGGTATTGAACGCCTGCACCTGGAAGCCCGCTTCTTCGATGTGGGCGATCCAGTCGTTGCAGCAACCGCAGTTGGGGTCTTTCCAGACTTCCGCGCTCAGCTCCGATGCGGTCGCCACACCGGTACTGAGCATGGACGACAGAAACAGGCCTGCCAACCAGGTGCGATATTTGATAGTGACATTCATCATGCTCGGCTCCGTGACTTTGCAACTGTAGCTACTGGGAAATTCATGGCACCCGGGCATGATTCGAGGCCCAAGATGCACGCATATATTCAACGATACTAGAGGGCAGGCGCTGTCAGGCAAATGACACGCGCATTACATTTATGTCATTCGCTTGGCATTCCTACGCGTTTCGCACAGCAATCAGACACCTGCTTGGCTGTCACCTGTTCGGACCGGGGAGTGGCTGAACTGCCAGTGGCACCAGATGGCGTAGGCCGCAGGCAGCACCAGCAGGGTCAGGACCATGCAGAACCACATTCCGCCCACGACGGGCGCCGCGATACGCGCCGACATGTCGGCACCGACGTCCGACTTCCACAGCAGCGGCATCAGTCCGAAGGTGGTGGTCACCACCGTCATCAACATCGGGCGCAGGCATTTCATGGCGCCGTCGATCACCGCCGCGTCCACGTCCTGCCGGGATTGCAGACGACCCTGTTCCAGTGCATCGCGATAGGCCCGGTCGAGATAGACCATCACCACGATGCCGGTCTGCGCCGCGACCCCGCCGACCGCGATCAGGCCAACCCAGGCGGAGGTCGACAGGTTGTAGTCGAGCAGCGCCAGCAGCCAGATGCCGCCGGCTACCGAGAACGGCACGGTCAGCAGTACCAGCCAGGTCTGCGCCCAATCGCGCAGGGACAGGTACAGCAGGCCGATGACCAGCAGCAGGGTCAGCGGAATCACGGTCTGCAGATTAGCCTGCAGTTCCTCCATGAATTCATACTGTCCCGTCCACTCGATCCGGAAGCCCGGTGGCAGATGGAGCTGCTGGTCCACGACCGCCTTGGCGTCGTTGACCCAGCCGCCCATGTCGCGCTGGGCGCTGTCGAAGTCGGCGAAAACGTAGCCCACCAGCGTGCCGTTCTCGTTGCGGATCATCGGCGGGCCGGTGACCACGCGCACGTCGGCCAATGCGCTGAGTGGCACCACCGTGCCGGCCTGCAATCCCCGCTCCCAGACGTTGCCGCCGCCGGCCGGGGCATCCATAAGGCCGGCGGCGGCGCCGGCTCCCATGCCGTCCATGCTCCCCGTGCCGCCACCGCCCATGCCCATGGCGTCCATCCCGCCGCCGCGCGATTGCACCTGTGACTGCAGGGCCGGCGAGCTGCCGCGACCGGTACCGCCAGCGCCGATGAAGGACAGCGACTCGGCGGCCGGGATCGGCACCGGCAGTTCCCGCAAGGCACGCGGATCGTCGCGGAAGTCGGCGGCGTAGCGCACGTTGACCGAATAGCGCGCACGGCCGTCGATGACGGTGGACACAGGCATGCCGCCAATGGCGGTTTCCACTAGGTCGTGGACGTCGCGCACGCTCAGGCCGTAGCGCGCGATGGCGTCGCGGTCGGGCACGATGTCGATGTACTCGCGTCCACTCTGGCGCTCGGCGAAGGTGCTGCGGGTGCCCGGCACCTGCCGCAGCATGCCTTCGAGTTCCAGGCTCATCCGTTCGATGCCCTCCAGATCGGGGCCGAATACCTTGATGCCGACCGGGGTTCGCACGCCGGTGGTGAGCATGTCGATGCGGGTGCGGATGGGTGGCGCGATGGCCATCTGATAGCCGGGCATCTGCAAGGCGGTGTCGAGGTCGCGCGCCAGTTCGGACGGGGTGCGAGGGCGCTGGTCCGGCCAGACCTGGCGCAGGCCGGTTTGCAGCCATTCCGGTGCCCAGCCGCTGTACCAGCGCTCGGCCGGCAGCAGTGGCCATGCATCGCGCGGCTTCAGCGTCACCACCGATTCGTTCATGTCCAATTGCGCCGGGTCGGTGGCGGTTTCCGCGCGGCCGGTCTTGCCGTGCACGCTAGCCACTTCGTCGAACTCCATGATGATGCGGTGTTGCGCATTCAATGCGCGCCGGGCCTCCTCGATGGAAATGCCCGGGAAGGTCGTCGGCATCACCAGTAGCGATCCTTCGTCCAGCGGCGGCATGAATTCCGAGCCCAGGTGCATGAACGCCGGAATCGTGGCCAGCATGACCAGTGCGGCGGCGATCGACACTGCCACGCGCCGGCGCACCGCCATGCCCGCGATTGGCCGGTAGAGAGCGGTCAATACACGATTGACGGGATTCTGCGTCTCGGAGCGGAAGCGGCCTTTCAGCAGCCAGACCATCAGCGGCGGCGCCAGCGTGATCGACAGCACCGCGGCCGAGAACATCGCCAGTGTCTTGGTGTAGGCCAGTGGCGAGAACAGCTTTTCCGACTGGCCGGTCAGGGCGAAGACGGGCAGGAAGCTCACCGTCACCAGCAGCAGCGAATAGAAAATGGGGCGGCCGACTTCCTTGCATGACTCGATAATGATGCGCACCCGGTCTTCGGGCCTGGAGTTTTCCGCGAGTCGCTTGTGGGCGCGCTCGATCAGCACGACGCTCGCATCGGTCAGTTCGCTGATCGCGATGGCGGCGCCGCCCAGCGACATGATGTTGATCGACAGGCCGAGATAACGGATGACGATGAACGACATCAACACCGACAGTGGCAGGATGACGAGCACGATCAGGGCCGAGCGCACGTGCAGCAGGAAGATCAGGCAGATGATGACGACGATGGTGCCTTGCTCGATCAAGGTCGCGCGCAGCGTCGCGACTGAATCCAGAATCAGCCCGGAGCGGTCGTAGGTGGGAATCAGCCGCACGCCGGGCGGCAGCGGCAAGGTGTCGATCTGCGCCTCGACCGCGCGGATCACATCGAGCGCGTTGGAACCGATGCGCATCACGACGATGCCACCGACCGCTTCACCGATGCCGTTGAAGTCCGCGGCACCGCGCCGGATCTCCGGGCCGAACTGCACGGTCGCCACATCGCGAATCCGGACCGGCACGCCGCCGGCGGTCACCGAGACCACGCTCTGTTCGAGGTCATCCAGCGTCCTGACGTAACCGCGACCGCGCAGCACGTACTCGCGGCCACCCATCTCCAGCACGCGCGCGCCGACTTCGACGTTGGCATCGCGCACGGCGCGCGCGATGTCCAGCGGCGTGATGCCGTAGGCGACCAGTCGGTCCGGATCGAGCAGGATCTGGTACTGGCGCTCGAAACCACCCAACGAAGCGACTTCGGCGACGCCTTGGACGCCCTGCAGGGCCGGACGCACGGTGAAGTCCTGCAGGGCGCGCAGCTCGGCCAGATCAAGGCTGCCGGAGGTATCCTCCAACACGTACTGGTAAATCCAGCCCACGCCGCTCGCGTCCGGCCCGAGGGTCGGCGATACGCCGGCGGGAAGCTGCTGCTGAACCTGCCCGATCTGTTCGAGCACGCGAGTGCGCGCCCAGTAGATGTCGGTGTCGTCGTCGAAGATGGCGTAGACGAAACTCATGCCGAACATGGAGTAGCCGCGCACGGCCTGCACACCCGGCGTGCTCTGCAGCGCGCGCACCAGCGGATAGGTGATCTGGTCTTCGACCAGATCCGGGCTGCGTCCCATCCAGTCAGTGAAGACGATCACCTGCGGGTCGGACAGGTCGGGCAGCGCGTCGAGCGGCGTTTTGCGGATGGAGTCGGCGGCCCACAGTGCCAGCATGAGCGTCACACCGAGGACTACCCAGCGGTGCGTGGCGGACCATTCAATGATGCGCTCGATCATGTCAGTGCGAATGCTCGTCGTGTTCGCCGGCACGGCCGGTTTCGTCCTGCGCAGGGCCGGATTGACCGCCGTGGCCGAAGTGCCCGCCGCCGGAGGCGCGCAGCCGGCTTTCCGAGTCGATCAGGAAGACGCCCGAGGTCACCACGTGCTCACCAATCTCCAGCCCGTCGAGGATCTCCACCCGATCCGCGAAGCGGGCGCCGATCCTGACAGGGCGGGGCTCGAACAGGTTCTCCGGCGTGTGCACGAACACGTGTTGGGTCTGGCCGGTGTCGATGACCGCATCGCGCTTCACGGTGAGCGCGTCCCGAGTCGCGACCTGGAACTGGCCGCTGCCGTACATGCCGGGACGCAATCGCCCGTCGGTGTTCGGGACACTCATGCGCACGCGCACCGTCCGAGTGCGCTCGGTGAGCGTCAAATAGACGAATTCCACGTCGGCAGTGAAAGGCTCGCGGCCGGACGTCGGGAAGCTCAGCGTGGCCGTCGATCCGGTGCTGAGGTGCGCCGCATCGCCCTCCGCGACCTCGGCGATCACCCAGACCCGTGACAGGTCGGCAATGGTGAGGATTTCAGTGGACGGATCGATCGCGGTGCCCTGGGTGACGCCGCGGTTCAGCACGACACCGTTGATCGGCGCCGCGATCGTGACCAAGCGGCGCACTTCGCCGGTGTCCTCGATGCGGGCGATCTCCGCGTCGCTCATGCCGAGCAATGTCAGGCGGGTGCGCGCGGCATTCAGAACGGCGCTGGCCGGACCGCTGCCTGCTGCGCGACGCAACGCCGAAAGGTACTCGCTCTGGGAGGAATACAGCTCCTGCGAGAACACACCGCCCAGCGGCTGACCGGCGCGCACCTGTTGCCCGGTGGTGTTCACATACAGTTCTTCCAGCCATCCCGACACCCGCGTATGCACATGAATGACACGCGATTCGTCGGCGACGACGGTGGCCACGGCGCGCATCGGATCGTCGAGCCTTTGTGTGTCGACCAACTCGGTTTGTACGCCCAGCATCTCGATCTGCCGCGCTGACATATCGACCGGGGCACGTGCCGAGAGCAAGTCGCTGGCGCTCTCTCCGGCCGGCTGCGGGGCGGCCTGTGAGACGGCCGGGGTATGCGCGGTATGCCGCGAGAAGGGCCAACCCTGTCGTTGATCCTGGATATACAGCATCACGGCCAGCAACCCGACCGGGATCAGGGCGCTCGCGAGCAGGGTCTGTCGGCGAATGTCGGTCATTGGCTTACCTCCCGAAGCGTACCCGTGGCCCGATCCAGATTGGCCCAGGCCTCGCCGACCGCCGCTTCGACCATGATCTGCTCCGCCTGCACGTCCCACAGCGCCCGCGCGGACTCGATCACGGCGATCAGCGTGCCTTGCCCGGAGGCGTAGCTCGCCAGTGCAGCCTCGGTCGCCGCCTCTGCACGGGGCACGACTTCCGCCCGCAGCACTCGCGCCTGGGTCTGCACGGCATTGACTTCCTCTCGGGCGGCCAGGGCTTCGCCGGCCACCATGCTGCGCATGGCGATCAGGTCGGCATCCGCCATGCGCTGCATGGCGAGCGCCTCGTTGACACCGGAACGCAGGCTGTTGCGCCAGATCGGTACGCTGATGCCGACCATCAGCATCGTTTCGTCGCCTGTCATCATCGTCGAGGCACGTCCGACACTGACCATGCCCATCGGCCTGTACATGGAACGCATGACATGGACCTCGGCCTTGGCCCGATTCACTTCCGCGCTGCCGGCGGCAAGTTCCGGACGGTTGGTGGACGCTTGGTGCAGCACGTCGGCCTGCGATGCCGGCTCCTCCAGATAAGGGTCGTGTTCCAATGCCGGGATCGGCGCATCGGCGGGCCGTCCCATACTGGCGTTGAGCATCGCTTCAGCCCCCCGAATCTGCGCCAGCAATGCCTGTTGCTCGGCTTGCAGACGCGCGACTTCCACTTCGGCGCGCAAGACATCCGCCTGCGTGCTGGTGCCGCTGGCGTAACGGTTGGCCGCCACGCTGACGAGCTGCTCGGCGAGTGCCATCTGTTCGTCGACGATCCGTTGCATGCGGCGCCGCTCAAGCAGCATGAAGAAGCTGCGCCGTGCATCGAGCACCACGTCGAGTCCGGTGGCGTCCGCCCGCGCCCTGGCCCGGTCCGCATCGGCGAGCGCCACGGCCCGGCGATGCGAACGCACCCGTGACAGGGGAAAGCGTTGTTCGATCGAGATGCTGCGGTCGTATCGTCGGTCAACCCCCATCATGCTTTCGTCGGGGTAGCCGATGGAGGTGGTAATCATCGGGTCTTCGAGCGCCGAAACGATCGCGGGCCTCTCGGCCAGCGCGTCCGCCTGGGCGGTGGCGGCGGAGACTTCGGCTCGATTGCGCAGGGCCACGGACGTCACATCAGCGAGTCGCAACGGGTCCGGCAGCGCAACATCCGCAGCCGCGGCGCTCGCGATTGAAGCGACCAGGACCAGAGGTGCGAGAATGTGAGTGCGAGTCTGACGTATCACGATGGACACCTGTTATTTTTTCATTGCGCCTCCGGTGGCCGACCTCCGATGAGTTGCGAATCGGGTGCGATCGGAGCGAGAAGACTGGTCGTAGCGCTCATGAGTGGACGAAGACGTGAGTTCCGCCAGCGTTGCATTCCGTACTGTGCATGCACCAATCGCCTTTATGGATACTTGGCGCGGTCATTCCGTGATGCCTTGTGCGCAGGCTTTTGGCTTCGCGAGTAGCAGGCGGACTTGTCCGCAAGAAGGATGCTCCGCCCCTCAGTGCCGTCCTCTGTTGGGCGGAGCATTGCTCTTAGGCTGTCAAGGTGCCGCTGCTTCAGCTTCGTGCAATTTCGCGAGTTCTTCGTACTCCGTGGCGGTTTCCCGGTGGAGTTCGATCAGGCGATCACAATGCCTCGTCATCGACTGTCTTGCCGGCACACCGGTTTTGAGCTTCTGGTGGTCGTGCCGATAGGTATTGCGCATGGCTTCATGCTTTTCCACTTCCGTCCGCGCTTCGGCGGCCAGCGTGCGGTAGTAGACGGCGATGGCCAGATGATGCTCAGGCTTTTCTGACATCTCATTGAGAAGTTTGACGATAGGCTCCTCTGCCGGCTGCGCATGCACGGGAACGGCCACAACAAAGAGTGCTGCCACCAAAATCATCCAAGGTGTTTTCATAGGTTTCATAGGTGTTCCTCCTAACGGGGGGTGTTGTACAGGGTTAACGGTTGGTGCGGATAACGCCGAGTCAGCTTGGGCAGCGGTTGCTGTCACATGGATGACCCACCAATTACATTTCTGTCATCGTTATGACATTTTTAAATGCAGCACTGAAAACAGCTTGATCAAGGCTCTATCGTGGTGCGAAAGGCAAAAAATCGCACTATCTGGGAGCAAGAAAGGCATGACAGGGGAATTGCAGCACCGTAATTGTGCAGTCATGCTGGCGACAGATTCGTCTTCGTAAAATCCGTTCCATAACTCGAATTCGTCTATAGACCGACTCTTGGGAGTGCAGTGCGTAGCACTCATCAGGCCGTGAGCTGGGCGCTGCGATCGGGGTCGACACCGAACCACGTAAGAGGAACTAAGATCATGCAAAACACGATGAAAGCGGCCGTCGTTCGCGCCTTTGGCGAACCACTCACCATTGAGGAAGTTCCTGTGCCCAGCGTGGGACCCGGCCAGATCCTCGTGAAGATTGCTGCTTCTGGCGTTTGCCACACTGATCTCCACGCCGCCGAGGGCGACTGGCCGATCAAACCGACGCCGCCCTTCATTCCGGGGCATGAGGGCGCTGGTTATGTCGCCGCCGTCGGTTCCAGGGTGGCACACCTCAAGGAAGGTGACCGGGTCGGCGTGCCTTGGCTGTATACTGCGTGCGGCCATTGTGTCCACTGCCTGGGCGGGTGGGAAACGCTGTGCGAACAGCAGCTCAATACTGGCTACTCCGTCAATGGTAGCTTCGCCGAATACGTCGTTGCCGATGCTAACTATGTAGGCCGCCTCCCTGATAACGTTGGATTCGTCGAAATCGCACCAGTTTTGTGTGCGGGTCTTACGGTGTACAAGGGGCTGAAGGTGACGGACACTAAAGACGGCGATTGGGTCGTCATCTCGGGTATTGGCGGTCTGGGCCACATGGCGGTGCAGTACGCCAGAGCCATGGGCCTGAACGTCGTCGCGGTCGATGTAGATGATCGCAAGCTGGCGCTGGCTTCAAATCTCGGCGCGGCCTTGACGGTAAACGCTCGCGATGGTGATCCAACCGCCATCATCAAGAAGGAGGTCGGCGGCGCCCAGGGCGTGCTGGTTACAGCAGTATCGCCGAAGGCTTTTCAACAGGCGCTTGGCATGGTGCGCCGTGGCGGTACGGTAGCGCTCAACGGCCTGCCGCCTGGCGACTTCCCGCTCTCGATCTTCGACACAGTGCTGAACGGCATCACGGTCAGAGGATCGATCGTCGGAACCCGCCTAGACCTTCAGGAAGCGCTCACCTTCGCCCACGAAGGAAAGGTACGCGCGACCGTGCACACCGAACAGCTCAACAACGTCAATGATGTGTTCGCGCGCATGCGCCGGGGCGACATCGAGGGGCGCATTGTGATTGACATGGATCAAGGCTCATCCGAGTAGAAAACGCCTAAATATCTCGACGCCTGGGCCTTGTTGGTATCGGCGCTCTGGCAGTCAAACCGCTGTGCTTATGGTGCGCGCCGGACGCCTGAAATATCGCTGCGCCATGGCGGAGTCGAAGCTTCACAGATGCCCCGTTTGACGCGCAGAAACATGACGAGATGATTGCGGGTTTGTAATTACCGGGTCATGCCAGCGACAGTTTCTTCTCTCTAGACTCCCTCCGTAAGAATCCGGGTGCGTGGTGGCCGGCTTACTTTGCCATGGGCATTGCATGGCGCTTGTCGGATTCTCTAGGTACTCGTCGCTAACTGATCGGAGGCTGTCATGAAGCACTATTTTCATTTTCGTCCAACACTCGCCATGGCCTGCATTATCGGTGCTGTATTTGCTGCTCCAGCTTTCAGCGATGACGACATGAAGCGCCACGGTGGAGGTATGAGCATGGGGCAGCCGTCCGCCGCTCCCGACGCGCCTGCCCATGCCCCGGCCGCACAGGCCACCAGCCCCCAATCCACGGCCTCGCATGGTGCGCATGCGTCACCCGGCGATATGGCTGCGCGCATGGAGGACGCGGCAACCAAGATGAGGGAGCAAGGTCAGGCCATGGAGGCCATGGGTCGGCAGATGCAGGAAAAGAGCACGCAGATGCACCAGCAAGCCATGAAGGTGAAGAGCGGGGATTCGTCCACGACGATCGACATGGCCGCCATGGCACAGCACATGGAACAGATGCAGCAGCACATCGAACAGATGGAGCAACACATGGGGCACTCCGACATGCAGATGCAGCAGGTTGAATCCACCATGCAGCAAATGGATTCGAGCATGGGAGACGGCATGGGTAGGAGGCCGGGGCATATGTAAGAGAGGGCGCCCGCCATGGGGACGGGAAAGATTGTGAACTGGAGACGAATCACTGCACAAGCGGCGCTGGCCTTCCTGCTGGCATGCGGCACGAGCGTTGCGCAGACCACCGACGACCATGATGCGCATCACCCGGAGCAAGACGGCACCGTAACGGCGCAGCCGCCGGCTGCAGCCACCACCTCATCGACGCCAGACAGCGGTTCGATGAGCGGCATGTCGGTGGGGGACGCGCCACCGGCTGGCGCGCCCACGGGCGACGACGATCATGCCGCGCATCACCCGGACGCGACTGGTGGTATGCCGGCCACGGGCAGCAGCCCGATGGACGACATGATGCGTGGCTCCATGAGCGCGATGATGGAGGACATGATGCGGGGTTGCCGTGGAGACGAATGCGGCCGCGACCGACGCATCGACAAGCTGTTGTATCCACAACTCATGGCGTTGCCGGACTTGCCGCCAGAGCGGCGCGCCAGCGTCGAGCAGCTTGCGCACCACCGAATGCACGAGGGCATTCAGGCGCTGGTGTCCCTGTCGTCCGAGGCGTCACAGGCGGTCCAGAGTAACGATGTCGCGGGGATGCAGGAGATCGCCGATCGCATGCGTGTGGCGTTGGTACAGGTCAACAACGGATTGTCCGCCTATCGCGCGCTGGCCGAAGGGCAGTCGCCGCGCGGTATCGCGCTGGAATGGTTTCGGCGCGAGATGAACCTCACCGATCCTCTGGTGACCGCACCGGCACACGGCGTTTTTGGCCTGTCGGGCTTCCACTACTTCACCATGGCGCTGCTGGCGTCCTTTGCAGTGTTGGCGACATGGATGATCGTTGCGCGCAACCGGCGCACACAGGCGGTCTTGGCCACCCTGCGCACTGGGGCGCCGACCTCTCCGCCCCCCTCGGCGGTACCCCCTCCTACTGGAGGCAGGCCTGTCCCCGCGGCACCGACACCTTTGGCCTCACCGATCGACGGCAGCCTGCAGGCGCGTGCGCCCGTGTCCCCCTTGGGCAGTTGGGTCGGAAAACTGCGGGTCGCCCGCATCTTCGAGGAGACACCCAAGGTCAAGACCTTCCGCCTCGCGCCGGTGGACGGCGTGGGCGCGTTGCCGTTCCAATTCGAGCCCGGCCAGTTCCTCACCCTATCGGTTCCCTCGGGCGAGAGTCAGGTCAGGCGCTCGTATTCGATTGCTTCCTCGCCCTGTTGCCATGGCTGGTGCGACCTGACCGTCAAGCACGAATACGGCGGCGTCGTCTCGGGCTATCTCCACGAACAGGTCAAGGAAGGCGATCTGCTCGACATCTCCGGTCCGTATGGCCGCTTCACCTTCCGCGGGATCGAGTCCGACAGCGTGGTGTTCCTGAGCGGTGGCGTTGGTATCACGCCATTGATGAGTTCGATCCGTTATTTGACCGACCAGAGCTGGAACGGGCGGATCGATCTGGTCTACGCCTGCAAGGATCTGGAAAGCGTGATCTTCCGCGAGGAACTGAACCACCTCGCACGCCGCCATCCGAACCTGCATGTGTCCTTTGTGCTGAGCGACGAGTCATCGGAGGCGTGGACCGGCCCGCGTGGGTTCATCACCGCTGAATTGCTGGGGCAGATTCCGGAGATCCGTTCGCGCCGCATTCACCTGTGCGGTCCGCTGGTGATGATGGACGCCGTCCGCAACGAACTGGGCAAGCTGGGCATCGACCCGGCGGTGGTTCATTCCGAGCTGTTCCTGAGCCCGCCGAAGCCCACGGCCCCCGGCTTGGCGGCGTCGTCAGGCGATACGGCGACGGCCGTTACCTGTAACTTCGAGCGGTCCGGGAAAAAGGCGCCGCTGGCTGTCGGCCAAACCGTCCTTGAGGCCGCCGAAGAAGCAGGCGTCCCGATCGAGTACGCCTGCCGGCAGGGCTACTGCGGCATCTGCAAGGTGAAGCTGCTGTCTGGTGAGGTCACCATGGAAGTGGACGACAGTCTGACCCCGCTCGATCGCTCCTCCGGCATGATCCTGGCGTGCCAAGCGAAGGCGTCGGCCGACATCTCGGTGGATGCGTAGATGGGCAAGCAGGATCGCATCGTCGCGACGATCATCTTCTCGGTGCTGGCGGTCTTATGGCTGGGCTTCCTGGTGCACCGCTCTCCGTTCTTCGCCGGAAGCCTTCTCGGCGGAGTGTTCGGTGTCGTCGGTGCTGCGTGCATGCTCGTGCCGCTCGTCTACACGGTGGTGAAACGCAGCGCCAAGCTGCGTCGCGCGTTCACCAAGAAGCACAGCTTCGGCTCGTTGCTGCAGGCGCACGTCTATTTTGGCTTGATAGGTGCACTGCTGGCCATCATTCATAGCGGCCACAAGTTCCAGAGTGTGCTTGGCGTTGCGCTGACGGCGTCGATGCTGCTGAGCGTGCTCACCGGGTTCATTGGCCAGTACTACCTACGCTACGTCGCCGAGAACATTCGCGAGAGGAAGGCGCAGCTCGACGGCCTGTGGCGTTCCCTGGATGGCCAGTACTGGACCTACGCGCAGGGACTGGCAGCGGACGGTGCCGGCACGGTCAAGGCCGCCGCCGAGCTGCTCCCGCTGGTGTCCGCTGCTGCCGATCTGCAGTACTCGGTCCAGTTCCAGGGGCGAGTACGCAAGCTGTTCAACGCCTGGCTGTCGGCGCATATCGCGTTCTCGATCATCTTCTATCTGCTGCTGGCGCTGCACATCTGGGCCGGCATCTACTTCGGGCTGCGTTGGTTCAGATGAGTCGAAAGGGAAAAATCATCGCCGCGCTGCTCGCGGTACTAGCGCCGGTGCTGGCATTCGCCCTGTGGAAGTACGTGCCGCAGACGCAGCGAGCCGCGACGTGGCAGAACATGGCCTCGCCGGGTCCACTGTCCAGCGCGCATGCGTTCCTGAAGGAGGATTGTACGGCGTGCCACACGCCGGTGAAGGGCCTGGAGGATGCGACCTGCGTCGCCTGCCATGCAAATGAGACTGTTCTGGTCCAGCGCCAACCGACGGCATTCCATGCCAATATCGCCGAGACAAGCAACTGCGTGGCCTGCCACAAGGAGCATGACGCCGGACATAGCCTGCGAGGCATGGACCACGCCGCGCTGGCCGACATCATATTGCGGCAACTCGAACGCGCTCCGCAGGGCCATGAAGGCGCAGTGCTGTTCTCGCACCTGAAGGCGCACCGACCGGAGACCCTGCCGGGAACCCGTAGGTTCGCCAGTGGCATGACCTACAGGGAGACGCTGCTGGACTGCGCGAGTTGCCACAAGACCACTGATCCGCATGTCCAGGTCTTCGGCAACGACTGCGCCACGTGCCATGGCACGGCCACCTGGTCAATTGCTGACTATCAGCACCCGCTGCCGAGTTCCACCGTGTGCGGTGAGTGCCACCTCGCGCCGCTTAGTCACTACAAGGAGCATTTCCGCATGATGTCACAGCCGATAGCGGGTGTGAGAAACGCGGAACCGGAGCAGTGCTACCTGTGCCATCAGACCACGTCGTGGAACGACATTCGAGGGGTGGGCATCTATGACCACCATTGACTCCCGGAGGCCTCGGTGAATCTAGCTGCGCCTCACGCAGCAATCGAATTGATCGTAGTGGGCTTCGAGCTGGTCGGCGTTGCCGTGATCACACTGGGCAGCATCTTGGCGTGCAGCCGGTTCGTGGTCATTCACAAGGCGCTTGAGTACACCGCGCGCTACCGTTCGTTGCGTCAGGAGTTGGGCGGTGCGATCGTGTTGGGTCTCGAATTCCTGGTGGCTGGCGACATCATACGAACGGTCGCGATCGATCCTACGTTGCGAGGTGTGGCGGTACTTGGGCTGATCGTCCTTATTCGGACTCTCCTCAGTGTCGCCCTGCAAATCGAGATTGAGGGGCGCTGGCCGTGGCAGCGTTGTCGGCCAGCGGAATCCGGCCGCACGCGTCCATCGGATTGAGTGGTCGGGCGTCCTCAAGATGTTGCCGGCTGGAGAACGGCCGGAGCGTGGTCACTGTCCACTCCGGCTCGGTGGATGCCCTGGTGAAGCCGTTGGATGTCCGTTACGGATCGATCCCGACCGCTTGGTAGCCGGCTTTTGTCAGCGCGGCTTGCAGTACCGCCTGTGGTTGCTCGGAAACAATGTCGACCCTCCGGCTGGCCGGGTCGGCATGAACCTGTGCGGCGGGATCGGCGGATTGGATGGCCCGTGTGACACCGCGAACGCAGCCACCGCAGGTCATGTTCTGGATGTGGAACTTCTGCATGGGAACCTCCTATCGGTCTGATGCCTACCAAGCATGAACCTTCCAAGCGTTGGAAGGTCAAGGGATGATCGGGTGTTGACCTTCCCAGCGTTGGAAGCCTCACGCTGTGCATCTAATGAATCGGCTCCAGAAAGGTGATGACCATGGATTCTCCTATGAGAGACCATCCCCAACGTGAGACTGTCCGGCTACCGATCGAGGGGATGAGCTGCGCATCCTGCGTGGGCCGGGTCGAAAAAGCATTGAAGGCCGTACCCGGTGTGCGGGAAGCGAACGTCAATCTGGCGGCCGAGAAGGCCGAGGTGCGCGTCGCCGGCCCAACCGACTACCGGGCGCTGGTCGAGGCCATCGAGCGAGCCGGCTATGCGGTTCCGGCCACCAAGACCGAATTCGCCATCGAGGGCATGACCTGCGCGTCCTGCGTCGGGCGTGTGGAGCGTGCACTGCGCACCGTTCCCGGCGTGACGACGGCGCGCGTCAACCTGGCGACAGAGCGCGCAGTCGTGGAAGGCGGCGCCGACGCCAGGCTTCTGATCCAGGTCATTGGCGAGGCTGGATACACGGCACGGCTGATCGATCGGGCGTCCTCGCGCGACCTGGATGACATGGCCCGCAAGGATGCCGAACAGGCGGCGCTCAAACGTGCCGTGATCCTGTCCATTGCGCTGACCTTGCCGGTGTTCGCCCTGGAGATGGGCTCGCACCTGATTCCCGGCGTACATCACCTGATCATGC
Organism: Acetobacteraceae bacterium UBA6159; assembly: GCA_002422345.1. Classification (GTDB taxonomy): domain Bacteria; phylum Pseudomonadota; class Alphaproteobacteria; order Acetobacterales; family Acetobacteraceae; genus Rhodopila. Next base: position 23,507 of record DIUL01000021.1, read on the forward strand.
GCACCATCGGCATGCAGTGGAACTGGATCATCCAGTTCGCGCTGACGACGCTGGTGATCCTCGGGCCGGGCCGACGCTTCTACCAGCATGGCTTTCCCGCGCTGTTCCGCCTGGCGCCGGACATGAACTCGCTGGTCGCGGTGGGTACCCTGGCGGCTTACGCCTATTCGTTGGTCGCGACCTTCATGCCCGCGCTGCTGCCTGCGGAAGCGGTCAACGTCTATTACGAGGCGGCTGCCGTCATCGTCACCCTGATCCTCATCGGACGCTTTCTGGAAGCGCGGGCCAAGGGTCGCGCCTCTCAGGCGATCCAGAGGCTGATCGGGTTGCAGGCGCGGACCGCGCGGGTGCGCCGTGATGAGGGTACGGCCGAGATCGCCCTCGGCGAGGTGGCGCCGGGGGATGTCGTCGAAGTGCGGCCGGGTGAACGTGTGCCGGTCGACGGCGAGGTGATCGAGGGCGACAGCTACGTGGATGAGTCCATGATCACCGGCGAGCCGGTGCCGGTGGCGAAGACCGCTGGCAGCGCGGTGGTCGGCGGTACCGTCAACCAGAACGGCGCGCTGGCTTTCCGTGCGACCGCGGTGGGCGAGTCCACGGTGCTCTCCCAGATCATCCGCCTGGTCGAGGAAGCGCAGGGCTCCAAGCTGCCGATCCAGGCGCTGGTCGACAAGGTGACGCTGTGGTTTGTCCCGGCGGTGATCGGTGTGGCGCTGCTGACCTTCCTCGTCTGGCTCGTCTTCGGTCCGGCGCCGGCGCTGACCTTCGCCCTGGTCAATGCGGTTGCCGTGCTGATCATCGCCTGTCCCTGCGCGATGGGGCTCGCCACGCCCACGTCGATCATGGTCGGTACCGGGCGCGGCGCGGAAATGGGCGTGCTGTTTCGCAAGGGTGAAGCCTTGCAGTTGCTCAAGGATGCGAAGGTCGTAGCACTCGACAAGACCGGCACTCTGACCGAAGGCAGGCCCGTGCTGACCGACCTGGACGTTGCCGAGGGCTTCGATCGTGCCCAGGTGCTGGCGCGGATCGCCGCGGTCGAGGAGAAGTCGGAACATCCCGTCGCCCGCGCCATCGTGGCGGCCGCCCAGGCGGAAAGCCTGGTCTTGCCGGCGGTCGCTGCCTTCACGTCCGAGACCGGCTTCGGGGTCAAAGCCGTGGTGGACGGCGTGGATGTCCGGATCGGCGCCGACCGCTACATGCGCCGGCTGGGCCTGGACGTGGTCGCCTTCGCCGATATCGCGGAGCGGCTGGGCGACGAAGGCAAATCACCGCTCTACGCCGCGATTGACGGGAAGCTCGCGGCCATCATCGCCGTCGCCGACCCGATCAAGGACACCACGCCCGAGGCTATCGCCGCGCTGCACGCGCTGGGCCTCAAGGTTGCGATGATCACCGGCGACAACCGGCGCACGGCTGACGCCATCGCCCGCCGTCTCGGCATCGACGAAGTGGTCGCCGAGGTACTGCCGGAAGGCAAGGTCGAGGCGGTACGCCGGCTCAGGGCCATCCACGGCCATCTGGTGTTCGTGGGCGACGGCATCAATGACGCGCCGGCCCTTGCCGAGGCCGAGGTGGGCCTGGCCATCGGCACGGGCACCGATATCGCGATCGAGGCGGCCGACGTGGTGCTGATGTCGGGCAGCCTCAAGGGCGTGTCCAACGCCATCGCGCTGTCGAAGGGGACGATCCGCAACATCCGGCAGAATCTGTTCTGGGCGTTCGCCTACAACACGGCGCTGATCCCGGTCGCCGCCGGTGTGCTCTATCCGGCCTATGGTGTCTTGCTCTCGCCGATTTTCGCAGCGGGCGCCATGGCGTTGTCGAGTGTCTTCGTTCTCGGCAACGCGCTCAGGTTGCGGCGGTTTCGCGTGCCCGCGGCAACAGTGGTGGCTGGCCTGCCGACCTCCGCGAGAGCCGCCGCCGTATCCGCTGGCCTCCTGGCGCCAGGCGCGGAAGCTAAAAGGAGGATGACATGAACATTGGTGAAGCGGCGAAGGCCTCGGGCGTATCGGCCAAGATGATCCGCTACTACGAACAGACCGGGCTGATTCCGCCGGCCGGGCGCACGGCCGCAGGCTACCGGGACTACACCATGAAGGACGTGCACGTGCTGCGCTTCGTCCGGCGGGCACGGGATCTGGGATTCTCCGTCGCCGAGATCGATGGCCTGCTGCAGCTCTGGCGGGACCGCGGCCGGCGCAGCGCGGACGTCAAGCGGATCGCGCTCGGCCATATTGGGGATCTGCGCCGGCGGATCGCGGAAATGCAGCAGATGGCGGCGACGCTTGAACAACTGGCGGCGTGCTGTTCGGGGGATGATCGCCCCGATTGTCCCATCCTAGCCGATCTCGAACGGCCCTCTCAGGTGGCCAGTGACGAACCGAAACGCATGCGTGGTGCGGTCGATGGCCGGTCGCCACGGGGCCGCAAGCCGCAGAAAAGCAAATCACGGAAAACTTCCCGAAAGTAATCGAGGGTCTGTGGGCCTCCGCAGTTAACCGAAAATGACGGCGGAATGACGGAAATGTAATGAACGAGTCATCCCGGCGACAGTGACGGTCGCCTATGTTGGATGCCGTATGCCGTGAGTTCCACAGCCTTGGGTTCTATGGCGATGCGTTGTGTGATTTCTGTTCCAGAAAAGCCCGGATAATTGCAGCCGCCGTGGTTTGCTGCATCCGCCGCGCTCTGAATCGAATCCTCCCGCCATAGTGACTTCTGGTGCAGCAGTTACCCGGTGGCTTGTGCCGCAGCAATGCGCGTGTTCCGCCACCGAAATCAATCCATAGCGATCACAGGAGATCATTTATGTCGTCCAGACTTTTCGGCCCAGGCGCCGAGGAACCATTCGCCTTGTCGCGGCGGCAATTTGTCCAGGGGCTCGCAGCGGGTGGTGCAATGCTTGGCTTTGGGTTGTGGCCCAGACAGAGCTGGGCGCTGCGCTCACCGGGGCAAATCGAGGTGCTGGCCGGCACCCGATTCGACCTGAGCATTGGCGAAACGCTGGTGAACTACACGGGCAAGACGCGCCCGGCCATCACGATCAACGGCTCCGTGCCCGGACCGATCCTGCGCTGGAAAGAAGGGACGCGGGTGCAACTGCGGGTCCGCAACGACCTGCCGCGCGGTTCAATCCACGGCGACTCCACGTCGATCCATTGGCATGGCATTCTGCTACCCGCCAACATGGACGGCGTGCCTGGCCTGAGCTTCAACGGCATCAATCGCGGCGAAAGCTACCTGTACGAATTCGATGTTCGCCAGGGCGGCACCTACTGGTATCACAGCCATTCCGGCTTCCAGGAACAGGGTGGCATGTACGGAGCCTTGATCGTCGACCCCATCGAACCAGCGCCGTTTTCCTACGATCGCGACTATGTGGTGTTCCTGTCGGACTGGACCGATATGGATCCGGCACGGCTGTTCAACCGGCTGAAGAAATTTTCCGAGTACGACAACTACTACCAGCGGACGGTGACCGACTTCATTCGCGACGCGCGCAGCGACGGTCTGCGCGAAACCCTGCGCGATCGCAGGGAATGGAGCGGGGGCATGCGGATGACGCCCACCGACCTGTCCGACGTCAATGCCAATACCTACACCTATCTGATGAACGGCACCACGTCGCTGGGCAACTGGACGGGCATCTTTCGCTCCGGCGAGAAGATCCGACTGCGTTTCATCAACGGGTCGGCCATGACCTATTTCGACGTGCGCATTCCCGGCCTGAAAATGACGGTCGTCGAAGTCGATGGGCAGTACGTGCACCCGCTGTCGGTGGACGAGTTTCGGATCGCGGCCGCCGAGACGTTCGACGTGATCGTCGAGCCGTCCGGCCAGGATGCTTTCACCATCTTCGCCCAGGACAGCGCCCGCACCGGCTACGTGAGCGGCACCCTGGCGGTACGCGAGGGCCTGCGTGCACCGGTGCCCGAGCTTGACCCACGGCCGCTGCTGACCATGGCCGATATGGGGCACGGTAATCACGGCAATCACGGTGCTCATGGTGGGCACGCCGCCGCAGCCGCCGATCCGCATGCGGGACATGGCGCGCCTGCCGCCCAGGGCGGGCACGCGGGCCACGGCGGCAATGGCATGCAGATGCAGGCGCACCCGGCCAGCGAAACCCGCAATCCGCTGGTCGACATGCAGACCATGACACCCGAGCCCAGGCTGGCGGATCCGGGGATCGGTCTGCGTGACAACGGTCGCAAGGTGGCCACCTACGCCGACCTGAAAAGCCTATTCCCCGACCCGGATGGTCGCGAGCCCGGAAGGACCGTGGAATTGCACCTGACCGGACACATGGAGCGGTTCTCGTGGTCTTTCGACGGGATCAGGTTCAACGACGCCGAGCCGCTGCGCCTCAATTACGGTGAGCGCATGCGCATCGTACTGGTGAACGACACCATGATGTCGCATCCGATTCACCTGCACGGGCTGTGGAGCGACCTGGAGGATGAGCAGGGCAACTTCCACCTGCGCAAGCACACCGTGGACATGCCGCCCGGTACCAGGCGTAGCTATCGGGTGAGGGCCGATGCGCTTGGGCGCTGGGCGTACCACTGTCATCTGTTTTACCACATGGAAGCCGGTATGTTCCGCGAAGTGAGGGTGGAAGAATGAGCACAATCAAATTCGCCTTGCGGGTAGCGATCGCCGCGGCACTGTCGGTGCCCGTTGCGATCCAGGCACAGGATGCCGGGCATGAAGTGCACGCCACGCCGAGTTCGGTTACGCCGTCGAGTGATGTCCATCATCAGGCGCATGGTCAGCATGACGGCCACGCTGATCACTCCCAGATGGACCATTCTCAGATGGACCATTCTCAGATGGACCATTCTCAGATGGACCATTCTCAGATGGACCACTCCCAGATGGATCATTCGCAGATGGACCACTCTCAGATGGACCACTCTCAGATGGACCACTCCCAGATGGATCACTCCCAGATGGATCACTCCCAGATGGATCACTCGCAGATGGATCACTCTCAGATGGATCACTCAGGCCACTTGTCTGGAGACCCGAACCACGGTTTGCGTGAACCCATACCGCCGATCACCGACGCCGACCGCGCGGCAGCATTTCCGGAGCTTCAGCACCAACACAAACACGGCGCAAGCAGACATTCGTTCTGGCTTTTGGATCAATTAGAGGTGTCCGACACGAGTGATGGCACAGAGATCGGCTGGGAAGGCATCGGCTGGGTCGGCAGTGACCTCAACCGACTGTGGCTGCGGAGCAAGGGGCATACCCTGGACAGCAGCGTCGAGAGCGGCCGGATTGAAGCACTGTATGGAAGGCCGGTAGCGCGCTGGTGGGATGTCGTCGCCGGGGTGCGTCAGGACTTTGGCGACGGACCGTCGCGCACGTGGGCGGCATTCGGTGTTCAGGGCCTGGCGCCCTACTTCTTTGAGATCGAGGCCACCGCCTATGTCGGCGAAAGTGGGCGAACGGCGTTGAGCGTCGAAGCCGAGTACGAAATGCTGCTGACCAACCGACTGATCCTCACCTGGGCAGCCGAGGCCAATGCCTACGGAAAATCCGATCTCGAACAAGCGATCGGATCAGGCTTGAGCACCGTGGAACTCGGAGCGCGCCTGCGCTACGAGTTCACCCGCCAGTTCGCGCCCTACATCGGCTTCGAGCGCGAATGGAGTTATGGCGATACGTCAGACCTTCGCGCGCTGGCCGGCCACGGGAGAACCGACAATCGATGGGTTTTTGGTCTGCGCCTTTGGTTCTGAAAGGAGATCATCATGGCGGAACATAAAAGGGTGCGCGTCGCAGTCAACGGCTACGGTGTCATCGGCAAGCGCGTTGCTGACGCGGTCGCGCGCCAGGACGACATGGAGCTGGTGGGCGTCGTGGACGTTGCGAGCGATTGGCGGGCGCGAGTGACGACGGAGCGAAACATGCAGCTCTTCGCAGCCAATCCCGCTGCTGCTGATCTCATGCGCAAGTCAGGATTGCGCGTGGAGGGCACGCTCGAAGAGCTGCTGGGGACAGCCGATGTGATTGTGGACTGCACCCCGAAGAAGATCGCTGCCCAGAATCGCGACACTTACCGCGCCCGCGAAGTCAAGTTCATCATGCAAGGCGGCGAGACCCACGGCTCCACCGGGCACTCGTTCGTGGCCGAGGCGAACTATGCGAGCGCCATCGGGCGAAACGCCACGCGCGTCGTCTCCTGCAACACCACGTCCATCGTGCGCACCCTCACGCCACTCAAGCGTGCTGGCTTGCTTGTCAAGGCGCGCGGCACACTTCTCCGGCGCGCGACCGACCCCTGGGAAAGCCACCTGGGGGGCATCATGAATACGTTGGTGCCGGAAGCGGAGATCCCGAGTCACCAGGGACCTGATGCGCAAACGGTGGATCCCGAGCTTGACATCGTAACGATGGCGGTCAAGGTGCCGCAGACGATCGCGCACCTGCACTACTGGTCCGTGCAGATGACGCGCGCCGCTTCGAAGGACGAAGTGCTGGCGGCCCTGCGTACGTCTTCGCGCATCTCGCTCATCCGCTATGATCGGGGGCTTACCGCATTGAACGCGGTCAAGGAGCTCACGTCCGACCTCGGTCGCCCGCGCGGCGATCTCTACGAGGTTGCACTCTGGGAAGACATGCTGACGGTGAAAGGCGACGAGCTCTTCTACGCCTACATCGTGGACAACCAGGCGATCGTGATTCCGGAGACGATCGACGCGATACGTGCGCTGAGTGGCACCGAGCACGATGCCGCAGCGTCGGTCGCGAAAACGAACGCAAGCCTGGGGGTAGGGCATCTTCTTGCCTGAGAACGACCGGAATGCCTCAAGCCCTTTCTCCAGAGAACGCGTGCCGACCGGCGCAAGGCATCGATCCGGAAGACCCATGGGGAGCAGCGAGATTGGTCGTGGGGCTTGCGCGGGAGACGGCCGCTTGAACCTGCGCTGTCCCGATCCGGCGGCCGAGTCCGTGCTGCGCCTGCTCGCCGGGCAGGCGCTGTCGCGCGCGGGGGGCGCGCCGCTCGTGACAGGCAACAGCGCGCGCATCCTGAAAGATGCCGCGGAGCACTATCCCGCATGGCTGTCGGCCATCGCTTCCGCGCGCCGCACCGTGTTCTTCGAGAACTATATTTTTGCCGACGACGACGTCGGGCGCGAGTTCGTCGCGGCGCTTTCGGTAAAAGCGCGCGAAGGCGTCCGGGTACGCGTCATCTACGACTGGCTGGGCAGCTTCGCCGCCGGCCGGCGGCTGTGGCGCCCGCTGTTGGAAGCGGGTGGCGAGGTGCGCGCCTTCAATCCGCCGCGACTCGCCAGCCCGCTCGGCTGGCTCACCCGCGACCACCGCAAGATGCTCGCGGTGGATGGGCGCATCGGCTTCGTCACCGGGTTGTGCGTGAGCCGCAAGTGGCTTGGCGACCGGCCGAAAGGCATCGCCCCGTGGCGCGATACTGGGGTGGAGGTGCGCGGGTCGGGGGTCGCCGGTATCGAGCAGGCGTTCGCGCAAACGTGGTCGGCGACGGGGCCGGCGCTTGCCACGGACGAGCTGACGGCGCCCGAAGGGATGCCCGAGGCCGGCGACGTGGCGCTGCGCGTGCTCGCCGCTGCGCCGAACCTCGCCGGCCTCTATCGTCTGGACCAGCTCATCGCCGCGATGGCGCGCAGGACCCTCTGGCTCACCGATGCCTACTTCGTCGGTGTCGCGCCGTACGTTCAGGCGCTGCGTGCCGCCGCGCTCGACGGCGTGGACGTCAGGTTGCTCGTTCCCGGCGCGAGCGACCTGCCGCTCGTCAGCTCGCTCTCGCGCTCGGGCTACAGGCCGCTTCTGGAGGCAGGCGTGCGCGTCTTCGAGTGGAACGGCTCGATGCTCCACGCGAAGACTGCGGTGGCCGACGGGCGTTGGGCGCGCATCGGCTCGACCAACCTGAATCTCTCGAGCTGGCTCGGCAATTATGAGCTCGATGTCGCGGTCGAGGACGGGCGCTTCGCCGCCGCCATGGAGACCATGTACGAGGAGGACATCGCCAATGCAACGGAAATCGTGCTCGACGCTCGTCGCCGCGTATGTCCCGCGGGCGCAAAGACATCCCTGAGGCGCAGGAGCGTCGGCGGCAGCGCGTCGCGCGCCGCAGCCGGTGCGCTGCGCATCGGCAACGCGGTCGGCGCGGCGATCACCGACCGGCGGGTACTCGGACCGGCGGAGGCCGGCATCATGAGCGGCGCGGCGCTCGTCCTGCTGGCGGTGGCACTCATCGGACTGCTCTGGCCGCTCGCCATCGTGCTGCCGCTTGCTTTGCTGTCTGCCTGGGCCGGGGCGGCTCTTCTTATGCGTGCCCGGGCGCTGCGCGGCGTGGCGCAGCAAAGCGCGACAGATGATCCGGGGAAGCCTGCCGGATGAGCGCGGTCGCTCTGAGACGCGCTTCGGCAAGCGGGCAGGCATCCTTCCTTGCCGAGAGCGCCCGGCGCCGCGTTCTTTGATGCAGATCAAGGCTGGCGCAGCGCGGCGAGCACCTGCTCCTGCCGGGCCGCAAGAGCATCCGGCGAGCCGACTTCGATCACCACCTTGGCTACCGGCTCGGTATGCGAGGCGCGCACGTTGAATCACCAGTCCGGGTATTCGACCGTGATGCCATCGAGCTCCCCCACGACGCCACTGATCCACGCGTGATTCCCGTCCGGACAGCCGCGTCCGGTCGTGCCGGGTGCTAGAGCCAGGTCACCGCGGATTCGGCCAGTTCGCGTTCCTCATCGATTGCGACGTTCCAGATGGCCGGTCCAATTCCGCTGTCGATCCTCACGGCTCCAGCGTCGTTGTCGTCAGGAGCTAGCGTCAAGCCGAGCCAGCCCAGGCGCGCGACGATCCGTGCACGCAGAATGGGCGCGCGATGGCCGATGCCGCCGGAGAAGACGACGTGGTCGAGTCCGCCGATTCCCGTCGCCATCGCCGCTATGGACTGCGCAATCCGGACTGCAAACAGTTCCACGGCAAGCTGGGAGCAGGTTGTCGTCGAGTTCGCGGGCGTCGCGCAGGTCACCGCCATGGACGATGCGGTGCACCACCACGTCGGGGCCGTGCGCCGGCTCCGACAATGTCTCGAACAGGGCTGCCAGTCCCGCCTGTGGCCCGTCTCCGATCGGGATCTCGGCGCGGGCGCGCTCCATCACATGCGGTGCCTCCCGGCTCCCCGCGGGTGGAAGTGCATACACCGCGCCCTTCAGCGTGGTGGAACCTACGTTCAGCGCCAGGAGCCGCCGGCCGGTCACAGATTGAACCGCCCCGGGTTCTCCGGAGACTCGTTTGTTTGAGTCAGGCCGCCATGGCCGACTCTTCCTGCTGGCGATGATACGCCAGTTCCAGCTCCGCCGGCGGCACGTTACCGATCGACTCCAGCAGCCGACGATGATTGAACCAGTCGACCCATTCGAGCGTGGCATACTCGACGGCCTCGATGTTCCGCCACGGACCCCGCCTGCGGATTACTTCGGTCTTGAACAGGCCGATGATCGTCTCGGCCAGCGCGTTGTCGTACGAGTCGCCGCGGCTCCCGACGGAGGGCTGGGCGCCAACTTGCGCCAGTCGCTCCGTGTAATGGATCGACAGATATTGGCTGCCACGGTCGCTGTGGTGCACCAGTCCCTCGGTCCCCGACCGGGACCACAGCGCCTGCTCCAGAGCGTCGAGCACCAGGTCCGTTCGCATGGAGTTGGCAACACGCCATCCGACGATGCGGCGCGAGAAGACATCGATGACGAAGGCGACGTAGACGAAGCCCGTCCAAGTAGCGACATACGTGAAATCCGCCACCCAGAGCTGGTTGGGGCGCGTCGCCGTAAACTGCCGCTGCACCAGGTCAGCAGGCCGATCGGCAGCATCGTCGCCCTGCGTCGTCCGACACACCCGGCCCCGCACCGCGCCCTGCAGCCCAAGTGTCTGCATCAGGCGTTCCACCGTACAGCGGGCCACCGCCCCGCCCTCGCGCTTCAGCTGCCGCCAGACCTTACGTGCGCCGTAGACACGGAAGTTCTCTTCCCATACCCTCTGGACCTCCCCAGAGAGCACGACATCGCGCTGTGCACGCATCGGCAGCCGGGCGGGGTCGGTCTGGCGGGCCTTGTGCTCGTAGTACGTCGACGGGGCGATCGGCAACTCGGCGCAGATCGGCTCGACCCCGTGCTCGGCCCGGTGGGCATCGATGAACGCCACCATCACCTCGCTTTGCGGTCGAGCTCCGCCTGGGCGAAAAAAGCCGATGCCTTGCGCAGAATCTCGTTCGCCCGCTTGAGCTCTCGATTCTCCCGTTCCAGCTCCTTGAGCCGGTCACGCTCCGCGCTGGTCTGGCCCCCGCGCAACCCCTGGTCGCGCTCCGCCTGGCGTATCCAGCCACGCAGCGTTTCGGCCGTACAACCGATCTTGCCCGCGATCGACCCGATCGCCGCCCACTGCGAGCCATATTCTCCCTGGTGCTCGAAGACCAGCCGCACCGCCCGCTCCCGTACCTCAGGTGAGTATCTCGTTCGCTTGTTCATCACTCCATCCTCTCAAGAAATGGAGTCTCCGGGAATCCCGGGGCGGTTCAGATGCCCCGATCTGGCGATTGCGGTGACCAGCCGCAGCGAGAACAACCCCGCTGCGGCGAAGGCCAACATGCCCAGGAAGGGCAAGTGGCCGCAACACTTGCGGACCGTCGGAATGCAGGCTCAAGAGCGCCCCGCTCACGTACAGGCCCAAGGTGACCAACGCCGGCGCCAAGCGGTTGCCCATGCGCGCGAGTGCCGCCTGCGTGAAGCCCAGGCCGTGGTGGTGGACGGAGATTACAGGGCGCCCGTCACTGAGCTGTGCCTGTCGTAACAGGTCGGTGGCGATCACTGTGCTACACCGCCCGGCGCAACAGCTGCGCGTTGATCGCCACAATAATGGTGCTCAGCGACATGAGCACGGCCCCGAGCGCAGGGTGCAGCAGGATCCCCCATGGGGCGAGAACGCCAGCCGCGAGGGGGATGGCGACGATGTTGTAGCCGGCGGCCCACCACAGGTTCTGGATCATCTTGCGATAGGTCGCCTTGCTCAGCTTGATGATCGCCGGCACGTCGCGCGGGTCGCTGCGCACAAGCACGACGTCGCCGGCCTCGACCGCGACATCCGTACCTGCGCCGATGGCGATGCCGACGTCGGCCGTAAGCAGCGCCGGCGCGTCGTTGACGCCGTCACCCACCATTGCGACGCGCTTGCCATGGGCCTGCAGTTCCTCGATCTTGGCCACCTTGTCTTCGGGGAGTACCTCGGCGAAGACGGCGTCGATGCCGAGTTCCTTCGCGACGGCGTTTCCGACCGCCGTGGAATCGCCGGTCAGCAGGACAACCTCCACGCCGCTGTCGTGCAGGCGCTTGACCGCCTCGAAGGACTCGGGACGGATGGCGTCGGCGATCGCGAACGCGGCGAGTACCCGAGCGCCTTCAACCAGGTAGGTTGCGGACTGGCCATCGGCGGCCGCGGATGCGGCGGCCTGACGAAGCGTCTCCGGCGGCTCGACGCCGAGCATTCTCAGGAGCCCCGGCCCGCCAACGTGGAGCGTGCGATCTTCGACGACTGCGCGTACACCGCGGCCTGGCATGGACTCGAAACCCTGCGACATCGGAACGTCGATGCCCTGTTCCTTGGCGCTGGTCATCAGCGCCTGCGCGATCGGATGTTCGGCATCGCGCTGAACGGCCGCGGCCACGCGAAGCACCTCGTCGTCGGTGAATCCCTCGGCGGCGGTGATCTTCACGACACGATGGGAACCGAGCGTGAGCGTTCCTGTCTTGTCGAACACGACCGTATCCAGGAGCCGAGCTTCTTCGAGGCCGCGTCGATCGCGCACGAGCAAGCCGTTCCGTGCACCGATCGTGGTCGAGATCGCGGTCACCAGCGGGATGGCGAGACCCAGTGCATGGGGGCAGGCGATCACGAGCACGGTGACCACGCGCTCCATCGTGAAGGCCCATGACTCACCGAGGAGTGGCCAGACGATGGCCGTGATGGTGGCAGCGACGATGGCGATGATGGTGAGGTAGAACGCGGCCCGGTCCGCCAGCGCCTGGGCGCGCGAGCGCGACGTTTGCGCCTGCTCGACGAGCCGCATGATCCCCGCGAGCGCGGTCTCGTCGCCGGTTTTTGTCACCTCGACGCGCAGCGAGCCTTGTCCGTTGACGGTGCCGGCGATCACCTTGTCGCCCGCCACCTTGTCCATGGGCTTGGACTCACCGGTGATCATTGATTCGTTGACGGCGCTGGTCCCTTCCTTCACGTCACCGTCGGCTGGAATGCCCGCGCCGGGCCGGATGAGCAGCAGGTCGCCGCGCTTGAGTTCCGCGACAGGGACTTCCTTTGGGGTGCCCGACTCATCCAGCCGCACCGCCATGTCGGGCAGCAGCTTCGCGAGTTCCTTGAGAGCGCCCTGGGCCTGGGTGATCGAGCGCATCTCGATCCAGTGGCCGAGCAGCATGATCGCCACCAGCGTGGCCAGCTCCCACCACAGGTCCAATCCTTCGACGACGCCGAGCGTGACCAGCGCGCTATAAACGAAGGCGACGGTGATCGCGAGCGAGATCAGCGTCATCATGCCCGGCAGGCGATTGCGCAGCTCGTTGTATGCGCCGCGGAGGAACGGCTGGCCACCGTAGAAGTACACGATCGTGCCGAACACCGCCGGGATGTACGCCGACCCCGGGAACTGCGGCGCGGTGTAGCCGAACCAGTGCTGGATCATTCCACTCCAGATCACGGTGGGAATGGCCAGCACCATCGTGAGCCAGAACTTGTCGCGGAACATCGCCACGCTGTGGCCGGCATGCTTGTCGTGCCCGGCGTGGGCGTCGCCAGGAGCAGCTTTCCCTGCATGGGAGGCATGCCCGCCATGCGCGTGATGATCGTGTTGATGATGGTCGTGTTGTTTCATGGGTCCGTCTTCCAGGATGCAGGGATGCAAGGATGAATCTGTGGGGAGGTCGGCCGGCTCACTGCCCCGGCCCCGTGGCTGGACGCAGGATGGTTGCCGGGTCGCCCCGGCCGTCTACCGCTGCCAGTTCCGCTTCGGACAACAGGCTGCCACGGGATTGACCGAGCACACTCGCGGCCGCATCCACCACGTGTGCCCAGGTGCTCCGGTTGGCGAACAGCAGTCCCGGCACGTCCAGCGTGCCGCCGCGGTTGACGAAACCCAGTGCCGTGGTCGTGGCCGGGCCGGTATCGAGCCTGCGCAGCGCGCCGAGGAACGGTTCGGGCCGGGTGTGCGTGACGAATACGCGCGGCCGGTCCGTCGGGAACAAGGCCTGCACGTAGCTGTCGGCGTGTACATACTGCGCCTCCTCCGGATCGCGCGGCGCGCGGAACCGGCCAGGTTCGCCCAGATAGACGAGCGCCGCCGCCACGTTGCGCTCGGCCAGACGCGCCTGCGCGCGGCGCACTTCCTGCAACTGGTAGGCGCCGGTGGCGACCAGCAGGATCGCGGCCGTTGCCGGATCACCCGTCAGGCAGACCGCGCCGGTCGCCGCCAGCGCCCGCGCCTGCTGCGGCGTCAGCTCGTGGGGCACCGGCCGCTTCGGCACCACCAGGGTGGTCACGGTGCCGCGCTGTGCGTAGGCGTGGGCGAGGGCCGCGGCCGCGCCGTTGGCGTCAGGGGGAAACACCACGCGCGAGATGTCGGCCATTTCGCCCAGAAGGGCCTCGGCCATGGTCGGGTCCTGGTGCGACTGCTCGTTCTTGGCGTTCTCCCAAGTGTGGGAGGTCAGCACCAGTGGCACGCCCAACCAGCCGGGCGGACGCCCTGCCTGGGCCTGGTGGCGAGCGAAGATCAGCTCCTGGCGTACGGCCCCGAGCATCTTCGGTGCGAACGCCTCGTAGGTGACCACCAGGTTCAGTCCGCCCTTGTTGCCGAGCGCGGCGCAGACCACGGCTTCCTCGTTGAGCGCGGTGATGACCGCGCCCGTCGGCGATTCGGCGACGCCTGGCTCGGGTTCATGCACCCGGTGCTTCATCGCGTCCAGGGTGCGGTCGAGCTTGTTGCTGCGCAACTCGTCGGGATTGCCCACGCGCACGCGCAGTTCAGGATTCGCCTCGGTGATCGCGACGAACTGGTCGTCGAGCGCGGTCATCGGCGAACTCTCGCCGCCGGCTCCGCGGTCGGCGATCGCTGGAACGCGGGGCGGGACCACCTGGCGGTCAGCCAATGCATGGTCCCGCTCGCGCACCCGTTGCTGGCCATCATGGCTGTTGAGCGCGGCGATGGCCGCGTCAAGCTCCGGGGCGGCCACAAACAGCACCGCGGCGCCTTCATTGAAAAGCGCGCGTGCATCGGCATCCTTTGCCGGATTCCCGGGCAGGGGCAGGTTGTGCGAGGCGTTGGTCCCCGCGCCGGGGAAGCCGAAGCCCTTGACGGTTTCGGCGATGCCATAGGGCAGCCGCACGTCGGTGTCGGGGACGGCGGCGCCAGCTTGCAGGCGCGACTCCATCACGTGGATCCCCCACGCGATGCTCGCTGGATCGCGCCCGTCCAGCGCGATCGGATCGAAGCCGTTCAGCCGCAGGTGCCGGTCCAGCCAGCGCTCGCCGCCTTGCTGGGTGATCTGGCTGCGCTGTTCGATGCGTCGTCCGTTGAGGATGATGATCGGACTGACCAGGCCGCTGTCCTCGGCGCGCCACCAGCGCGGTGCCCAGTCGCTGCCGCGCTGCTCCTCGAACGCGCCGTCGCTGAGAAACGCCACCAGGCGCTCGTCCTTCAGCGGCGCATGCACGTACTGCAGTTCGGCGAAACCGAGATAGCCGCCCTCCATCACGCCGCCCGCGGTGTGTGCGTTGACGTGGGAACCCAGCGGAGACGCCGGCGTGCCGTCCGGATTGAGGGTGTAGGCATAGAAGTCGCCGACGAACCGGCTCAGTCCCGCGTCGGAGCGGTCATAGCGTTCGGCGTGCCGGGCGGTCATGTTGCCGACCAGCAGGTTCAGCGCGTCGATGGCGGCCACGCAGTGCCCTTGGCCCATCATCCAGGCGCGGGTCACCCCATCCAGGGCGTCCATCAGCAGGTAGCCCGCGTAGGCGGGCACCATGTTGAGGGACCCGCCGGTGTGGCCCTCGGGCGTGGGCTTGAAATCATCGGCCCCGAGGGCCGCACCGTCGGTGCGGACCCGTTGGCTGTAGGTCATGTGGGCCACCAGCCACATGCCGGCGCTGGTGACGCGGTCGGCCGCGGCGAGCCGCTGCCAGGCGGTGCCGGCGTCGGGCATGCGGCCCAGGGCGATCAGCTCGTCCACCATCTGGCGGACCCGGAGCTGGGTGAGCGGGTCGTGGCGAATCACGCCGTAACCGGCCGCCCAGTGGGCGAAGGCCGGGTCGGCCTGCCGGTGGGCCGTGGCCAGTTCGGAGATTCGCTGACGCTCGGCGGCCGACAGCTGGTCGGCGGTGCAGCAGTTCAGATGCAGGTTCATGGGTTCTCCGGGGACGGGGTCGATGCGGTCATCAGGGGCGATGCCGCGGCGGCAAGGTCCGCGCCCAGCGCAATCGCGTTCGACGGGTGGGCAATGGTGTCGGTGCTGACGATACGGGCCAGGCCCGCCTCCTGCAGGCGGGCATAGGCATCGCCCGCGAACACCGGATGGATGGCGACCAGCATCGGTGGCGGCAGCGACAGCCGGCGCAGGTGCGCGAGGGTCTCAAGGATCGTGTGCCCGGACGACACGATGTCGTCGATCAGGACCGGGGTCCGGCCGGCCACGGCCGCCGGGTCGGGCAGGCTCACGCGCACGTCGTAGTCGCCATGCCGCTCCTTGGCCAGCACCTGGTACGGCATGCCGGAGCGGGCGGCGATGCCCGCCACCCATTGCTCGCTCTCACTGTCGGGTCCGATCAGTACCGCGTCGGGCACTGTCTTCGCGATCCAGTCGGCGACGGCGGGCGTTGCCGACACGTGGCCCGTCGGGATCCGGTAAAGCGACTGCAGGCGCTCGACGCGGTGCAGGTGCGGGTCCACGGTCACGAGCCAGTCGAATGCCTCTTCCAGGAACTGCGCGAACAGCGGCGTGCTGACCGCCTCACCGCGATGGAAGCGGGTGTCCTGGCGCATGTACCCCAGATAGGGGGCGATCAAGCCGACCGAGCGCGCCCCGAACTCGCGCGCCGTCAAGGCGGCGAAGCGCAAGGGCAGGGCCAGGGCATCGGCGCTGCGCAGGCTGGCCAGGATCGCCACGTCGGCACCGGCCAGCGTGTCGTCCAGGGTCACCAGCGACTCGCCATCGGGGAAGTGCCGCCAGGCCACGGGCGCAAGACGCGCCTGCAGGGGCTGGGCGATGGCGCCGGCCAGCGCGGCATCGGACGGGAACGGCATCAGCACGCGGTTCATGGAACCTCCTTGAGGACGAAGGGTTGCAGCGCTGCGGCGTGCTCCAGGGCATAGGCCAGTTCTCCGGGCGACTGCGCATGCAGCGTCAGCAGGGGCTGTCCGCGCTCCACCGTGTCGCCAATCCGAAGGCTCGTTTCCAGGCCGGCGGTGGCGGAGGCCGGTGCGCCCGCCAGCTTGGCGAGTCGCGCCAGGCGGCGATTGTCGATCGTCGCAATACGCCCCGACGCCGTCGCCGTGACGTCGGCGGTGAACGCCGCCTTCGGCGGTTCGCGGAACCCGCCCTGGGCGTCGCAGATCGCCAGGAACTTGGACAGGGCCGCGCCGGAGTCCAGCACGCCGCGCGCGCGTTCAAGCCCGGTGCCCGCGTGGCTGCCGGGCGCCATGTCCAGCAGCGCGGCAGACAGGGCCAGCGCACGTTCGCGCAGGTCCACGGGTGCATCGGGGGCATTGCGCAGCACCTGCAGCACATCGCGTGCTTCCAGTGCCGGGCCGATCCCGCGACCCACCGGCTGCGTGCCGTCGGACCGATGGATGCCCAGTTGCAAACCGAGCGCGCCGGCGGTGTGCTCGAGCCGTGCACCGAGGCTGTCGGCGGCGGCGTCGCTGCGCACTTTGGCAGTAGGGCCGATCGGCATGTCGATCAGAACGTGGGTGGAGCCGGCGGCGATCTTCTTCGACAGCACGCTGGCGACCAGTTGGCCGTCGCTGTCGAAATCCAGCGGCCGCTGGACCCGGATCAGGATGTCGTCGGCCGGGCTCAGGCGCACGTTGCCGCCCCAGACGATGCAGCCGCCCTCGCGTTCGACCACGTGGCGCATCGCCGCCAGGTCGAGCGCAACCGGCGCCATGACTTCCATGGTGTCGGCGGTGCCCGCGGGCGACGTGATCGCGCGGGACGAGGTCTTCGGGATGCGGTAGCCCAGCGCAGCAATGATGGCCACCACGATCGGTGTGGTGCGGTTGCCCGGCAGGCCGCCGACGCAGTGCTTGTCCAGCACTGGCCCTTCGCCCCAGTCCAGTCGTTGGCCAACGGCGATCATGGCGCGGGTCAGGGCGGTGGTCTCTGCATGGTCCAGGCGGTCGCCCGCGCTGGCCGTGACAAAGGCGGCCAGCTCCAGGTCCGACAACCTGCTTGCCATCACGTCCTGCACCAGGGCGCCGTACTGCGCGTCGTCCAGCCGCGCGCCGAACACCTTGGCGCGCAGGGCGCCGGCCGAGGCCGCCGGTTCCGCGTGGCGGACCCGGGCCATGGCATCGGGCGTGGGTTCCAGGAGCGCCCATGCAACTTCCGATAGCGCGACTTCATGCAGGCCGACCCGGTCGCTCACGACCACGTTCAGCGTCGCCACCAGGCTGCGCCCGCCGACGTCCAGCCTGACACGGGTCATCGCGGCGAAGCCTTCGGCACGGCAGACCTCGCAGTCGCGGTGCATATAGACCACCGGCTGCTGGTAGGTGTCGATGCCGGCGCGGGTGACGCGCAGGCGGGTGTGGTCCGGGACCTGGGTGGTCATCGCGCACCCTCGAGTTCAACGCGCTCCAGGTGCTCCGGTACGCGTGCGCGCCAGCCGAGCTCGCGCTGGATGCGCCCGCGCAGCGTGTCGGCCGCATCGGGTTCGCCATGGGTGAGATAGACGATGCCGGGTGCGGAGGGCGCGGTGCGCATCCACGTCAAAAGTTCATCGGCATCGGCGTGTCCCGAGAATCCTTCAAGTTGCACAACCTCGGCGCGGATGGGGACCTCGCGGCCGAACATGCGCACAGTGCTGGCCCCCGCCGCCAGCGCCGCGCCACGGGTTCCGCCGGCCTGAAAGCCCGAGAGCAGGATCGCGTTGCGGTCGTCGGGGCCGAACGCCTCGATGTGGTGCAGCACCCGCCCACCGGTCGCCATGCCGCTGGCGGAGATGATGATCATCGGGCCGCGCTGGCGGTTGAGCGCCTTCGACTCCTCGACCGTGTTGACGAAAGTGGCCACCTCGAACATCCGCTGACAGTCCTCGTCGGACACATGGTGCTCGGCGTGGTGGGCGTGATAGTGCCGGGTGGCATTGATCGCCATCGGGCTGTTGAGGTAGACCGGCACCCGCGGAATCTCCTGGCGCTCGCGCAGCCGCGCCAGATGCAGCATGAGCGCCTGCGCACGGCCGATGGCGAACGCCGGGATGACGATCACGCCACCGCGGGCGGCGACCCGGCGGACGATGGGGGCAAGTTCGGCCTCCTGGTCGATCGCGACATGCGCCCGGTTGCCGTAGGTCGATTCGCAGACCAGCACGTCACAGGCGGGCAGGGGCGTCGGCGGGTTCATCAGCGACTCCTGCTGCCGCCCCAGGTCGCCGCTGAAGTGCAGGCGCTGGCCTTGCACGTCCAGGCTGACGTGGGCAGCGCCCAGGATATGGCCGGCAGGATGGAAGCGGGCCGTGAACCCCGGCGCGATCTCGATGTCGCGCCCGTAGTCATGCCCCTTGAGCTGGCTCAGGCTGCGCCGCGCTTCGGCCTCGGTATAGAGCGGCCGTGGCTCCTTGTGCTTCGAATAGCCCTTGCGCGCCGCGTACTTCGCCTCTTCTTCGAGCAGGTGTCCGCTGTCGGGTAGCAGCAGGCCGCACAGTGCGACGCTGGCGTGGGTGCAGTGGATCCGCCCGCGGAAGCCCTGTTTGACCAGCGCGGGCAGATAGCCCGAGTGGTCCAGGTGGGCGTGGGTCAGGACCACCGCGTCGATCGACGCCGGGTCGACGGGAAACGGCGCCCAGTTGCGGTCGCGCAGCTGCTTGTAGCCCTGGAACAGGCCGCAGTCGACCAGCACGCGCTGGCCATTGGCCTCGACCAGGTAGCGCGAGCCGGTCACGGTGCCCGCGGCGCCGAGGAACTGGAGGGTGGGGCTGGAAGACGCAGTCATGATGAGGCTCCGGTTCTGCAAGGAAGTGATGGCGGATGGCACGACTCCCAACCGACGCGCCTACGCGTCGGTCGCGCGCCTGGCAGGTGCTGAATCATCGGTGACAGCAGCAGGATCGCCGGCGTCAGCAGCAGCGTTATCCAGAAGCGGCGGCGGAAATCGGCAACCATGGCGGCATGGTCATGGCCGCCGTGCCCGGCATGTGCCGCGTCTGTGGAGCCGGCCGCGGCGATGGTGCCGCCGCCGTGGATGGCATGATGCCCATGTTGGCCGTGGCCATGGCGGTGCTGTGCATGCGGGTCGTTCGTTGCCATGGGATTAGGCCTCTTTTCTTTCTTTGAACAGCCTGCCAAGCCGGGGCAGGAATGCCGGAACTTCTTGCGCATAGCGGCGATACACGTCGCCAAACGCCGTTTCCACGTCGCGTTCTTCCCGCTTGGCGAGACGCCAGTACATGACGAGCAGCACCGGCAGCATCAGGCCGGTGACCAGCGTCGGCCATTGAAAGAAGAAGCCGATCATGATGAGTGCGAATCCCAGGTACTGCGG
>DIUL01000021.1:43372-43504 GCA_002422345.1 Acetobacteraceae bacterium UBA6159
CGATGAAGGCGGAGAACGCCCCCAGTGAGCGCCAATCCTGGGCCGTCTTGGGCTTGAAGAAGCTGAAGGCAAACAGGATGAAGATGCCCGCGTTCACAATAGCCAGGAACCACAGGCCGTAGGCTGGGACGT
>DIUL01000214.1 GCA_002422345.1 Acetobacteraceae bacterium UBA6159
AGCGCACCAGGAATCTCATCCCAGTGCCCAGAAGGTGATGGCGGGTTCCGGAACGTAACTGCGATATCCCGCCTGGTTGGTCGACCCGCCATTCATGGTGAACATGCTCCGCCAGACATCGACGGTCAGGACTTTTACATCGAGGTCTGCCTGGCGCAGCAGCCACGACCCGTCCGGCCTGTAGATGTCGAGCGTGGTGGCTCTGGACGCCGAAGATCGGTCGATCGACAGCACATAGATGAACCCGCCATTTTCGATGCACAGGTCCAGCACCTCCATTCCGGCCGTCCATCTGTACAGCGGCGCGGTTCGCGCCGTGCCGCCGTCGAAGAGCTTGACCGGATTGCCATCGATGTCGAACGCCTGAAGACGTCCGTTGCCGTTTTCGGCAACGACCAGGACGCCCTCTGCAGTGCTGGCGAGGCCCACCGGACTGGAAACATTGCCGACGTTGTAGCCCACCCGCGCCACGATGGTCGCCACCGGAACGTCCCGGTCATCGGTCGGGGCATCGAGCGGCGTCAGGACTTCGATGGTGGATGCCTCCGCGCATACGGCGACCACCTTGCCGCTCGGGTGCACGAGCAACGCGCTCGGCAGCGCGTTGAAACGTCCGACCGAGCGCCTCGACGAGGGCGGGTCGTAGGCGGGTCGCCTGGCGGTATCGCCCGCGCCGATTGCAACACCGCCATCGGCTGTCGGATAGGTGAAGAAGTCGACGCGCCGCAGCAGGTACCCGGAGTCGGGGTCCAGATAGTAATTCCGGTTGGAATTGAACCCGAAGTTGTCGTAGGCCATGAGGGGCAGGACCGAAAACCCGCATCGCTCCCCGCCGTAGGTGTCATCGGCATAGGCCTGGCCCGAGACCAGATATCCGGTCGATGCGCCGCCATCCTGTGCCGCGTTGTTGTAACGCGACGAGGCGTTTCCGAACAGATAGCGCGTGCCGGCTGATATCGACGTGCCAGGCACACAGCTCAGAACCGAGGCCTCCTGGGTGGCCCAGGTTCGACCTATGAAAAGCGTGCTCGAGTTGATGGTCATGTTGCCGACTTCCATGAGCGGTTCGGCAACGATGTCGCCCCAAAGCCGCGTCGTCCCGTTGAACGACAATGCATCGCCTGCGGCGAACCAGCTCACTGCGGGGACGCCGTCAGCGTCTCTCGACTCCGCGCCCACGGTGACTGCCAGTTTCTTGTATCGCGACGTCGGCTTCAGGTCACGAAGCAACTGTGTCATCGGTACGTTCACCGTCGTCACCTGGTTCGATGGCGGATTGAATCCGGCGTAATCGCCGACGGCCAGCAGGACTTCCCTCGATCCGACGGCCTGGCCGAAATCATCCCCGCCATACGCCGCGACGCTGGCAGAGATTCCGGTGTCCTTGGGCACGCCGTAGAAATCGATCGCATCNNGTTCCTGCCGCCGGATTGCCGCTCGGGAACTGAGGGGTCACCCGCACCGTGTTTCCGTAGATGAATCGGGTGACCGTGTCCCGAGGGTGGTTCGTGATCGCCTCGACGCCTCGTGCAAAGTCCCCTGCAGCATTCGCGGCGGCGATCGCGGTCGCGATCGATCCGAATGGGATGGCATTGACCAATGAGCCCCCGGTGATCGCCGCAGCCAGCCCGATATACAGCTCGGGAATGCTCACGAACTCCGCGGTCAGGTGTTTTGCCAGTTTATTGACGTCAGCAGAGCTTGGATTGGTCTGTGCGGCAAACGTGTAGTAGATGGTTTTCGAGGCAGTGATGAATTTCTTCATCGGCGCGGTAAGCTTCTTCAGCGTTGCCCAGTACCCGTTGAGCGCGACTGCCGCCGCGGCTGCGAGGAACAGCGGCGGGGGAACGATGATGAACCCGTAGGTCCACAAGGCACCGTTCGAGGCCACCGAATCGGGGACCCTGTTCGACGTCGACTTTCCGGCACCGGCGCAGACCAGATCGAGTCGGTTGCACCCGTCCGGAATGTCGATGCTGACGTTGAGGAAGCTCTCGAGCACCGGGATGCCCAGCAAGAAGAACTGGGGAGACACGAGCGAATCCAGATCATCGTACTGACGGATGGCCTTGCCCGTCCCGTCATAGAAGGTCGCGTAGACCCCCATGTACCGCGCGAGGCGATTGGTGACCCTGATCTTGACGTTGCTGCTCGTCTCCGAGGTGATCCTGATCTCCAGTCCCCCCCCGACCGCACTGCTTCCGGCCGCCAGTTGCCAGCCGGTTCCAGACGTGTTTCCGCTCTTACGCCGTGTCGAACCGGAATTCGTGTCGTAGAAGTCCGGGGTCAGCGAGCGGGGCGTCTGGCCGTTTCTGACGAATGAAAGACACCCCTCGAACTCCTCCAGCGCGGGGTCACCGGGCTGGAGGTCGCCAATGTCGGCCGCCAGCGTCCGATCGTCATGGGTCAGCAGCAGCACTTCATTGGCGATACCGACGATGAAGTCCAGCGTCTGTGGGCTGAGACTGGTGACAGCGGGATTCACCATCTTCCCGGTGCCGTCGTCCAGCATGACGAGGGTGTCGTCGGCTCTTGCCAGAGGCTCCGATACGCTCCAGGTATCAGGGGCGCTCTGGAGATACGTGACAAAGGCGGGAAAATCCGAGGCTGACGTGATGTAGATCTTCAGTGCCTCGATCGTGTCGGTATCGACCGTCATCAGATCCGGATGCTGCAGCACCAGGGTCACCGCGTGATCCTGGATGTCGGAGTAACTCGATCTGGCCAGGGCGGTGCTCGACGACTCCAGCGATTTTTTTGCGGTACCGCGCCGAAGAGCGGCCTGGCCTTCGGCGACGTCTTCAGCGGTTTCGAGGGTGAGCGTCCTCACGATCTGGCCATGGCCTGCAGGATCGGCCCCCCGGGCGATTCGCGTGATATAGCCGTAGGCGACCAGGTCCGGGGTCTTTCTGACCCCCTCGATGTAGTGCGTGATCCCCGACGACACAGCGGACAGGTAAGGCTTCTGCTCGAGGGCCGCGTCGAGGGCCTCTTTCGTGATCGGCAGAACTTTCGAAACTTGCGCGCCTTCGACGAAATACAGATCGCCGGCGTCCGCGATCGCCTTCAGGTTCAGGAAATGGCTCTCGATGACCGGGCTTTGAGTGTCGCCTCCGGAGCAGGCGGCCAGGGTCGACAGCCCGTATGCCGCACCGACACCGGCCGAGCCTTTGAGGAATCGCCTGCGACC
>DIUL01000147.1 GCA_002422345.1 Acetobacteraceae bacterium UBA6159
GTGGTGGGCGGGCGTGGCTCTGGTCGGTTCCGCCGGCGCGTCCTAGGCTGGCGGGGAAGCCGCATCCGGAAGGCGAGGACCATGAGCGACTGGAGCAAGGTGACACGGCCCATACCCGTGCCGAATGAGTGGACGAAGCCGTTCTGGGATGCGGCGAAGCAGGGTGTGCTGGCGCTGCAGCGCTGCCAGTCCTGCGGGAACATCCAGCACCCGCCCTATCCGACCTGCGTGCAGTGCATGGGCGTCGACCTGAAGTTCGAGCCGGTGCGCGGGGCCGGAACGATCTATGCCTATACGATCATGTATCACACCGGCGACAAGCGGTTTGCCTCGGTCGTGCCCTATGCGTCGATCGTTGTGGAACTGGACGACGCGCCGGGCGCGCTGATGGCGGGCAACCTGCTGGGTGTTCCGTATACCGAGGCCAAGGTGGGCCGCCGGGTGGAGGTCGTGTTCGAACCGCTGAATGACGACATCACGCTGCCGCAGTTCCGGCTCGCGGATTAAGGGGGAACGGGACATGTGGGACAACCGGTGCAAGATCGCCATCAGCGGCGTGGGCTATTCCAAGGTGACTCGTTCGGCCGATATCCCTCTGGCCGCGCATGCGCTGGAGGCGGTGCGGGGCGCGGTCGCCGATTCCGGGCTGGAGATGGCGGATATCGACGGGCTGGCGACCTATCCGGAGCTTCCGGCGACGGGGCATGCCGAGATCGACGGGATTTCGGTCGTTTCGGTCAACTGCATGATGGCGATGCTGAAATTGCCGAACCTGACCTGGCACATCCAGGTGGGGACGACGAATATCGGCGGGGCGGTGCAGCAGGCGGTGAACGCGCTGCTGGCTGGCGTGTGCAAATACGCGGTCGTCTGGCGGGCGATGCATAATCCTCGTGGTACCTATCAGAACCTGCCGGGGACGCTCGCGCAGGGGGCGGCGCAGTTCACCGCGCCCTATGGGTTCGGTGGGCCGGGGCAGGGCATGGCGGTTGCCTATACACGCTGGCTGGAACGGCATGGCCAGGACAGGGAGAAGATGGCGACGCTGGCAGTCACGCAGCGCAAGCACACGCAGCACAATCCGCACGCGTATTTTCATGGCACGCCGCTGACGAAGGAGGACTACCTGGACTCACGGATGGTTGCCTATCCGTTCTGCCTGTTCGACTGCGACATCCCGGTGCAGGGGGCGGTGGCCGTCGTGCTGACAACGGCCGAACGGGCGCGGGATTTGAAGCCGAAGCCGGCCTATATCGCGGGCTATGGCCAGCGCCTGCATTTCGAGGTGGCGGGCCGCATCGGCAGCCTTTCGAGCTACATGGAAGGCGGCAGCAGTTCGGCCAAGCTGACCTGGGAACGATCCGGGTTCAGTCCGACGGATGTGGACGTGGCGCAGATCTATGACGGGTTCTCGGCATCCGTGATCTACGGCCTGGAATCCTACGGGTTCTGCAAGGAGGGTGAAGCGCTGGACTTCATCCAGGACGGACGGATCGAGCTGGATGGCGACCTGCCGCTGAACACCTTCGGCGGCAGCCTGGGCACAGGCCGTATCCACGGGCTGTGGCACATCATCGAGGGCGCGTTGCAGGCCTCCGGGCGCGCCGGATCGCGCCAGGTGAAGGATGTGAACGTGTCCTTCGTGGGGGCGAGCGCGCCGATCGTGACGGGGACCACCTTTATCTTCGTGGGTGATCCCTACTAGGCGGGCGGCAGGCCGGCGAGCAGGCCGCGCACTTCGGCAAGGGCCGTTCCCTGGCCGAAGCCGCGCAGCAGGTCCAGCATCAGGCCGGTCCGGTTGTGCAAGGACGGGGCCACCAGGCCGTCGAACTTGCGGTCCATGTCGTCCCAGGACATCGGGTTGCCGGGGTGGCCCTTGGCGACGGGGACATGCGCCGTGATCGTTCCGCCTTCGGTGTCGACTGCCAGGCCGGCGGAGGCGAACCCCATGTCGGGGTGGTGGCGCACATCCACCCTGGACGCGGTCTCGGCAACCGCGGGTTCCAGCGACCAGGGTTCGCGGAAGTCGGCGGCGGAGACATCCCGCCCGTGCAGCGCGAGGGCCACGCAGTAACGCAGGTCGAACTTCCCGGCGAGCGCGGTGTCCGGCCGCCCGTCGCCCTGGCCGGTGATCTTCAGCGCCAGGGGCCCGATATCGGCGCGGATGGCGCTGATGGCTCCGGGTCCGGTCCGGTCCAGCAAGGCGCGGGCGGCGTCGATCGCCGGATGGATCAGGTGGCAGGCGGCATAGGGCTTGAAGCTGTTCCGCAGGATGCGCCAGTCATCAAACACCACGGGCGTGATCGAAAGCGATCCATCCTGGATCACGGCATTGTCCAGCCCGCCGCCGGCCTCCACCAACCCCGTCGCGCCGCTGAACCCGCCGGCGGCGAGGCGGGCGGACAGGATGCCGTCCATCGCGGCCTTCCCCGCGTGGAAGGGCTTGGCCATGGTCCCGAAGGAAGCTGTCAGCCCGCTGGTCTGCGTCGCCGCCAGGGCCACCGCGTGCAGGGCCCGGTCTGCGTCGAGGCCGAGCAGGGCGGCGCAGGCGGCGGCGGCACCGATCCGGCCGAACACGCCGGTGCTGTGCCAGCCTCGGGCCGTGGCGCCCTGGCCCAGGCCGTGGCCGACCCTTGCCGCGACCTCGAACCCGGTGATGAAGGCGGAGAGCATGGCGGCCTCGGACGCGCCGGTTTCCTCACCCAGGGCCAGGGTCGCGGCCCAGACGGGCGCGCTGGTATGGGTGACGGCATCGACATAGGTGTCGTCGAAGTCCAGGCAGTGCGCGAGCGTCCCGTTCGCCAGTGCGGCGAAGGGCGATGGCGCCTTGCCGCCGAAGATCACGCTGGCCGAACCGGTGCCGGACCAGAGGGCGATCGTCTCCCGCACGATGCGGCCGGCCGGTTCGGCTGCGGCGCCGATCGCCACGCCCATCCAGTCGGCGAGGCATAGGCGGGCGGCGTCGATCACCTCGGGCGGGGCAACGCGGTCGCTCGCGGCGGCGATGAAGGCGCCGATCGCCTGTCCGTTGCTGGTCGCGCTTGCCATGGCCGCTCCGCCCCCTCTGCTGGTTGGGACCAGCATGCAGAAGGGGCGGGGGATTGGAAAGCGTGGATCAGTCCCGAATGACGGCCCGGTAGGCGTGCCAGGTGGCGTGCCCGATCAGCGGCAGCGTGACCGCCAGCCCGACATAGCCCGCGGCCAGCCCCGCGGCGGTGAACAGCACGACCAGCGCGGCCCAGACCGCCATCGCCTTGGCGTTCAGCACGACGGCGACGGCACTGGTCGCGATTGCCTCCAGGATGCCCACCTTCCGGTCCAGCAGCAGCGGCAGGGAGAAGGCGCCGAAGGTGAAGGCCAGCGTCGCCATGAAGCCGCCCACGATCGTGCCGATGGCGAGGAAGGTGATCCCCTCCTGCGTGAATAGCGCGGCATTCAGCAGGGCCTGTACGTCGAGCGTCGTATAGGGAAAGCAGATCGCGAAAATCATCGCCGCGAGCCGCATCCAGACGATCAGGAACAGCACCAGCGCCAGCCCGAGGCCAAGCAGCGGGAAGGGGTTGGCGCGCCAAGCGAGGAAGGCGCCGGCGAAGGAGGGACCGCGTCCGGCCTCGATATCCCGGCTGATGCCGTAGAAGCCGACGGTCAGCGCCGGGCCGACCAGCATGAACCCCACGATCAGGGGTGCGATCAGATAGACCAGGCCGGCCGCGGCCAGCGCCACGGTCAGCAGGAAGCCGGCGGCGACGAAGACCAGGCCATGCGCCAGGCTGATGATCCCGGACCGGCGGAAATCCCGCCACCCGGCCGTGAGCCAGCGGAAGGGCTCGTCTGTCCCCACCTCCCGCACCTTATCCGCGAAGGGTAGCCCGGAGTGGATCGCGGGCGCCTGATGATCGGACATTGTTTGCTCCCTTTCATGGCCGCGTCGGCCCTTGCGTGGGCAGGGCCAGGGGAAGGGCCGACCGGCGGCACGGGGGAGGCTACGCCGATACGGCGGCGGATTGAAGCGGCGCGCGATCAGGCAAAGGTGACGGCGTGGATCGGGGGCAAAGTGTGGGTGATCTCGGTCCAGCGGTCGCCCTGGTCCTCGGTTACCCACAACCCGCCGGTGGTGGAGCCGAAGGCGAGGCGGTCGCCGGTTGGGTCGATCGCCAGGGCATGGCGGTAGACCAGGTCATAGGCATGCACCTGCGGCAGGCCATTGGTCAGGATGTCGAAGGTCTGGCCGCCATCGCGGGTGCGGGTGACGACCAGGCGGCCATCGAGGGGGATGCGCTTTTCGTCCTTGATCCCCGGCACGAACCAGGCGGTGTCCGGATCGGCCGGATGCACGGCCACGGGGAAGCCGAAGGCCGAGGGCTGGACGCCGGTGATCTCGGTGAAATTCCGCCCGGCGTCGGAGGAGACGAAGATGCCGTTGTGGTGCTGCACCCACATCCGTTCGGGCTGGGCCGCACACTGCATCAGGCAATGGACGTCCTGGGCGATGGGGTCATGGACGAGTTCGGGCGGGACATGGTCGGCGCGCATGCCCTCGCCGCGCTGGGTCCAGGCGTTGCCGCCATCCTCGGTGAACCAGATGCCGCCCGTGGATACGGCGATCCAGACGTGATCGGCGTTGCGGGGATCGACGATGATGGAGTGGATGCCGGGCAGATCGGCCCCGCCGCCCATCCAGCGCTTCCGGCCGGGGTGGTCCCAGAGGGAGCGGACCATCTCCCAGCTTTCGCCATGATCGGCCGACCGGAACAGGCCACCGGGCAGGGTGCCGCACCAGAGGACGCCGGGTTGGGCGGCGCCGCCCGGTTGCAGGGCCCAGATGCGCGCCGTGCTCCAGGGCACGGGACGGCCCCACATGTCGTTCTCCTCCAGCCCCTCGGGCTTGGGCGGGTAGGCGGGGGTCGCGATCTCCTCCCATCCCGTGGCGGTGGAGCGATGCACCTTCACCCCGAAATGGCCGTGGTCGAGCGCGGCATAGCAGCGTCCGTCGCGCGGATCGGCCAGTGTCAGGGACACGTTGTCGCCGAGGAAATCTACGCTTTCCACCGCCCAGCCGCCGGAGCGGCGGGCGACGCGGAACAGGCCCTTGCGGGTGGAGACGATCAGGGAGTCGCTCATGCTCAGCCTCCGGAAAGGGCTTGATAGACGTGGATATGGCTTGCCGCGGTCACGGGATCGGACAGGCGCGCGCGGTCGCGGATGATCTCGCCATCGATGAAGATGATCATGTGCTTGCGCAGCGCCGCCTGGTCATCCAGCACATAGGCGCGGGCGCGGGGGTTGCCGGCGAAGACCTGGTCCAGCACCGCGCGCACGGTGGCGCCCGCCGCCTCGGTATCGGGGCAGGGCACGTGCCGCTGGATGTTCGGTGTGAATGAAACCATCGCCATGTCCGATCCTCCGTCCTGTTTTCTACGGGGCTGGATCGGGGCACGCAATTTCCGGCGTGGTTGGAATGCCGTCACGGGGACGGATCGGACTGACCGAGGGGGGACGCCCGATCCGGGGGACCGGGCGCCGGCGTGTTATTGCGGCTCCATATTGGCGTCCTTCAGGGCTTTCTTCCACACCCCGAGCTGGTCCTTCATGTAGGCGCCGAGTTCCTCGGGCGTGGAGGAGCGGGCGATGAAGCCGTGCTTGGCCATCGCGTCCTTGACCGCGGGCTTGGCCAGGACGGCGACCATTTCCTTGTTCATCTTGGTCACGATGTCCGCCGGCAGCCCGGCCGGACCGACCAGCGCGAACCAGGGGCCGACCGGGAAGGCCGGCTGGCCGGCTTCGGTGATCGAGGGCAGCTCGGGCATCAGCGGGCTGCGCTGATGGAAGGTGGTCGCCAGCGCGCGCAGCTTGCCGTCGCGGATATGCGCGGCGGTGGAGGTCGAGGTGCCCAGCATCAGTTGCACCCGTCCGGCGAGCAGATCGAGAATCGCGTCGGGCTCGGACTTGTAGGGAACCGATGTCATGTCGATCCCGTTATTGGTGGCGAGCATGCCCGAGGCGACCAGGGCATAGGTGTTGCCCGACGCATAGTTCAGCGTCCTTGGGTTGGCCTTTCCATAGGCAACCAGTTCAGCCACCGTCTTGGCGGGAACCGAGGGATGCACGACGACGAAGAACGTGTTGTCGCCCAGGAACGTGACCGGCGTGAAATCGGTCATGACGTTGTAGGGCGGCTCTTTCCGCATGTTCGGCACGACCGCGAGCGGGCTGTTGGTGCCGAACAGGAACGTATAGCCGTCGGGCGCCGAACGCTGCACTTCGACCGCCGAAATCGCGCCATCGGCCCCCGGCTTGTGCACCACCACGATCGGCTGGCCGAGCGAGAGGGAGAGTTCGTGGCCGGCGATGCGGGCAAGGGCGTCGCTGGCGGAACCGGGACCGAAGGGGATGACGAAGCGGATTGGTTTCGTCGGATAGGATTGTGCGTGGACCGCGGCCTGAGGAAGGAGCAGGATCGCGGCCAGCAGCGCCGTGACAAATTTAAACATTCAGAACCTCCCCCCGCTTATTTTCTCTCATGACCACAGGCCGCGACGGGGACCTGTAGTTGCACGCGGTATTGCGTCGATCGGTGTTGGCGGGGCACGCGGGATTTAACACGAGTCGCCCCGGTCGGGTAGCCGGCGTCCTGTTACGCGGGCGGAACCTTGCGCTTCAGCAGCTTCCAGGTGGAGGTGGCGAAGGCGATCAGGGTGCCGTCGGAGCCACGGGCCTCGGCGCGGAGGAACCAGGTGCCGCCTTTGCGGAGCGCTTCGCCCCGGCAGACCACGCGGCCTGTGCTGACGGGTGCCAGGTACTGCACCTTGAGCTCCAGCGTCGCCCCGGGGCTGGCTTCGTGGTTGATCAGGTGGCCCATGCAGATGTCCAAGGCGGTTGCCAGCACGCCGCCATGCACGCCGCCGCGCGGGTTGAACATGAAGGCCTGGACGTCGAAGGCGACCTCGCAGGCATTGTCGGGATAGGTGATCTCGAACCCGAACAGGCGGCTGAGGAAGAAGTCGCCGAAGACCTCCTGCGTACCTGCGGCGGCGCGTTGAAAGGCGGCCAGGGCCTGGGCCTGGTCGATCGTGTGGGTCATGGTCGGGTCATTCTCCGGCGGGCGCTATTTGACGGTTGGGCTCAGGTAGGCGATTTCGAGGGAGGCGCGCCAGGGGGGGACTTTCCCGGGTGCTGATTCATCCACGGGGGGACGAGCATGAGCGAGGGTGCCTTCAAGGCCGCGGGCTATGCGTGGCGGTTGCATTGCGGCCGGCAGGTGATCGAGGAGTCGCTGAAGGACCAGGTCGCTCGGCTTGGCGCGAAACGGGCCTTCGTGGTCTGCTCCCCCTCGGTCAATCGCCGCACCGACACGGTCCAACGGATCGAGGCGTCCTTGGGCAACCGGTACGCGGGCGTCTATGACGGGATCGAGAAGGATTCCACCTATGCCTCGGTCAGCGCCGCCAGGGAGGCCGCGACCGAGGCCGGGGCGGACCTGCTGATCGCGGTGGGTGGCGGCAGCGTCATCGTGGCGACACGGGCGGTGGCGATCTTTCTCGCCGAACCGGGCGATCCGTTCGAGATCATGACGCAATATCCGGATGGCGCGCCGGCCTACAGCCCGCGGCTGATGGCGCCGAAGCCGCCGATCATCAACATCCCGACGACGCCGACCAGCGCGATGAACCGGGCCGGGACCGGGTTGAAGAACCCCGACCTGGACCATCGGATGGAATACTTCGATCCGAAGACGCGGCCGCAGGCGATCTTCCTCGATGAAGGCGCGTTGATGAGCGCCCCGCCGGACCTGATCCGCTCCACCGGCACGACCGTGTTCGCCAGCGTGGTCAGCGCCATGTCGCAATTGGACATCAACCCGCTGGCCGAGGGTGACCGCGATCACGCGTTCCGCCTCGCCCATCGCGCCTATCCGCGGCTGGTGGAGGAGATCGACAACCCGGCCCCACGGATGGACCTGTGCATTGCCGCCTTTCTGCAGAACCGGGCCGAGGATGATGGCGTGCGGCGGTTCCGCGGCGGTGCTTTCTCCGGCAACTATGCCGTCTCCACCGCGCTGCATGTGCGGTATCCGCATGTGGGGCAGGGGGAATCGACCTCGGTCGTGCATGCGCCGAAGATCCGGCTCTCGGAAGCAGTCGACCTACGCTCCGCGCGCCAGGTGGCCGAGGCGCTGGCGGTCTGGCAGGACGGCATGACGGCGCGGGAGGCGGCGCTGGCCGTGGCGGATACGCTGGAGGGGATGTACACGCGGATCGGCGTGCCGACGCGGCTGCGGCAGTTGCAGATCCCGCCGGACGACCTGCGGAACATCGCGAATGAGACGGTGAAGAACTTCAACGCCAATGCCGGCGTGCGGTCGGCGGCGGAGCAGATCGAGGATGCGATGCGGTTGCTGGAGGCGGCTTACTGAGGGGCGCGGGTCAGCCGATCAGGGCGCGCAGCCTGGCGCGGACCTGTGCGAGTTCCTGGTCCGACACCCGCGCCTTCCGCACCGCCTTGCGGGCACGCCAGTCGAGGTTCTTGACCTGGTCGGACAGGACAACGACGGCGGGTGTGCCGGCGATCGGTACTTCAAACGGATAGTTCTTGATCCGCGTCGTCAGCGGACAGCAGACCATCAACCCGGTCTTCCCGTTATAGCTCGCGGGGCTGAGGACAAGCGCAGGCCGATGCCCCGCCTGCTCGTGCCCGGCCTGTGGATCGAATTGGAGCCAGACGACGTCCCCCGCGTCCGGCACGGCCGTCGGCCGTGTCACCAGGTTTCCCGGCCAACGGGCGTCCCGAAATCGACCGAGGCATGGAGGTTCTCGTCCGTGATGCCGGCAACCAGGGCCTCGATATCCGGGGTTTCCTCACGGATCGGTTCGATGATAATGCGGCCGGCTTCTTCCCGAACATCGACGGCCTGATCGAGCGACAGGGATGCCGCCGTCATCACCGATGCGGGAATGCGGACCGAGGCACTGTTGCCCCATTTCTTTACGACGACCTTCATGACGCCCTTATGGGCCTGGGTCGCCTGTGTGTCAACATTGTCGATACATACGGTGGCAGTCCGGGGGCGACATTGCCCCCGGACGTCGTCGTCAAAGGCTCAGCTGAAGACGAAATGCTGTGCCATTTCCTTCTCCAGCGCCTGCATGTGCGTGTAATACTGCAGGAAGCCGCCGTTGTAGTTGCCGTCCTGGCGCCGGTTCGACTCACCCTCGAAGTTATAGTAGCCGGGGGTGCATTCCTTGTTCCGGTTGGTCTTGCCGCGATGGCGGATCACTTCATCCACCCACCACTGCTCCGTCTCCGGCTTGGCGTCGATCGTCGTGAAGCCGTGGTCACGGACGTACTTCACGCATTCGGCAATGTGCTGGCCCTGCGTCTGCAGCATGAAGGTCAGATTGAACTGGAACGACGCCTGATACCCGCCCATGATGAACAGGTTCGGGTAGCCGGCCGAGTGGATGCCCAGCACGGTCCGCATGCCATCGGCATACTTCTCGTTCAGTTCCAGGCCATTCTCGCCGCGGATGTCATTGTAGATCCCGGTCACCTGCACTTCGAAGCCGGTGGCATAGATCAGCACGTCGACGGGATATTCCGTCCCCTCAAACACGACGCCGCGCTCGTTGATCTCGGTCACGCCCTTGCCGTTGGTGTCCACCAGGTGGACGTTCGGCAGGTTGAACGCCGGGAGGTACTCGTCATCGTAGCAGGGGCGCTTGCAGCGATGCATGTACCAGGGCTTCAGCGCCTCGGCCGTGGCCTTGTCCTTCACGATCTCATCGACGCGCGCGTGGATGCGCATCTGATGCTCGATGTTCTGGTTTTCCTGGCGCTGGATCTTCACATCCCGCGGCAGCGCGGCCAGATCGGCCTTCTGCTGCTCGGTCAGCTGCGGACCCTGCATGTGGCGCTGCAGGCGTTCCTTCTGCCAGCCGGGCTTCAACGCCGCCGCCCAGTTGGGATCGGTCGGGATATCGTCGCGGATGTCGATCGCCGACGGTGTGCGCTGGAACACGAACAGTTCCTTCGACGCCCGACCCAGGCGCGGAATGATCTGCACGGCGGACGCCCCGGTCCCGATGATGCCGACAACCTTGTCCTTGAGGTTGGAAAGATCCGACCCCGTATAGGCATAGTCGAAGCGCGAGGTATGGAACGAATGGCCCTTGAACGTCTCCATCCCGTCGATCTTCGACAGCTTGGGCTTGGACAGGGTGCCGTTCGCGCAGATCACGAAGCGGGCGGACAGGACGTCGCCGCGATCGGTGCTGACGCGCCACAGCTTCGCCGCCGCGTCCCACACGGTGGAGGTCACCGTGGTCTGGAACACCGCGAGTTCATACAGATTGTATTTACGCGCGATCGCCTGGCAATGCGCGAAGATCTCCGGCCCCTTGGCAAAGAAGCTGCCGGGGACATAGTTGAGCTCATCGAGCAGCGGCAGATAGTCATAGGCCGAGACGTCGCAGGCGGCGCCCGGGTAGCGGTTCCAGTACCAAGTCCCGCCGACATCGCCGCCGCGCTCCACGATGCGGATGCTCTCGACGCCCTTCTCGCGCAGGCGCGCCGCGGTCAGCAGGGCGGAGAAGCCGCCGCCGATGAACAGGCATTCCACGGTGTCGTTGATCGGGTCACGCTGGATGATTTCCTCAACCCACGGATCGACCTCATACTTCGCCAGGTCACCCGTCAGTTCCGAGGTGTACTGCGCCCGTCCGTCCGGCCGGTAGCTGAGGCGCAGGTCGCGCGCTTCGGCGAATTTCTGCTTGATATCCTCATAGAATTCCTGCGGCTTGTCGGTCGGCCGCAGCGGATCGAACGCAACGCGGACCGCGGCTGCGTTCGGATTTTGGACCCTGACGGGCTTTACCTTCGTTTCGGACATAATGTTACGCTTTGCCTTCTGTAATCGTACCGTTGCCGTGGTCGCTGCGCCGCAGGTTATCGGGTTCTTGCGCGAACCTCAACTCGGCCGGGTTTCAGTGGAAGACCCGGCCGGCGTCGATGACGGTCGTCTGACCGGTCATCGTATCGGTGCGGCACATGGTCACCACCATGTCCGCGCAATCATCCTTGTCGGCGGCCTTCTTCAGCACTGCGCCGGCGGCCGACCGCTCGATATGCTCGGGCAGCAGGTTGGCGGTGGCGCGGGTGCCTTCCAGCAGGCCGGGGGCGACGCAGTTCACCAGCGTCTCGGGCGCGAGGCCCACGGCCATGCAGCGGGTCAGGTGGATCAGCCCCGCCTTCGATACCGCATAGGCGATGGAGGACCCGGTCGGATGCAGGCCGGCGACCGAGGAGATGTTGACGATCCGCCCCTGTCCCTGCGCCTTCATGATTGGCGCGACCGCCTTGATCATCTGCATGGGGCCGGTCAGGTTGACCGCCATGATCTTCTCCCACACCTCCAGCGTCAGGTTGTCGAGGTCGTCGAAGCGGATCGCCTTGTTGTAGGCGGCGTCGTTGATCAGGATGTCGAGCCGGCCGAAGCGGCGGGTCACGTCGCCGATCAGCGTCTCGATGGCGGCGCCGTCGGTGATGTCGCAGGCAAAGGCGGCGGCGTTGATCTGGTAGCGGGAGGCGAGGTCGCGCGCCACGCTCTCGGCCTGTTCCCGGCTTTGGGCGTACATGACGGCGATGTGCACGCCTTCACGCGCCAACGCGTGGCAGATGCGCTGGCCGAGTCCGCCGTTGCCGCCGGTCACCAGCGCGACCGTGCCCTTGAGTTCCATTGGTCTCTCCCCCGCATGCCGGCCGGCCTGTGCCGCTGGCGGCGGTGAGAGTGGCACCCTGGGGGACGGGGAGGCAAGCGTGTCCGGATGAGGGTGGTAAGGGGGAAACGGGGCTATTATACTGGGGTCTGGTATCGGCGTGGGGTTTTCAGGCCGAGCGGGGCGCCCTTAGCTCAGTTGGATAGAGCATCGACCTTCTAAGTCGAATGTCGGGGGTTCGAATCTCTTCGGGCGCGCCACTTACGAACAAAACTGGGAACTCCGGCCGGAGCTATCCCGTCCCCCATCACGAGGCGTTCGAGAACGGTCTTGCGGCCGTGAATGCGGACTTCCTCATCGTCCACCTCCACATTGTCGATCATGGCCCGCAAGTAGGCGCGGCGGAACGGGATCGCGCCTTCCAGCACGTTCGCCCGCATGGCCTCGACGGCGACCGCGATCTTTTCGCCGGTGATCCGGGCTTCCGGGC
>DIUL01000139.1 GCA_002422345.1 Acetobacteraceae bacterium UBA6159
TTCATAGCGTTGAACAGCCTTGGAGGGCATGCACTGGCGATGACCGGCGAAACTCCTTCACATAGAGGGCAGTGTTCAGTGGCCAAAAGGCGTTATGAACCAAAAAGACGTTTCCAATCGTCCCTGATCTTCNNGGTCACAACGCCGGGCGCCTTGACCCGTGCCTCCGCATGAAAACCACCAATGCCGGACCCGGTCACGATCGGGTACGGTCCGAAACGTCGCTCGGCGCTCGGTAGATCAAAGCCACGTTGAAGTACCAACATGCCGTCGAGGCGCGACCACTCCCACCCCTCCGGCAACCGCCCATGCTCCGTCTCGACCATCCTGTGGCCTTCGTGGCCGGGGAAGCGGAAGTGGACGAACCATTCGTCGAACAGGCGCCGAGCCATCTCCTCCAGCACCGCGATGCGCCGCCGGTTCACCTCGATCAGGTCGTCGTAGGCGCCCAGGATGGAGGCGATGCGGCGTTGGATGGGGAGGGGTGGGAGAGGTATCTGACATTGGTGAATTGCCGAAGGGCTGATATTCGGCTGAGCAACACCATGGGCAACTAATCGCAACGTTGTTCGGGCTTCAGGTAATCCTAGTGCGTAGTAAAGATAAATCTTGTGAAGCTTTGCCGGCTCAGTCACAGAAAAGCGGCCCACACGCTGATTGAGCATCAACGGCTGATCGGTTCGTACCAATGCACGGTCGCCGATCTCACCAGTCATCGTAATCACTAGGTCGTCTCGACGTAGCAAGAATTCGACGTGATCGCGCAGTGCATTCTGAGGTACAAATGCAGTGTCCGCGATATCCAACCAGCCTTGACGTACATTTCCAATCCGTATCACAGGTATGCCTGTGTTCGTCCATTGGGAACTCTTAAATGCATAGCCAGATTGCACCCTCGCAACCGTGCCTATCGGCGCCATCGGAAAGGTCATCGGTGGTTATTCCTCCATGGCTTAGCGAGTAATTTTCGAGCTCTAGGCAATGAACACGCCCTCCCCCAGTTAGACCGCCCGCTGCCGATACCGTCGCGCCAACTCCAAATCACGCGCCCTCTGCAAATTCAGCCAGAACTCCGCCGATTTGCCGAACCTCTCGCCGAGCATGATCGTCATTTCAGCCGTGACGGAACGCTCACCCGCCACGATCTCAGTGATGCGGTTGGATGGCACGCCGAGTTCACGGGCCAGGGCGAGGCCGCGCAGGCCGAGCGGAACCACGAACTCCCCCCGCAGCACATCGCCCAGCGTGACCGGCCCGATCCGCTCGGTGTTCGCGACACCCGAGAAGCCCAGGCCGGCGATGTCTTCCATACGAATAACCATCATCATCCCCTGTGATGGCCCGCGTTCCTTCGGTCAAGTCCCATGGGCGATCAACCTGGGGACGCCGGACCTGCCCGTTATCCCCCGGCGTTGACCATGGGGGGAGCAGGGGAGCCGGTCGGCACCAGCGCAGGAGGGCGGTCGGTATCACTGGCATTTAATGGAAAATTGCATTATCATCGTGCCGATGTCCAGAAGGATGCCGACATGACCACCTTGACCGTCACCACGCGGGGCCAGGTCACGTTCCGCAAGGACGTGTTGCAGCACCTCGGCATCAAGCCGGGGGAGAAAATCGAGCTAGATAAGCTGCCCGATGGCCGTGTCACCCTGCGTGCGGCCAGGCCGTCCGGCTCGATCGACGGGTTCCTCGGCCTGCTCGCCGGCAAAAGCAGCAAGGTTGCCACGCTCGATGAAATCAACCAGGCGGCGTCCGACGGTTGGGCCGGGAAGGCGTGAGGATCACGGTCGATACCAATATCCTGGTCCGGGCCGTGATGCGCGACGATGTGGCGCAAGCCGACATCGCGGCAAGCCTGCTGCGGGATGCCGAGGTCATCGCCCTCCCTTTGCCGTGCCTGTGTGAATTCGTGTGGGTGCTGCGTCGGGTCTATAGCCTGGACCGACAGGACATCCATGCGTCCCTGCAGGCCCTGCTGAACGCAGGCAACGTCGCCGTGAACCGACCGGCGGTCGAGGCCGGCCTGGCCATGCTGGATGCCGGCGGGGACTTCGCGGACGGTGTCATCGCGATCGAGGGGCAATGGCTGGGCGGGGAGACCTTCGTTTCCTTCGACCGGCAGGCCGTCGCCCTGCTGGACAAGCAGGGACAGGCGGCCAGGGTCGCGGGCTGAGCGCCGGGCCCGCGCTACGCCAGCAACTCCGCCACGTTCTGGGCGATGCGGGCCTGCAACACGGCGGCCTCGGCGTTGAGCGCTTCCAGTTCCTCCTGCAAGGCCTCCAGCTTCACGCGGAATTCCTCGTCATCCACCACCTGCCCGGGTGCCACGCCGACATAGCGGCCGGGATTGAGGCTGTGATCCTGCGCCGCGATTTCCTGCCGGCTGGCCACGCGGCACAGGCCCGGCACGTCGCGGTAGGCGCCGTCGGGGAAGGCTTCGGCCATGCGGGGGGTGCTGTTGGCGGCGTCTTCCGTCGGTTCGCCGCGCCACAGGCGGACGATGTTGGCCAGGAACTCGATCTGGTCGGGGTCGAAGACGCGGTGCGCGCGGGTGACCTGGCGGAACAGATGGCGGGCGTCGAGGAACAGCACCTGGTCGGCGCGGGGGCCGGTGGTCTTGCCTCGGTTCAGGAACCACAGGGTTACCGGCAGGGTGACGGTGTAGAACATGTTCGGGCCGACCGAGACGATGCAGTCCACGGCGCCGGTTTCCACCAGCCGGCGGCGGATTTCCCGCTCACTGCCGCCCGCGTCGCTCGCGCTGTTCGCCATGACGAACCCCGCTCGGCCGGCTTCGTTGAGGGCGGCGTAGAACAGGTTGATCCACAGCGTGTTGGCGTTGTTCACCGTCGGCAGGCCGAGCGGATAGCGCGGGTCGGTCTGGCCGGTGGCGGTGAGGAGGCGGGAGCGATCGACCTCGCTTTGGTTAAACGGCGGGTTGGCCATCACGAAGTCGAAGCGGCCAAGCAGCTTGTGCGGGTCTTCGTAGTAGGTGTTGGCCTCGCGGATATCGCCGGACAGGCCGTGGACGGCGAGGTTC
The DNA here is from genome assembly GCA_002422345.1 of Acetobacteraceae bacterium UBA6159. GTDB lineage: Bacteria > Pseudomonadota > Alphaproteobacteria > Acetobacterales > Acetobacteraceae > Rhodopila. The sequence continues at coordinate 3,044 of DIUL01000139.1, forward strand.
AGGCGGCAGAGGCGCAAGGTGTCGGTCATCTTCTCGATGCCGTAGACCGACAGTTCGCGGTCGGGTGACTTGTGGTGGCGGCGGACGAACTCGGCGGAGTGGACGAACATGCCGCCGGAGCCGCAGGCGGGGTCGAGGATGGCGCCGTGGAAGGGTTCGATGATCTCGACGATCAGCTTCACGATGGAGGCGGGGGTGAAATACTCGCCGCCCTTCTGCATGAAGGCGGAGGCGAACTCGCCCATGAAGTATTCGAAGATCAGGCCGTAGGCGTCGCCTTCGATGTCGAGCGGGGCGAGCAGGCGGAGGAGATCGGCGAGGACGGTGTTGGGGAGGGCGGCGTAGCCACGGGGCAGGACGCCGGCAAGTTCGGGGTTGGCATCGGCGAGGGCGTCCATGGCGGCGGTCAGTTCAGCGCCAAGATTGGCGTTGCCGGGGAGGGCGAGCAGGCGGGAGAAGCGGGCAATTTCGGGCACGAACATGGCGCCCTGGGCCTGGTAGGCGGCCGGCGTGGGCTTGAGGCGGCCGGTGAAGCGGGGTTTCAGTTCGGCGTCGATGCGGAGGAACTTTGCCTCCATCTGACGAAGGGCGACCAGGGCGAGGACCGGTTGGGCGTATTGGTCCGGGCGGAGGCCGGTGTTGGTCCATAGGGTCTCGGCGGCCTTGAACAGGCGGCGGGCGAGGTCTTGAAGGTCGGTTGCCATGGGGTCCGATGCTGGTGAGGGCCGGTTGGCCGGACGATAGCATTTGACGGTGGGATGACCAGCGAGGGACCGTGTGGATGACGGTGGAGGCTTGGGACCAGGCGAAGAGTTTAGGTTTCGGTGCTCATGGCAGGGACTGCATTATCCAACTTCCGGTCGGGCGCCTGGGAAAATATCGCGTGATTACAGTGGGCTATGAGTTGGTACTAAATCGCTCAAGTCAACACCCCCGGAGAGAAACCGCCCCGAGAGAGAGAATTCCGGGCCTTCGAGGGGCAGGGAGGTCAACACCCTTCCCAAAAAACCCTGTGGAACACTGCGGACTTTTGACGCCGCCCAAAGCGGGGAGAGTTTTCCAGCGAAGAGCGGTGGCGTGGGGAAAGGAACCCACGTCTAACCGTCGCTGGGGACCGGAATTCAATTATATCAGTGGATTGACATGAGATTGACTACCGACGTGATGCCCCTCTGGCACAAGACAAAGTTCGCCCCCGTCAACGCATGAGACCCGGTTAGCTTCATCACAAAGTTCGCGGCGCTATCTCCGTTCACGTTCCCCGATTTTACGGCTGCCCGGCTACCCCGGAGAACGCTGCCCGGCTACCCCGGAGAACGCTGCCTGGCATCGGCCGTCGCCACATCCCCGGCCCGAACGGGTCTTCTGAACGTCGATGTGTCCGAAGCGGGCGAAGGTCGGAGCGATAGCCGGATCGTCGAGGCACTGGACACGTCCATCTCAACGGTGGAGCGGACCCGTCAGTGCCTTGATGACGCCATGATCCACAGACACTCCGCCAATGCCGCGCCAGAACGCGTCTTCGACGGGATGGCCGAGGCGAAACTGATCGCTCTTTCGTTCGCTCGGAATCGTCGGGGGGATCACCGCGCCGTCTATAGACCGCGATTTGTGTTTGAGACCCTGGATCAATCATCAAGCCCTTGACATGAATCATTGTCGGCCGCGTCAACGGCGTATACGGGGGTAAGTGGTGCTGAAGAGTTAACCGCTTTGGGCACTGGTTCGAATGGTTAGGAGGACATTTTGCGATGCTGACGCCCCTGGGAATGGCGCGATGCGGTTCGGTTGTTGGCCTAGCGGTCCCCGCGCCCGTAACGCTTGTGCGCGCTATGTCAAAGCGTGACCCTCAGCCACAACGACCTTCCGAGGCAGAAATTATGCAACCGATCGCCTGCAATGCAATGAAAAGATAGCGCGACAGATGCACAACCGTCAGTCAAGGCCACTGCTAGCGCAACTCAATGCGACCATATATTGACGTGCGTGCCGACCAGAAAATGTCCAAGCAAGATGCGGAACCAGGGGAATAAGTTAATTATCCGAATGAACGAAATCATGCGGAATATTTTTTCCATCCGATCGAAGTTGGTTCGTGGTTGGCCGTTTGCGTTCGTAATAGCAGCGACATTTATATTGCACGCTTCGGGGGTATTCCGTCCAATCGATGGATTTTTCTTCGATATTGTACAAAAAATAGATGTCACGCCACCGCCTGCTTCGACCCTCCTGGTTGAGGAGTCGCCAACCGCGATCGCACACCAGGGGGATGATGGTCACTGGCTGGCGGTCGTAACCGCTCTCCGCGGCCTCGGCGCGCGTCAGGTGATCTTCACTTTCAATCCCGGAGATATCGTAGCTCAGGATGTGATCCTAGGCCGCCATGCCCGCATGGCCCGCGGCGGGAATTGGATAATCGCCGAACCGCCCGTAACGGCCGCAGCGGCCTGGGGGGCGATGATGATCCCTCCGGCCGAGTATGGAATCCACCGACGCCAGCTCACCACGATAGCGGTGGATGGCCAGTCAGTACCAACCTTGAGTTTCCTGGCCGCTTCGCGCCAGACCTCCGGCGAAAGCAGCCTTCCGACGCCCGGGACGGCCTATCTGGTTCGCTTTCCTCGCAGCCTCGAGGATATTCCACGTGTCGACGCTGAGCGTGTACTGGATGGCCGTGTGCCTCGGGCACTGGTGGCTGGGCGCAGCGCTGTCGTGGCACTCGGTACGAAGGCGGGACAACTCGGGATCGCTACGCCAGTCACGCCCGATGCGCCGCTAACAACGCCGGCGGAATTCACCGTATTGGCGCTTGAGACACTGCTCTCCGGCCGAGCGGTGAACGAAGCCGGGCTTGTGACCACCGCCCTGCTGCTTTTGCTCTTCGGCGGCTCCGGCCAATTGTTGTACTCGCAGCTCGGCCCACGGCACGGGCCGTCGGCAGTCCTTGCCGTCATCGCGTGTGTACCACTGGTTGGCTTCGTTGCCGTATTATTGATGGATACCTTGCTTCCGGTCTCAGCCTTGCTCGTGTCGCAAGCACTCGTGTCGATGTGGCTTTGGCGTGGCAGCGAATTGTCGGGAGAGCAGGACCTGGCACTCTTGCGGCGGGAGGTCTCCACCTGGGTGCACAAGGGGGCTTCCCCCTCTGAGGAGCGCGATCGCTGGCCAGCCCTCGCCGCGATGACCGCCCGCCTTTTGGGTTTACATCGCTCAATCTTCCTGACCGCCGCGGCAAACGGAGGGGTGGAGCAAACAGCTGCCGTCGGGTGCAGTCTTTCCGACATTTCCGCGGACATGCGTAACCCGGCACGGCCGCCTTATAGCCTTGCAACGCGAGAAGGGGCCCCCGTAGCGATCGGTAATGGCTTCCTCACCTCCGCTGGTCCCAACGAGGACGTTTACCTGGCGCCCCTGCCGTCTGCCGATGGTACGGTGCGCACTTGGTGGGCGTTCACCTTGGAACGGGATGATGTGCCGCGCACACGCTCCCTGCTGGCGGCGGTTCGTGGTGCGTCCGAACAAATCGCGGATCTCGCTTATGACCCCGCCGCCGCAGGCGCCGACGCCAAGGCTTTGAATGCCGAGCTTTGGCGGGACTTCCGATATCTGGGTGGCCGCGCCGCGATGCTCGAAGGTGTGGTCGACGAGCTTTCAACCGCCGTCGTAATTTTTGATCCGTTGGGCCGGGTATTGCACACCAACTCCCGCATGGCCTCGATCATGGCGCTGGGTGGCTTCACAACCGGTATGCTGGCGCCGTCTGATATTTTCACGGTGCTGGGTGGGCTACCACAGGAGCAGTCCGCGCGACTGGTACGCCAGGTTCTTCTCGAACGCGAGCCGGTCGGTCTTCCCGCGGCACATGAACTCGCGGGACGGCGCTACTTTCTGAGGTTTTCCGTCCCGCGCGGCCAAGCCGATGGGGACGGGAGGGGAGCCTTGCCTCTGGCTTTGATCTGCGAAGTCTTGGACATTACCGAAGTTGCTCGAATGGCTGCGTTTCAGCGCGACTTCTCCAGCCAGTTTGGACTGAATTTGCGCAATCAGTTTGGAGCGATGATGCTTATCCCGGGTTTGCTCGCGGACCCCCGCCTATCGGAGACCGCCCGCGCACGGGTTCTTGACCGGCTTCGCGCGACTGTCGAACGGGCTCGCGATAATCTCGCGTCTGTCGGGAGCTATTTCAAACGCGAGTTGGGTGGGGTCAATCCCGATGCCTACCCGGTAGATCCACTCGCAAGCCTGCATGCCGTCTCCGAGGAGGCGACGAGGGAGGCGGCGCAGCGTAATGTGCAACTCGAAGTGGTTGCGCCAGCCCTCTCGGCTTACGTCATGGCGGCTCCCGGAGCACTCGATGCGGTGATGCGCGCGATGCTGCTGCTCTTGGTGCAGGACGCGCGTGGGGGCGGCACCGTCGTCGTCGAGATGACGGAAACATCCGACGAGATCAGGTTGAACGCCTCAAGCAAGGCAGGCGTCGGAATGCCAAATGACCGCCTTCAAGCGATAATGACCTTCCTGGAGGAGCCAGATTCACAAGAAATGCGGGCGTTGCGAGACGGCGGGGAGGCCGCGGCGCGTTGGGGGGGGCTGCTCACTGCTTCCGCTGCGCCTGCCGTGGGTTTCGATTTGCTTCTTACTTTGCGGAGACTGTTCTAATCATGGCTCGTCTGATGCTTGTGGACGACGACGATCTGCTTAGCGAGTTGCTTCAGATCAGTCTTGAGGTCGAGGGACATGAGGTGACCTTGGCGGCTGATGGCGCCAAGGCGATCGCGGTGCTCAAGGCCGGCGGCCCGCCCTATGACCTGGTGCTGCTCGACCTGATGATGCCAGGGATGGACGGACTGCGGTTTTTGCGTTCGCTGGCCGGGGAGATGGCTGACCTACCGCCGATCGTGGTGTTGTCAGCCGTTGACACGCCTGAAATTCGAAACGAATTGCTGTCGGCGGGCGTGCGAGCGGTCATGCGCAAGCCGGTCGAGCCAGCGGATATTCTTGTCGTGATCGACAAGGTGATAGCCGGACCGGCGTAAGGTCGTGCTTGGCATGTCGGACTGGATTCTGCCTATTTTCCCAGAGGGGAGCCTCGCCAGCTCCGTGATCACTACCGTCTGGGTCGGCGTGTGGGTTGTGGCGCTGTTTAATCTGCGCTTTGGATGGGTGTTATCCGGACTGGTCGTGCCAGGCTACCTGGTGCCCTTGATGATCGTGAAGCCCTTCGCTGCCGCGGTCATTATCATGGAAGCCGCGATCACGTATGGCCTGGTCTGGCTGTTCTCCGAACGTCTTTCGTCCGGACAAAGCTGGAGCAGCCTGTTCGGCCGAGATCGTTTCATGGCGCTGGTATTGGTCAGCATCGGCGTACGCCTCGTCAGCGACACGCTGGTGTTGCCGGCTTTCGGCGTCTGGGCAAATGCCCAATTCGGGATTGCGTTCGACTGGCGCAACAACCTGCACAGCTTCGGGCTGATCGTTATCTCGTTGCTCGCCAACCAGTTCTGGAAGCCCGGATTGATCCGCGGGCTCATTCCGGCGCTGATCACTTTGGGTCTGACCTTCGCGCTGGTGCGCTATGGGCTCATGGAGTTCACCAATTTCCGGATAAGCGGCATCGCCTACCTGTACGAGGGATACGCGGCCTCCATTCTGGCCAGCCCAAAGGCTTACATCGTCCTGGTTGCAACGGCGTTCGTCGCCTCCCGCATGAACCTCCGTTATGGGTGGGAGTTCGGCGGCATTCTGATCCCGGCGCTCATCGCCCTGCAATGGTATCAGCCGGTGAAAGTGCTCACATCATTCGTTGAGGCTTTCGTTATTTACGGCATCGGTGCGCTGATATTGCGCACCTCACTGTTTGCTAACGTGACCATGGAGGGTGCGCGCAAGCTCTTGCTGTTCTTCAACATCAGCTTCGTCTGGAGGCTGGCTGTGGGATGGCTCGTGCCCCTGGCGGGTATCGAGATGAAGAGCAGCGACCTGTTCGGGTTCGGTTATCTGCTTACCACGCTGATGGCGATCAAGATGTTCGATAAGGGCATTCTGACCCGCTTCACACGCTCTACCTTGCAGATTTCTCTCGTAGGAGCGGCGGCTGGTACGGCGGTTGGGTTCGCGCTCCTGTTCAATCCTGTCGACCTCGTTGTCTTCCCAGCCGAACCACGCGCCGAAGAAGTGGCGCCGCTTCATCGTCCAGTTGGTGATCTGGCGCAAATCCTCGCGCGCGAGAGTATCCCGGTTTATGGCCGAATTTCGTCCGAGCCGCACCCCGAACCGGATGCGGCGGCACTCGCCGCTTTCCGGCGTGGCGTGGCCATGCTCATTGACAGCGAAGGCGTACTGGACCCTGACCGGTGGGCAAAGGCAGCTGGTTTCCTTGCCGTCGCGGGTTATCAGCTCAACCTTGTTCAGGAACGCTGGTTGGTACTGACCGAGAAGACCCCTGGCCGCGGATGGGGTTGCTTCGTTATTAATCCGCTTGCGACAGCGCCGTTATTGCTCGTCGTTCCTGATCCGCTGGTGATCCCGGGTCTGTCCGCGGCAGCCGCGCGCCTGACGCAGGACCAGGGGGCGCTCGCGGTGGCGATCGCCGGTCGCAGTGCGGCTGTGGCAGGTGATCGTGACCTCGACCCGGTGAAGCGGCGGCAACCGATTTTGTCCTCCTTCGTTGAGATGACGGGACGCGTTGGCGTGGTGCAGATGTCTCCTGGCGCGCCGCTTCTCGCGGTTTCCGGCATGTTGCCACGGGGACTGGATGCCATTGGCCTGGGCCGCTCGCTCGCGACTGAACTGCCCGCCGAATTTGGGGCGGCTCCCGAAGGAAACCTGTTGGCGGCCGGGGCTGGTGCCGGGTTTGCTGAATTGCGGCTCGACAGACCCGCCGTGCGCCGTCTCCTCGCCAAGGGCATCGAGATCGAGGTGACAACGGACGGCCCCTCCCTGAGCGGCGACCTGTTGGAAAAATTCTCCCAGCCTGGCGTGCTCGCGCCAGCTGGATCCAATGCGTATATCGCGCCTGATCTCGCCCAGCTCCGATACCTGGATGCACTGCTGTCCGGTCAATCACC
>DIUL01000010.1 GCA_002422345.1 Acetobacteraceae bacterium UBA6159
TGATATTGCTGTCGCTGCCTGCCGTTGAAAGTTGCACAGCGGCGGTCGTGGCCGAGGGCGTCACGGCGAGGTAATTGACGCCGCTTGCCGCCGTGTTGAAGCGCGCCGCTTCCACGCCGCCCGCCGTGATGCTCACGCTGTCGGCTGTCGCTTGATAGAGGCCGGTGTTGCTGTCGCCGGTCACATAAAGGCCGGGCGCACTCACCGTCCCCGCCGCGAAATTCGTTGCCGTCCCGGCGTTCAGCGCCGTCCACGACCCGCCGCTGTTCTTGTATTCAAGCGCGCCCGCATTGTCGCGGAAGCCGTAGCCGGAGGTGCCAGCCGTCGCCCCCCAGTTGAGATAATTCGAAGCCGCAAGCCGCACCGCACCCCCGAAATAATTGGTGGAATTCGTATCCACCTGATACACGCCATACTTGTTCGTGATCGCGCCAGTGGTGGTGGGCGTGGCGAGATACAGCCCATAGCAAGTGGTGACGATACCGCTGGCGTCGGTATTGTCACATCGCGCGTACATCGCATGCATCGTGGTCACCGTACCTGTGCTGACATTCTGCGCAACGCCATAAACGCCAACCATGCTGGTTACGGTACCGCCACTGGTGTTCCCCGGAATGGCAAGAATGCCATGCATACTCGTCACGGTACCTGTATTGGCGTTTTGCGGACTGGTTCTAACGCCAATAAATGTCGCGAGCGTGTTGCCGGACGCAGCGGTATAGGTGGGAACGATATGTAACCCGTAATACCCGCTGGAATTCGCCGTCGATTGCGCGCCGTCAAGATAAACGCCAAACGCTTGCGCCGCCGTCTGCGTGCTGGGCGCGTTGATGTTCACCTTTCCCGTCATCGTCGTCGTTCCGATGCCGAGATTGCCGCTCGTATCAACGTAGGGCGCGGGACTTGCGCATAGAATATCCTTGCCGTTCGCATCGCCGGAGCAGATGCGGCCCGCTGTCGGCTCCGCGCTTATGGTGCCATAGTTTGCCCATTCCTGCGCGCGGGCGGTCGCGGACAAGGCGATGAGAGACACAACAAAGGCGAGGCTGCGGAGACGCATGTTATTTATGTGCAGGATAGTACGCCTTCTTTAATACTCTGTTAAGGCGTTATTTCCGGGTTGTTTCGGACCGATTTCCGGGAAGAATCGGACCATTCGAAGGCCCGTCTTTCCAACACGATTTCGGCTGGCTCGACCTTCCAGCAAGTATAACCGAATCGACCTCGGGAATATGCATATGCGTCACGAAACTCCCGTTCATATAGGTCTCGATGGCATTTGCCGTCCTCAACCGGCCGCGGCGCCTGGAATCAAGCGGGCCACGTCTTCCGGTGTGAGGTGACCGGCAAGCCGTGCGCGCATGGTCAGCCGACCCAGGCGGCGCAGATCATCGTTGAAATCATTCCCCAGCGGGACGAGGTCATGCACCGCCATGCCAGCGGCGCGGCCACGCGCGCTAAGACGCTGGGCCGCATGGCGGCCGGCGGCATCGCGGTCGCGCGCGATGTAGAGCCGAGCCAATGCCCGCGGGAATTCCAGCGCGGCGAGGTGATTGGCGGACAGGGCCGCGATGACCGGAAGGTCGGGCAGCACGGACCGGATTGCCAGCATGGTCTCGATCCCCTCGCCCACCGCGACAACGTCCGTCGCCATGCCGAAGCGCACCCCGTTGCCGAGCAGACATCCGAGCGCGCGGCGCGGATCGGCGAGCGGGGCTTTCTCCGGCCGACGCGGATCGAGCCATGTGCGATGTACCCCGGTGATCCAGCCGTCGAGATCGGTGACGGCGGCAAGCAGCCCAGGCCAGGACTGGCGGGCGGCATGATTGTCCTGCCGATACCAGAGCGCCGGATGGAACCGCAGCACGGCGCCGTCGAGTGCGGCGGTGATACCGCGGGCGCGGAGATACGCCTCGGCATGGGTGCCCGTGACAGGGACGCCCGACAGAAACAGGCGTCGCGCCGTCTCCGGGGTCGATGGCTGCGGCGACACAGGACCGTCAGCCGGAACGTGGCGCCGGTAGAGCGGCGGGGCATCGCGTGGCAGCGCGAGATAGGCACGGGCTTCGTCCAGCACATCCCGAAACCGGTTCAATCCCCGATTGAGCGCGATCAGGTCCAGCAGATCGCCGTGCTCGCCGGTCGCGGCGTCGGTCCATTTGCCCGCGGCGCCGGGACCCGCCTCCGGTCCGGTCAGGCGGACATACAGACTGCGTCCCGGCGTGTTACGGACATCGCCCACCAGCCAATAGTGGCCATGGCGGTGGCCATTGGGCAGATAGCGGCGGCACACCGCCTCGGCGTCACGCGCGAGGCGGTGGGCGAGTTCGGCGGCGGAAATCTGCATTGCTCCCTCCTCACGCCGCGTGCCGATCCGCGATGCGGATCAGCTTGTGACGGGTGAGCAACCCATCGAGCAGGACGGGACCGGCGGTGCCCACCGGCACGAACAGCCGCAGCTTCCAGGCGATGATCTCGGCGATCAGCCCCATCGCCTTCAGCCGGTCGACCATGCCGTCGGTGAACCCGCAGAGTTCGACACGGTTGACGCCCATCACCCGGGCGCGTCGAAGTTGCAGCCCCTCCGCGAGGTCGAGTACCGCACCACCCACCAGAACCGCGTGAAGCGCATCGGCCGGCGCCATGACCGGCGCATCGGTCATGGTCGCCTGTGCGACCCAGGCGGGTGACACCAGACGGCCGATGACCCGCTCGCCCGCGTCGGTCTGCAACCGGTAGACCCGGCAGCTCTCGCCGGGCAGTTGCGTCCAGATCGGCAACAGCAGGCCGGTCACGATGTGGACCTGGCTGTCGGTGAACTCCGGCAGATCAGCGAGTTCAGCCTGCCACGCGGCGGAGAATGTCGCGCGATCCGCCTCACGCCACTGGGTCTCCGCCATGGTGGCAAGCGGCATGGACGGCCGTTCCATCGGCCGAACCAGACGCACACGCCGCTCCACCTCGCCGTCGTCGAGCATCACGCTCGGCGCCGGGATCTGCACGGCGGCGCGGCCGGACTGGCCATTGACCAACAGCACCGCCCGCGGATCGGCGGCCTGTTCCAGCGCACCCGCGAGAGCGAGTGGATGGTTGCGGTCGCGCCGCGCGATGGTGAAGACGCGTGTCTCGGCGCCGCTGCCGGGATGGGTGTAGATCGTCCTGCGGTCGGTGACGCGGAGCGAGTCAGCCGCCAGTGTCTCGACACCGACGTCATAGGTGCCGGAGGCAACCGCGCCCTCGATCTTGCCGCGCAGCAACGCCTCGAACGCCCCGAACAGGGTGTTCTGCATGTCGATGGTCAGCGCCAGCAGCCGGTTGAGGAAGGTGGTGATTGGCGGCAGTTCCTCGCGAAGCCCCCCACCCTCCGCGTTGGTCAGCTTCAGGCCAGTCGCGGTCTCGAAAGCCTCGAGGGAGCAATCCTCGATCTTCCCCGCGTAAAGCAGGCCGTAGAGCTGGCGCAACGCGGCGCGGCCATAGACGGATTCCAGATTGTCCTCGGGGCGGAACAGGCCCTGGCCGCCGGTCTGGCGCTGGCCCTTGGTGATGGCGCCGAGCGTGTCGAGGCGGCGGGCGATGGTCGAGAGGAAGCGCTTCTCCGCCTTCACATTCGTTGCGATCGGGCGGAACAGCGGCGGTTGCGCCTGGTTGGTGCGGTTGCTGCGGCCGAGACCCTGGATGGCGGTGTCCGCCTTCCAGCCGGCCTCAAGCAGGTAATGCACGCGCAGGCGCCGGTTCCGGCAGCCGAGATCGGCATGATAGGACCGGCCCGTGCCGCCGGCGTCACTGAAGACGAGGATGCGCTTCACATCGTCCATGAACGCCTGGGTTTCGGTGAGATTGGCGGACCCGGCACGGTTCTCGACGCAGAGCCGATCCCCCTTGCGGATGATCCGCCGCGATCGTCCGGTGACCTCCGCCACTTCGTCGGTGCCGAAGCGCTGCACGATCTGATCGAGCGCGCCCTGCACCGGCGGCAGCGATGCCAGCCGCTCGATCAGTCGGTCGCGCGCCTCGACGGCCTCGCGGCATTGCACCGGCTGACCGTCGCGCACGACCGGACGGGAGGACAGATTGCCCGCGTCATCCGTGAAAGGCTCGTAGAGCTGGGTCGGAAAGGCATGGGCGAGATAGTCGAGGACATACTCGCGCGGGGTGATGTCGACCTGCACGTCGCCCCACTCCTCCGTCGGGATATCGGCCAGCCGGCGTTCCATCAGCGCCTCGCCAGTGGAGACGATCTGGATAACCGCGGCATGGCCCGCCTCGAGGTCACGCGTGACGGCGGCGATCAGCGACGGCGTCTTCATCGCGGTGATCAGATGGTTGAAGAAGCGCTGCTTCGCGCTCTCGAAAGCCGAACGGGCGGCGGACTTGGCCTGGCCGTTCAGCGTGCCATGCGTCGTGGTGACGTTCGCGGCCTTGAGCGCGTCTTCGAGATGGTTGTGGATGATCCCGAATGCGTGGGCATAGGCATCGTAGATGCGAACCTGTTCCGCCGTCAGCCGGTGTTCGAGCAGTTCATATTCCACGCCTTCGTAGGACAGGGAGCGCGCGGCGTAGAGACCGAGGGATTTGAGATCGCGGGCCAGCACCTCCATGGCGGCGACGCCGCCGCCCTCGATTGCCTGCACGAACTCGGCACGGGTCGCGAACGGAAAGTCCGCCCCGCCCCAGAGGCCGAGCCGCTGGGCGTAGGCGAGATTGTGGACGGTGGTGGCACCTGTGGCTGAGACATAGAGAATGCGGGCGCCCGGCAGCGCGTGTTGCAGGCGCAGACCCGCACGGCCCTGCTGCGAGGGTCCCTGTTCGCCGCGCTCGCCCTTGAGACCGGCGGCGTTCTGCATGGCGTGGCTTTCGTCGAAGACGATGACGCCATCGAAGTCTCGGCCGAGCCAGTCGACGATCTGTTGCACGCGAGAGGCCTTGGCCTCGCGGGCATCGGATCGGAGCGTGGCGTAGGTGGTGAAGAGGATGCCCTCGGCCAATTTGACCCGGCTGCCCTGGCGGAACCGCGCGAGTGGCGTGACCTGCAAGCGCTCCTGTCCCAGTGCCGCCCAGTCGCGCTGCGCGTCCTCGATCAGCTTGTCGGATTTGGACACCCAGAGGGCGCGGCGGCGGCCCTTGAGCCAATTGTCGAGGAGGATGCCCGCGACCTGACGGCCCTTGCCCGCGCCGGTGCCGTCGCCGAGCATCCAGCCGCGGCGGAAGCGCACCGCGTCCTCGGCGTGATCAGGCGCGGCGGCGATCGTGTCGAAGGTCTCGTCGACAGTCCAGGTGCCAGCGAGAAACCCGCCATGGGCCTCGCCCGCGTAGATCACGCTTTCGAGCTGGGCATCCGATAGCAGGCCCTTCGCGATCACGGACACCGGCAGATTGGGCCGGTAGGCTGGCTTGGGGGGCGCGACGGATGCCATCGCCGCCGATTGGACGAGCCGCGATGGATGCGGTTGGGCGTCCGGGATGCGGATCGATTGCAGCGCGTACCCTTCATAGAGCGCGTCGCTGAGACGGCCTTCTTCGGGCGGTGACCAGTCACGGGTCTCGTAGGTGAGTTCGCGAGCGCTGTCCGCAGTTTGAGCGGGCGGGCGGGCTAGCGGTGTCCCGGTATGAGGACGTGGCGTCGGCCGAGCGCCAGAGAGCGGCGTCACGCGCCCTGGCAAGCCGGACGGCCGTGATCCGGGCATCCGTGACGAGGACGGGAACGGTAATGGCAAGGGCGACGCCGGTGAGACCGCCGCGCGCAGCGGCACTTCCCGCAGGACCCAGCCGAGCAGCGTGGCAGCATCCGGCGCCATGCCGGCCGATGCGGGCAGCCGCGTCGGATCGTCGGCGGGGATGCGGTCAATCACTGTCAGGCGGGTGTCGGCGCTGGTCCCGTGGCTGGCATAGGCCGCGCCGTCGACAGCAGCCGAGAACAGAATGCGACCGCGTGCCTGGAGCCGGACGAAGCCGTCGCGCCAGGTGGGATTGTCGGGGGAAAGGTTGGCGCCGGTGATGGCAACCAGGCGTCCACCCTCCTCCAGCCGGGCCAGGGCCGAGGCAACATGGCGGAACGCCGCGTCGGCAACCCGGCCATCGACATACGCCGCCACCGAGAAGGGCGGGTTCATCAAAACGACCGTAGGACGGATTGCCGGATCGAGATGATCATGGATGTGCGCGGCGTCGAACCGCGTGACCGGCAGGCCGGGGAACAATGCTTCGAGCATCCCGGCGCGCGCGTCCGCCAGCTCATTGAGCGCCACGCTCGCGCCCGCCATCGCGGCGAAGATCGCCAGCAGCCCGGTGCCGGCAGAGGGTTCCAGCACGCGGTCGTCCGACCCGATCATCGCCGCCGTGCTAGCGGCGACGCCGAGTGCCAGCGGTGTCGAGAATTGCTGGAGGGCCTGACTTTCGAGGGAACGGCGGGTGTGCGTGGGCAGCAGGGAGGCGAGCTTGCCCAGCAAACCCAGAAGCGCGGCCGGCTCAGGTGCCCGCGTGCGGAGCATCCGGCCGTATTTGTGCAGGAACAGCACGAGCGCGGCCTCGCAAGCGTCATAGCCCGTCTTCCAGACCCAGGCGCCTTCGGCATCGGAGCCGCCAAAGGCGGTCTCCATCGCCGCGCGCAGGAGTTGCGGGGTGACCGGACGGCCTTGTTCGAGATGCGACAGAAGGAGGGTCGCGGCGCGGATCGTGGCTGCCGCGACGCAGGGATTGACGGCCGGGTTCGGGCGTGAGGCTGAAGGGGCGGCGGCGATAGGAAGTGGCATATGGTTCATGGGAAAGGTCCGGGAGAGTTTGGATGGGAGAGACCGGTGGGCCGCGCTCTCTCTGAAGCCCGCCCGGCTCAAACCCATCCCGGCCTTCCTTTGCCTCTGCCCCGACGCCGCCCCGTCCTCCGCCGCGAAGGGATCGACCTCACCGTGGTTGGGCTGGGCGCGGCTCATCCACGGTTGCGAGCGGATACAGCGGAGGCGTTCGGCGAAGCTCGGGGTGAATCCGATATCCCCGTGCACATACCGCCCGCCGCTCAGCCGCACTGGGCCGATGCATCCTGACATCAGGGTGATCGTCGAAGCGAAGAAACGTTCGTGCAGGACGATGCCCCCAGCGTGATGCCGCAACGTCCATTGCCGGACGTCGGCCGCCATGGCGTTCGACTCGCCGCACCATTGATGCAGTGGCAGGAAATCCTCGCCGGATCCACCTGTCATGAGCACCGAGGACAAGGCGTGGTGATCGCATTGACCCATCGTCACTTCCTTCAGAAATTGTGCTCGAAGTATTCGGTCTCGGTACGGAGTTGATTGAATTCGAGCCCGATGGTTCGTTGCGGGACGTCAAAGTAGAACCCGCCGTAGGCGCCGGCGTTGCTCTCCCAGCCGTCATGGGTCTGGCCCAGAAGGTCGAAGCAAAGAAGTTCGATGATTTGCGCGACACCGTAGGACCGGGTCTTGACGCCGCTGCCATCGTCGTGCGGGCGGGAATATGGCACTTTAACATTCGGGAGTGGCACCAACTCATCGCCCGCGTCGCACGCACCGATGGATTCGATCTCGCCGGATTCATCGCCTCCATCGAACATGACGATCACAGAGACGATACCCGCCGCGGCGAGCGCATCGAACAGCGCGGTCTTGTTGCCGGGTAAGGCCGCTTTGGCGAGTTCGTCGCGGGCTTGCCGCTGGCGCTCAGAGGGTTGGGACGACAGACGGAAAAGGCTGGAAATGGGATTGAACATGACTGATCTCCTGACGGTTTGCGGGAAATGACCGGACAGGCTCTCTCTCGAACCATCCAGGCCTGCCCTTCAGCCGTCCCACTCTCACCCTTGATCTGACGGTCGGTGCCACGCGATGCTCCATGGCCAACCGTGCATCATCATAGCCGCACAACCGGGACGGTATATCGGAGACTCTGACAATCCTTCAGAACAGGGCGGAATATTCAGTACAATCGACCTTGGTATTGTCGGGTGAACGCTGTTCGTCTTGCCGGCGTCAATCAAACCGCATGACGCTCCTGACCCGTTCCGCCAGTTCGGGCAGATCGTCCAGCATCCGCAGCGGCGCGAAATGGTTGCGGCCGCCCGTATAGTCGCGGCGTCCCTCGCAGGATCGGATCAGGATACCGGAGTCCCAACCCGTCGCCGGTTGGGAGACCTGCACATAGACCTGCTCGTGATGCAGAGTGATCTCGCCAGAGACGGCGATTCCACCGGCGTTTGAACGCAGATCATAGGAACGGATGGGAAAGCCGAGGGTATTGGCCAGCGTGCGCAGGCGCGCGCGGGCGGTGGCATGAAAGCGGCTCTTGGCCACCGGATCGTAGGCGCAGCGCGCATACCAATCAGTCATGGGAATCTCCAATAAAGAAAATGCCCGGCACGGGGCCGGGCATTGGGGTGGGATGGTGAGGGTGGCTGGCACCTGGCGCCGGATCACTCCGCGGCGAGGGCCTCGATGTGACCGGTGTCGACGGCCTCGTCCTCGGCTTCCGTGTCCAGGAAGGCTGGCAGGGCTTCCGGTTCCGTCGTGTCCGCGGAGTTATCCGTCACCATGGGGCCGTCCGGGTCGCGCAGCGGTTCCGGCAACCAACCTGTGCCCGCCAGCAGGCGTTCGGCCTCCCGCGCCATCTCCGGCTTCTTGAGGTGCTCGATCAGTTCGACCGAGGCATCCCCCTTGGCCTCGCGCACCGCCTCGAGGATGTGGGCCTTGGTCACCCGTCCCAGATAGGTCTCGGCGGTCGGCGCCCAGCCGGCGGCGACCATGTCGAGGTTGACGGCCTTGGCCACGCGATCGGCATGGGCAATCCGGCCGGGATTGCGGTTCAAGGCCTCGTGCACGGCGTTGACCGACAGGCCAGCAGAATGCGCGAACAGCGCGGTGCGGCTGTCGCCGTCGAGTGCGATCAACGCATCCCAGAGCTGGTCAGGCTCCTCGGGAAGCTGGCGTTCCCATTGGGCATGGCGCGCGTCGATCGCCTTGGCCGCGGCACTGTCACTGAGGCCCGGCGGCTGCGCGTTGAAACCAGTACTGCGGGCGGTGATCTCCAGACAGGTGTATGACGAGTAGCGGTAGAAGGCCGTCAGGCAGAGGGCGTGCAGCACGGCGAGGAAAGCCATGTCCGGGTCGCGACCGAGCGCGTCGCGAAGCGCCAGAGTGCGGTGCGCGGTCAGTTCCGCGATCAGGCGATCTGGCAGCGGCTTGAGCCCCTCCACCTCCTCCGAGGTCTCCGCCTCCCCGGTCGGTGTGGTACCGCCAACCATGATGACAGTCGTGCGGGCGACTGGATCAAGGGCGGTTCGGGTGTCGGGGTTTTCGGTGACGGACTCATCGTCCGCTGGTTCCGGTTGCGTCGCAACCTCGTCCTCCGGTCGGACATAGCCGCGCTCGACCCGCAATGCCCCCTCGCGATCGATGCTGACAAAGACCCCGGCGCGCGCGACATCATCCGGATCGTAGCGCTTCGGGCGGTTCTCGAACTCGCCCAGAAACCCTTCGATCTCGCCGAGGCGTTGATCCACCTCCTCGGGATACTCGTCGAGTTGCTCGTATTCCGCCTGAAGGTTCTCATACTCGGCTTGCAGGCTGTCGTAGCTTTCCTGTTCATCCGGCGTCAGGGGATCGGTCTCGCCAACCAGTGCGCGCAGACCCCGCGTGTGCCCGTAGGGAAAATCCGTGGCGACGGCGATCCACTTCCAGCCTTCTTCACGCAAGGCCTCGGCTTCCCGCTGCAACCGCTCGGTCGCGAGACGGTCGAGCAATGCAGGGTCCTGCAGCCAGCCGTCACACTCCTCGTCGAAGAGGTCCCGCAGGATTGTGCCGCCCGCTTGCTCATAGGTCTCCAGCCCGACGAACCGGGCGCGCTTGGCGGACGCGGCGATCGCGCCTTCGGTCAGGCGTTGACGGATCCCATGCGCACTCTGGTTGTGGGTTTGCCGGACCGCGTCCCATACCTGTTCTTGCCTGGTATGGTCGCCGTTGACCGTGAAGGCCATCAGTTGCTCCAGCGTCAGTTCATCCTCGGCGTAGAGATCGAGGAGCTTCGGTGACACGGCGGCCAGCTTGAGGCGCTGGCGCACGACTGCCGGCGTGACGAAGAAGCGGGCCGCGATCTCCTCCTCGCCCTGCCCCTGCTCGCGCAAGGTCTGGAAAGCGCGGAACTGATCGAGCGGATGCAGGGCGACACGCTGTACATTCTCCGCCAGAGAGTCCTCCTCGGCGGTGCCGCCGGAGCTGATGATGCAGGGCACGGGCTGGGTCTTCGCCATCCGCTTCTGCTTGACCAGCAGTTGCAGCGCCCGGAAGCGACGGCCGCCGGCGGGCACCTCGAACAGGCCGGTATCGGCCCCGTCGGCGTTGAGCACTGACCGGACGTAGAGACTTTGCAGCAGGCCGCGGCGGGCGATATCCTCGGCTAGTTCCTCGATGGACAGTCCGGCCTTGATCCGCCGGACGTTGGCCTGCGACAGGGTCAGCTTGTTGAAGGGGATACCCTGCGATTGGTTCAGGGTGATTTTTGTAGGGGTGGTGGTCATGGGGTTCTCCATGACGGGCCAGCCGAAAGACTCTCTCTCGGTTTTCAACCCGTCATGAAGGCCGCTTCGGCCTCTGCCTCTCGCCTGGCTGCTGATCCGTAGGGGGCCGGTAGGGCTGACATTAGAAGCCCGCACATCACCTGGGATTGCGGTTTGCTGAGGTGCGCCCGCGTCGACGGTTAAGCGGATTGCACGAGAGATGCGGTCTTCGGATCATAGATATAGCTGGTGATCGTTCCGTCCCGGATCTTCTCGATGGCTTCATCGATCACAAAGCGCGGCACCAAAAACCATTCCCGCGGGATGATGGGCAGCCCGAACCGGTCCTTGATCTCAATGTCCAGGCGGGCCGCTCCGAAAATCCGATGGATCAGGTTCTCAAGCCGGACCTGATTGATATTGTACAACTCATAGGTCGCAACGATTTCGACGTCCGCCATGAGGAACGTCGGATCGAGGCGGGCATTGGCGACCCGACGCGCGACATCGCCGCGTGTCACGCCGATCTTGTGCAGGACGTCGCGATGCGCAGCGACGGTCGGATGATCAGACTTGCTGCGCAGCACGTAGACAATACCGGTTGCCTCATCGCCATCTTCATTCTGATCAGCAAAGAGCGGGCCGGCCGAGGGCTCAACGATCCGCCGGCCGGCCGGATCCTGCTGCAGCGCCTTCTGAAGCGACCGCATTAGCAGGTTGCTCTCGGTCCCGTTGTCGAAGATGACGCGAAGCCTGGCGTCAACCTTCCCCTGCTCATTGGTGAAGGGGTCTTCCATCGCAGCGACATAGGCCTTCTGACCACCAAGGATGTAGTACCGGCCGGGCGCGATCTCCGACTTGCGCTCGAAGCGACGGGTTTGCAGCAGGCCCGAACTGAGTTGCTTCTGTATCTGTTCGAACAGCGGCCTGAAGTCGTCGAAGTCATCGCATTTCTGGCGATTAGCGATCTCCTCGGCCTCTCGCTTCTCAGCAGCCGATCGAACGTGGCGAAGTGTCGTGACATCGGCCGGCTCACCGCCCACGCCCAACTGTGCCAGCAATTCGTCATCGTCAATCGCATCAACAACACCGGCCGCCCCAGGGTCATCACCGGCCAACAGCCCCTGGTGGTCGAGAGGCTCGACCACGGCTCGGCAGTCAGCCAGTTCGCGCAGGCGATCAAGGCGCACGGCATAAAGTCGCTCGAAGATGTCCCGGTCCTCTCCATGTTGTGGAGGGCAACCGTGCTGCTCGACGAAGCGCTGGATCTCCTCGAACCCGGCGATAATTCGTTCCTCCCGCGGCGTGCGGCTGGATACCTTATTCGGCTCTGCCTCAACCCCGAGTTCATCGAGAAGCGCGTCATCGTCCTCGGTAAATTTAGCCACGGGCCGCCTCCGCTCTCATGCGTTGAAGGAAGGCCACTCCCTCGGCCATGCGCTTTTCCCATGCATCGGGTGACGTGATTGACGGCAGCCGGTTGCGTTCCTGCTTGAACTTCAAAGCCCGCTTGGCAAGCTCACGCGCCTCTTCGATCGTCAGATTGACGCGCTTGGCGCCGATCACCGCCGCAACCTGCTTCAGGCTTTCCTCACTCATGGTCTTGGCCAGGATGGCATAGGCTTCGCCAAACGGGTTGATACGATCGATCAGGTCGATGTCCAACTCGCGAACATCCATCGCGAACTTGCGGACCCCCTGGATGAACGCGGTATTCGCACTCGTCTCACCGTCGCCCTCGCCCTCCCCTAAGGCAACTTCCTTGGCCTTCTGCGTTAGGTTGAGGGCTGCGACGGCGTGCTGACGTACGGCCTCCTGATCCTCTTCGTCTAGCTCGGGAAACTTGTCCTTGATGATCTTGCCCATGCGGAGCTGGGTCAACTCCTCCGGCACCAGTTCAGGGTCGAACAGCCCGCGTTCGATGGTGATCTTGTCCTGCACGAAGGCCGCGATGACCTCATTCAAGTCCTGCTGGCAGATGCGCTGCGCTTCCTCGCTCTTCGGCGCGATTAGCCCCTTGATCTCAATCTCGAACTGGCCGCGTTCCTCGCTGAACCCGACGTTGCACTTACTCGGGTCATAGCCGTCTTCGCCATAGTCGAAGCCAGGCGTCGGCCCATTGCCCTGATTCTTCGGCTTGAACTCAAAGCGCGGAGCAAGAACCTGCTCCATGAGAAGGCTTGCCGCGATGGCCTTCAGCGTATCGTTGACGGCCTCGGTGACGGCTTGTTCGGAGGCGTCCGGTTCAGCGATCAGGTTGGTGAAACGCGCGCGGATCTTGCCGGGCGCGTCGCGGGTTGCGCGGCCGATGATCTGCACGATCTCAGTCAGGCTCGACCGATAACCGACCGTGAGCGCGTGCTCGCACCAAATCCAATCGAAGCCCTCCTTCGCCATGCCGAGCGCGATGATGATGTCCACATGGTCGCGGTTGTTCTTCTGCCCTGGGTCCTTGAGCGCGGTAGAGACCTTGTCCCGCTTGGCGGGATCGTCATCAACCAGGTCGGCAATGCGAAGGACGCGACCGTCGGGTGTCTTGACCAGTTGGAACCCGGTTGCGGGATCAGCCCCCTGCCACTCGCCCAATTCCTCGATGATGTGCTCGACCTCCCTGATCTTGTCTTTTGTGCTCTCGCGGGAGTTGACGCTCGGAATGTGAACGATGGTCTTCTCATCCGGATTGAGCACGTTGAGAATGTCGTCGGCATAGGAGCCGCTATAGAAAAAATAGCCGATGTCGAGCTGCTTCAGGTATTCATAGCCGTTAAGTTGCTCATAATAAGTGTAGGTGACGGTATCGAACTTCGACTCATCCTGCGGGGCGAGCACGGCTTCGGCATCGCCCCGGAAATAGGAGCCTGTCATCGCCAGGACATGCACGCGGTCGCGGGCGATGAACTGGCCGAGGTGGAGGCCGAGCTTGTTGTCCGGGCTGGCGGAAACGTGGTGGAATTCGTCAATGGCGATCAACCTATCGTCGAATGCTTGCACCCCGAACCTGTCCACGGCGAAGCGGAAGGTCGCATGGGTGCAGACCAGCACCTTGTCCTCGCTTTCGAGGAAGGTGGCCACCGAGTTGACCTTGCCGCCATTGTCGGCACCAGGTGCGTTGCAAAGGTTCCATTTTGGGATGACAGTCCAGTCGGCCCAGAATCCAAACTGGGTCAGCGGCTCGTCATTGAAGCTCGCACCGATGGATTTTTCGGGCACGACGATGATGGCCTGCTTGAGGCCCTGATTATAAAGCTTGTCGAGGGCAATGAACATTAGCGCGCGGCTCTTGCCCGACGCCGGCGGCGATTTAATGAGCAGATATTGCTCCCCCCGCTTCTCGTAGGCGCGCTCCTGCATCGGCCGCATTCCGAGGGCATTGACCTTCGTTGAACGGCCGTTGCGGGCGTAAGAGACCGAGACGGAGGGAACAGATTTCATGTCTTCGGTCATGTGTACGCCTCAGCGTTGCGCTTTTTCTCGGAGCCTGATGATAACGCTCTCTTGGTATATAGTTCAAAGAGCTTTTCCAGCCGCTCGGTATCATTACGGAACCGGCGGCCGATATAGATGCGTTCAAGCACCTCGTCGTTGCGCTCGTGAGCCTCTCGCAGATCAAACGGCATCTCCACAGGATCGTAGAGGTCAGCGATAGTTGCTGGAAATTGCGCTTCGCGCGCCAACAAAATGTCCTCGGCACAGCGTGTCAAATCAGCTTGGTTCTTTTCGGTCAGAGGTGGCACAGGAAAAGTATTCCAGCCAAGAGTATTGGAGAACCGGAAATCCGTTTTAATTTTCCCACAGACCGCACCGATCCACACAAGCGAAAGGCGCGAAGCAAACACGGCGATATTCCAAAGTGGCGGGTCGTAGAACGAAAACGCCCCATCACCAACAATCGCGCCCCTCGGCAGGGCTATAACGGGGTAGTAGTCTCTGCTCTCGGAGGAATGTCGGGGGATCTGAAAAACTGTCTCTAACCCAGTTTGTCTAATCTGTTGGAATTCATACGGTTTGTCTACGCCCGCCCTAGTAAGCGGCTTGCCACTCTTTCCTCTCATTGCGGAGACGATATCGAAGCGGTCTCGGAATTCTTTGATCTCTTTCAAGGCAAGGTAATCTTCGCCAGACGCCCATATACAATAGCGACCGCTTCCATGAGTGGCGTCATGCGCGCCAAAGAATGGGCGAACAGTATGCATACGGCTTGGCGCCGCCATACGCAGCGTCGCAGCGACATCCGCGTCAAATATCAAGCCGCCTCCATCAGCAGGTTTACTGCCATTTACCACTGGTGCCATGCCATTTTGCGGAAAAGTTTCATTCTTCACGTAGACATCTTTATAAGGAACTAAATATGCATTGATATTTTCAACCACTACTGTCCGGTTGACGGCG
>DIUL01000169.1 GCA_002422345.1 Acetobacteraceae bacterium UBA6159
TGGCGACGCTGCCCGCCTACCTCAACGCGCTGGCCGGCAAGGGCGTGCATGTCGTCACCGTGAACGACTACCTCGCCCGCCGCGACGCCGACTGGATGGCCCAGATCTACAACTTCCTGGGCATGAGCGTCGGCGTCATCGTCCACGGCCAGGATGACGACACCAAGCGCGCCCAGTACGCCTGCGACATCACCTACGGCACGAACAACGAATTCGGCTTCGACTACCTGCGCGACAACATGAAGTTCCGGCTGGAGGACATGGTCCAGCGCGATTTCTTCTTCGGCATCGTGGACGAGGTCGACAGCATCCTGATCGACGAAGCCCGCACCCCGCTGATCATCTCGGGCCCCGCGGAAGACAGCTCGGGCCTGTACCAGCAGGTCGACGCGGTGGTGAAGGAACTGGTCAAGGACCCGTCCACCTACGAAAAGGATGAAAAGTTCAAGACCGTCGCCCTGACCGAGCCAGGGTCCGAGACGGTGGAGGCGATGCTGCACGCCGCCGGTGTCATGACGGAAGGCAGCCTGTACGACCCGCTGAACGTGTCGGTCATCCATCACGTCCAGCAGTCGCTCCGCGCCCACGCGCTGTTCACACGGGACGTCGACTACATCGTCCGCCAGGACCAGGTGGTCATCATCGATGAGTTCACCGGCCGCATGATGCAGGGCCGGCGCTACTCCGAAGGCCTGCACCAGGCGCTGGAGGCCAAGGAACACGTCACCGTCCAGCCGGAAAACCAGACGCTGGCGTCCATCACCTTCCAGAACTACTTCCGCCTCTATCCCAAGCTCGGCGGCATGACCGGCACGGCGCTGACGGAGGCCGATGAGTTTGCCGAGATCTACAAGCTCGACGTCGTGGAAATCCCGACCAACGTCCCCGTCGCCCGCAAGGACGAGGATGACGAGGTCTATCGCTCCGCCACCGAGAAATACGAGGCCGTCGCGACCCTGATCGAGGAGGCCCGCAAGCTGGGCCAGCCCGTCCTGGTCGGCACCACCTCGATCGAAAAGAGCGAGACGATCAGCAACCTGCTGAAGAAGAAGAACGTCCCGCACGCCGTCCTGAACGCCCGCTTCCACGAACAGGAAGCCGAGATCGTGGCCGATGCCGGCGCGCCAGGCGCGATCACGATCGCCACCAACATGGCCGGCCGCGGCACCGACATCAAACTCGGTGGCAACCTGGAGATGCGTCTCCGCAAGGAACTGGCGGGCATCGAGGACGAGGCCGAACGCGCCGCCCGCGAACAGCAGGTCCGCGCCGAGATCGCCGAGGCACACGATAAGGTGAAGGCCGCCGGCGGGTTGTTCGTCATCGGCACGGAACGCCACGAAAGCCGCCGCATCGACAACCAGCTCCGCGGCCGGTCGGGCCGGCAGGGTGACCCGGGGCGTTCGCGCTTCTTCCTGTCGCTGGAAGACGACCTGATGCGCATCTTCGGCTCCGACCGGATGGGCGGGATGCTGCAGAAGCTGGGGCTGAAGGAAGGGGAGGCGATCGTCCATCCCTGGATCAACAAGGCCCTGGAAAAGGCGCAGAAGAAGGTCGAGGCGCGGAACTTCGACACCCGCAAGAACGTGCTGAAATACGACGACGTGATGAACGCCCAGCGCAAGGAGGTCTATGCCCAGCGCAAGGAGTTCATGCGGGCGGACGACGTGGCCGAGACCGTTGCCGACATGCGGGAGGAAGTCGTCGCCACGATGGTCGCCCGCCGCGTGCCCGAGCAGGCCTTCAGTGAGAACTGGGAACTCGCGGACCTCGCCGCCGACGTGAACCGGGTGTTCGGCATGGACCTGCCGATCCAGGCCTGGGGCGCCGAGGAAGGCACCGACGAGGTCGCGCTGCGCGAACGCATCCAGAAGTCGGTCGATGAGATGATGGCCGCCAAGGCCGCCAATTTCGGCCCCGACCTGCTGCGCTATATCGAAAAGAGCATCCTGATCCAGACCATGGACGCGGTCTGGAAGGAACATCTGCACGCGCTCGATCACCTGCGCCAGGGCATCGGCCTGCGCGCCTATGGCCAGCGCGACCCGCTGAACGAATACAAGTCCGAGGCCTTCGTCCTGTTCAACGCCATGCTGGATGAGCTGAAGGAGCGTGTGTCCTCTGTCATGGCGCGCGTCGAACTGGCCCCCGAACAGCCGATGATCCAGGAGCCCGCCATGGTGCCGTTCCTGGAGAGCCATGGGGATCCGGCCGCCTACGGGTTCGACAACGGCGAAGGGGGGCTGGATGTGCTGTCCGAGCCGATCGCGCTGTCCGGGATGCCGCCGGCCGAGGCGGTGGACCCGAACGATCCCTCCACCTGGGGGAATGTGGGCCGCAACGCCATGTGCCCCTGCGGGTCGGGGAAGAAGTTCAAGCACTGCCACGGGCGGCTGGGTTAGCGGCGCCTTTCCGACCCCTTCCTGGCCGGCGCGCCGCTGACCTAGCGGCGCGGGGCAAGATGGCGGCGCGCGGGGCACGAGCGCCCTCGGCCGCCCCGCAGACCCCCTGCACTTACAGTCTCCGACCCGGCGCCTCGTATCAGGCCGCCTTCGCCACCGGCACCTGATGCGCCACCGCGCTGCCAACGAAGCAGACGGGCTGCGGCTGGCAGTCGATGCTCAGCATCACCGCGGTGTCATTGCGTCCCAGGAGCCGCGCGGGGATCACCGCGTTGCCATCCGTCCAGCGCCACGCCGACGCGCCATCCCGTTCCACCGCATGGAAGCCGGCGCGCAGCGCGGGATGTTCCAGCGGAATCACCATCATGTCGTTGTCCGCATGGATGACCAGGCGAGAAACCCGCACACCCAGCGCCCGGTGATCCGCGGATGCGCCCATCATGGTGGGCCGAGCGGTGCGGCTGACAAGCTGCAGGGAGCGGATGTGCGCGGGCAGCACGGCCTGCCAGCGTCCCGGTCCCTGCCGGACGAAATCGATCCGACGACCATCCGCCATCAGGTGCATGTCGGCGCCGGGGCTCAACTGCGACGGGGTCAACCGAGGGGTCACGGATCGGAGCAGGGTCGGAAGCCTGGGGTCGTCGCCCGTGGTCACGCAGGGCAGGCAGGTGGGTTGGCCTTCCTCTCCGTGACCGGGACCTTCGGCGTGGAAGCCGAACAGATTGTGGAAGTGGCGGCGATTGCCCGCGTTCTCCCAGTAGGTTTCGCCCCAGGCGCCTTCGGCGATCACGCAGTCATGCCGGTCCAGTTCGATGTGGTGGTAGTCAACCCGGCCCGAGGTGGCGACCTGTGTGATGGTCAGGTCGTTGACCAGCAGAGAGGCCGCGACCAGGTGGCCCTCGACCAGCATGCAATGGGCCGCGCTCACTGTCAGGTCGGCATGCGGGATATTCTCACCCAGCGAGCCGGCCTTGAAACACACAGGCGCGCCTGATCGGCCCAGCAGGCCCCCGTCCAGGTGTTGCACGCCGATCCACTTGACCGGCACCAACCCCTGGAATCGGGTTTGCACGAGGTCGCCTTGCCTGAGGTCCTCGATCGCCACCGCGCCACGGTCGGTCAGGATGCGGGTGCCGCGCAGGTAGCAGAGCGCCGAGACCGCCAGCGTGCCGGACGGATTGCCGACACTGCCCAGGTTGGACGTCGACAGCGCGTTCCCCGCGCGGTCCGTGATGCCGGCCGAGAGGCTCGCGATCGCCAGATCGGCGGACGCCGTGTCGCCCGCGCCAACCGTATAGGTGAAGGTCAGCGCCGTCGTGCCGTCGCCACCCGCATAGGTCGCGGTGGCGCCGTTGCTGAGCGTCAGGGTGGGTGTGCCGCTGACGGTCAGGATTTCGCTGCCGGTCAGGGTGATGGTCACCGTGTCGCCGGCAGAAAGCGTGCCACTACCCGCCGTGATCCCGGAGCCCGTCATCGCGAAGGAGGCGATGGTCGGCGTGGTGGTGTCGATGACCAGCTCGTTGCTGGTTGAATCCGAACTCGACCCGCCACCGGTTCGGCTGGCGGTGACCGTGACGGAATAGGTGCCCTCGGTCAGCGTGGTCACCGTCAGTGACCAGCTCATGCCAGAGATCACCAGCCCGTTGGCCGTCGTATAGGTCGTGGTGCCGACGGTCACCGACAGGGAGTCGGTGCCGCCGTTGATCCCGCCCCAGGTGCCGCTGACCGTCGGGGTTGTGGTGTTCGTGTCGAGGGCGGTGATCGTCGGTGTCGCGGGGGAGCCGAGGGAGGACGCGGTGGTGAAGTTCCACCCGGTGCTGTTGGTCACCCCGGTGAAGGCATTGCCGCTGGTGTCGAGGACCGCGTCGGCGTCGATCTGGATGGAATAGCCGGTGCTGGTCGCCAGCAGCACGCCCGGATTGATCGTCACCGTGCTGCCCGAGATCGTGGCCGTGCCGCCGAAGCTGCCCATGCCGGTATGCAGGCTGAACACCTCGACGATGTTGGCGCCTTGATACAGCGTGATCGAGCCGGGGCCGGCGGCGACGGTCTCACTGAACGTCATGACGCAGTCTGAACCGACTCCAACCGCGGTCGCGTCGTCGCTGGGGGAGAGGCTGAGCAGCGCGGGGAGCGTGACGTCGCCCGCGGCGACCACGGTAAGCCCGTCCGACAGGGTGGCGGTCGCGGATGTCCCCCCGGTGCGCGCGGTCGTCGCGGTGATGTCGTAGGAGCCGGTGGCCATGGCCGGCAGCGTCAGCGTCCAGTTGGTGCCGCTGATCACCAGGCGGGGTGTCGTGCTGGCGGTATAGGTCGCGCCATTCACGGTGACCGACAATGTGTCGGAGCCGCCGCTGGTACCCCCCCAGGTGCCGGTCAGGGTGGGGGTCGTGTCACTGGTGCTGAACGAATCGATCGTCGGGGTTGCGGGCGTGCCGGACGCGAAGCCGGTCAGGGTGTTCGTCGTCAGGATGCCCAGTGATTCCCAGGAGCTGGACGAAATCCCGCTGACCCCCGCCACATCGCCGTTCGCGGTCTGCCCGCCCGAGGTGAACATTGCGAGCGTGACGGGCGTATCGAGCGAGAACGTGTCGATGCCCAGCGCGCTCCGCACGAAGTCCCTCAGGTCGGCAAAGGAGAAGCCGAAGGTGAGCCAGACATCGGTCTTGCCGTCGTTGTCGAGGTCGGTGGTCGCGGTGGTACGGTCGGTGTAGGTGTTCGCGGCGGCCAGCGGTCGCTCGATATTGGTGTCGCCCGAACTGTTGAGCCAGCCGGTCGTGCTGGGGGAGATGCCGGATTTCGACGGGTCGCTTTTGTGTAGCGAGATGTACCATTTGCTGGACGTGCTGTCGCGGACGTTGGCCTCGACGAAGACGTCGAACCGATTGTCGGCGTTGAGGTCGATACCCAGCATGACCGAGGTGCGAGCCTCATCGTCGCCCATGCGCGCGCGGAAATAGAAGACCGTGGAATCCCCGGTGCCGGAGGTCTGGCCCTGCAGCGCCGCGTTCGTCGCGTTGCCGACGATATCGTGGTCGCTGCTGCTTTGCTGGTCGTCGGCGGTGTCGTAGGTGCTGCCCTTGAGGACATCCTGCCAGGTTGTCGATGACGGGATAGAGAGCGACAAGACGGGTGATCCTTCGGAGCTTTTTGTGGCCAGGTCACGGAATGCCCTGGTTAACAAAGAAGAATGGCTTCCAAGCCAGATGAATGAAGATATTAATTTACGCGTTTTCTGTATTGATGAATTATGATGAACATTGTATTGAAAATTCCGATTGTATATTCAATAAAAGGCCGGTTTGTTGTGACTTATAATCACTGCTGTCCGGTCAATCA
>DIUL01000066.1 GCA_002422345.1 Acetobacteraceae bacterium UBA6159
GGTGCATAATGACACGGGCGTCACGATGCCGCGCAGGCAGAGATAGACGGGCGCCATGCGGATGACGGTCAGGCTGAGGATCGCGTACAGCACGATCGCCGCGTTCCAGTTCCGCAGGATCGCCGGCACGACGCCCCAGCCGAAGATCACCCAGGTCAGCATGGACAGGACCTGGCCGGCTGTCTCGGCGCCTCGCATCAGGTCCTGCTTCGGCTTGGGATAGGTGCTCAGCAGCAGGCCGCCGACGAAGCAGGCGATGAAGCCGCTGCCGCCCAGCGCCTGCGCGGTGGCGAAGCAGGCGGCCGCCTTCGCAAGCAGCGGGATGTCCATCCAGTGCGGGCTGATCCAGCCGCGCGCGTGGGAGAACACGAGCAGCCGAGCGCCGGCGAAGGTCACGGCCAGACCGGTCAGGGCGCCGATGCCGATTTCCTCGACCACGACCAGGGTGACGTGGGCGACCGTCCCGTGCTCGACCTGGATGCCGGTGGCATAGCCGAGAAGGATCAGCACGACGGGCACGCAGATGCCGTCGTTCAGCCCGCTCTCGAAGTTCAGGCTTTCCCGCACCGTTCGCGGCACGCGCGGGTTGGCGACCACCGGCGCGCCCAGCGCGGCGTCGGTGGGGGCGAGGATCGCGGCCAGCAGAGCGATCTCCAGCAGGGCCAGCTCGGGGAACAGGATCAGCGCGCAGACCCCGCCCAGGACGATGGTCAGCGGCAGGCCGACCAGCAGCAGGCGCCCCGGCACGCGCCAGTTGCGGCGGACCTCCCCCAGGTCGGCGTGCGCGGCATCGGCGAACAGCACCATCGCCAGCGTCAGTTCGGCCAGCCCCTGCAAGTCCCGCACGGTCACAGTCAGGTGCAGGACGTCCAGCATCAGCGGACCCAGCACCACGCCCACGCCCATGAAGACGATGGGTGCGCTGGACCAGGACCGTTCGATCGCGCCCGCGACGGCGCTGTAGATCAGCAGGGCGATGGCCAGGAGGGCGACAGTCTCATACACGCGCGCGTCACTTTCCTGGCCCGCCGGCCGAACCCGGCCGGGTTATCGCGGTACCGCCACCGGTCCCGTCGAGACCAGCTTCAGCTTCCACGACGCGGCGGGTCCGTTCCTCAGGTCCAGGCCCGAGGCGATGTAGGCCAGCCGCTTCGTGTCCGCGCTCTGCGAGGTGCAGAAGCGGTCCTGCAGAAAATACGGCGGCGTGGCCTGATAGTGCAATGTCGCAACCACCGACACGGGCCGCGACGGCAGCCCGGTCAGCGGCACCCGGTAGGTGACGGTGCTGAAGCCGCCGTTGCGGTAGCCGGGATCGTCACCGACGCCGATTGATGTCGTGTCCTCGGCCAGTTCGGCCTGCGCGCCCAGGGCCTTGGCGATCGTCAGCCGGTCGGCGATCGGCAGGATGCCATGTGGCTGCAGGCGGTTGTCCTTGGCGACGCCGCAGATCGACAGGAAGCTGGTGGTCAGCGGCCCGGTCGCCGACTGGTCCCGCCCGCATTGCGCGGGGCCGGAGGCGGGGGGCGCGGTCACCAGTTCCTCGAAGATCTGGGCCTGGTCCTGCCGGCCGATCGTGCGGTAGTGCGGCTGGTGCGTCCGTGCGTTGGGGTCGATGCGGGCGGAGCAGTCAGGCCGCCACCACATTTCACCGGGGATCGGCTTGCCGGCCTGGTCGACCAGCACGCCGGCCCCGTTCGTCCGGCCCGAAGCCCAGACCACCTTGCCGTTGGCATCCAGCGCCTGGAACTCGATGAAGGCGCGCCGGAAGCCGACGCCCGAGGGGAACTTGTGCCCCACCTTGTTGGTCACCCGGACCGTCGCGCTCAGGGTGTTGCTGGCGACGGTCATGCCCTCAACCGCGATGTCGGCGGTCTGTGTCTGGGCCTGCTTCACGATCGCGTCGCGCGTCACCCGCGACGGATCCGGCGCCAGATCCACCAGCATCGGATCGGTGCTCGGCAGGCCGAGGACATCGGCGAACTGGCCGGCCATGCGGACGAGGAAGTAGTTCAGGCCGACCAGCAGGTGCTTGGCGAAACCTTCCCGCACCGGCAGGTCGATATCGGCGGGGTTGGCCCCGTGCTCGACCGCCGGGAAGCCGCGGCTTTCTTGGATGCTGGCGATCTTGCTGCGATAGGGTTTGCCCTTGTCGTCCACGTTGGGCAGGTGGCAGCCCTGGCAGGACTGCGCCCGGTCGCCGGGGCCGAAGGGCAGGGGGCCGTCGGGGCTGGTGCCGGTGCGATAGGCGCTGAATGCCCACTCGGCATAGGTCGATTGTTCATAGACATAGCCCAGCGTTTCCGCCCCGCGCAGGATCGGCAGATGGACCGTGTGGCAGGTGCCGCAGAGTTCCGAACTCTGCACCGTCGCGTTATGCGCCGGCTTCATCGCCAGGACCGAGGCCATGGGCATGGTCTTCGGATCGGGGAAGGGACCGTTGATCGTGTCGGCCTTCCCGAGCAGGAAGCTGCCGGTCATCGTGCGGGCGAAGCCGGTCGTGTGGGGGTTCAGCGCCTCCTGCCGCTGGGCGACGCAGCGGTTGGCGGGGTCGTCCTTGACCGGAGCCTCGTCCTTCGCGCCGAGGGCGATGCGGTGGCAGGCGAGGCAGGACACGCCCTCCCGCGCCAGGGCGCCATAGCGAGCGTAGCCGGCATCGGGGTTGTTGAGCGGGAAGGGCACCGCGTCGACATGTGCGCGGGAGAAGGGGGCGCATTCCGATGACGCGGCTGCGCCGGCGGCAGGGGGAGGCGTGTCGATGCCGAACTGGCGCTGGCCCATCATGCCGTGGCAGCCGAGACAGGCATCCTGGATGAAGCTCGATTGCTGGGGATGGAAGGCCTCCACCTCACTGGCCAACTGGGCGAAGAAGATCGGATCGCGCCCGGCCAGCCCCATCGGGCTGAACCGCCAGCCGCCGAAGGGGGAGACGTTCGCCAGCGTGCCGTCGGGCAGCGGCTCGGTCATGTCATAGCTCAGGCCGGTGGAGCCGGCGCTGTGGCAGCCCGCGCATTGGTCGGAGGTAAGGAAGATGCCATGCGGGTTGGGGCCGTTGGCCGGTGCCCAGACAGTGTCGTAGGTGGCTGATGGCATGCGGGAGACGGTCTTGTCGGTCGGGATCGCCAGGTTGGGCAGGCCCAGCGCGGTCAGGAACGCCTTGCGGTCGACCGGCGGGGCGGCCGTGGGATGCGGGCCGCGGCCCGATGTCAGCTCGCTATGGTGGTCGTCGCGCGGGGGCGGGGTGCCCGCCGGAACCCTGGGCGCGGTCTGGTTGGAGGAGCGGAGGAAGAAGTCCTGCACCAGAAAGTTCAGCGGTCGCCCGGGCTCCTTGTCGATGTTTGACAGGGCCGAGAAGGTGAAGTTGTCGCTGGCCGAGGCGTGGCAGTTCACGCAGTACTGGCCGAAGCCCATATAGGTCTCATTGTTGCCCGGGCGGGGCGGCCAGTCGGTGCTGGTATCGTCCCAGCCGAACCAGCCCCAGAACCAGCCATCCTGGGAGGCGCCGCGGTCGCGCACCATCAGGGCGGCGCCGCTGGAGGGGATCAGGCGCAGCGGGTCGATCCCGTCGCAGGCGGTGGGGGCGCCCTTGTACATCTCCTTGATCATGATCGCGCCGTCGGGGACCTCCGGCGCGCCGGCGGCGGTTTCCGATCCGCTGCGGTTGGCCTTGAGCCAGGCGTGCATCTCGGGCGAGTACCAGATCATCACCGGGGAATGGGTGGCGAAGTTGGTGCCGGTCCAGCCGCCATTGGCCATGGTGGCGACGAAGGGGCCGGCGGGGCGGATATACTTGTCCCGCACCCAGCCCGAGGCCGGGTCCCGGTGGCACCAGGCGCGCAGCCACTGGCCGAG
Source organism: Acetobacteraceae bacterium UBA6159 (assembly GCA_002422345.1). Taxonomy (GTDB): domain Bacteria; phylum Pseudomonadota; class Alphaproteobacteria; order Acetobacterales; family Acetobacteraceae; genus Rhodopila. The sequence continues at coordinate 3,850 of DIUL01000066.1, forward strand.
TGCGGCCTCGTATTCGTTGAGTGGCAGGGCGCCGGGCTTGCGGACCACGGGGGCCAGGCTGGCGCAGAGCGCCGGATCGGTGACGGAAAGCGGCCTGGGCTGTTCGGCCGGACAGAGTTCCGAGGCCACGGCGCGCGCCCCGCACAGCAGCATCACGCCGACCAGCAGCCTGCTCAGGGCCTTGCCCATGGCGAATTCCCCCGATTGTGCCGACCCGACGGTAGGCGGGCCGGTCCCCCGCGGCAAATCTCCCAACCTTGGGCGTGCGCGTCTGTCATTGCGGCGCTAGATCAGTGTCAATTCGGCATCGACCCATGGCGGACCGGCCGGTTCGGCGCGGAACAAAGGCGCATGAGGGGACTACTCTTGCCCTGGCGCCCCTGTCACGCCATCTAGCCGCCCATGCAGAACAACCCATACGCCGCTGCTGACCCGATCGGGTGGCACGGCACCACCATCCTGTGCGTCAGGCGGGATGGCAACGTGGCGATGGCCGGCGACGGCCAGGTCAGCCTTGGCCCCACCATCGTGAAGGGCAACGCGCGCAAGGTCCGCCGCATCGGTGACCCGCGGAAGGGCGGCGTCATCGCCGGCTTCGCGGGCGCCACCGCCGATGCCTTCACGCTCCTGGAACGCCTGGAAGCCAAGCTGGAGCGGTTTCCGGGGCAGCTTGAACGCGCCTGCGTCGAGCTGGCGAAGGATTGGCGGACCGACCGCTACCTCCGCCGGCTGGAGGCGATGATGGCCGTCGCCGACAAGGACCGCAGCTTCACCCTGACCGGCAACGGCGACGTGCTGGAACCCGAGGACGGCGTGATCGCCATCGGCTCGGGCGGCAACTACGCCCTGGCCGCGGCCCGCGCCTTGATGTCGGTGGACGGGCTGTCGGCCGAGGAGGTCGCCCGTCGCGCCATGAAGATCGCGGCGGAAATCTGCGTCTACACCAACGGCAACATCATCCTGGAGACCCTGTGATGGAGGTCCCGACCTACTCCCCCCGCGAAATCGTGTCGGAGCTCGACCGGTTCATCGTGGGCCAGGGTGACGCCAAGCGCGCGGTCGCGATCGCGCTCCGCAACCGCTGGCGGCGCCAGCAGCTTCCCGACGCGATGCGGGAGGAGGTGGTGCCGAAGAACATCCTGATGATCGGCCCGACCGGCTGCGGCAAGACCGAGATCGCGCGCCGGCTGGCGAAGCTGGCACAGGCCCCGTTCCTGAAGGTGGAGGCGACCAAGTTCACCGAGGTNNGTCGGCTATGTCGGCCGCGACGTGGAAAGCATCGTCCGCGACCTGGTCGATGCGTCCCTGAACATGCTGCGCGATGCCTCCCGCAAGCAGGTCCGCGCGAAGGCGGAGCTTGAGGCGGAGGAACGGTTGATCACCGCGTTGGTGGGCGAGGACGCGACCGCCGACACGCGCTCGAAGTTCCGCAAGATGCTGCGCGATGGGCAGTTCGAGGACAAGGAGATCGACATCGTCGTCTCCGAACCCGCCGGCAGTCCGATCGGGCAGCTCGATATGCCGGGGATGCCGCCGGGGCAGGTGATCAACCTGTCGGAGATGATGAAGGGGCTGATGGGCCAGCGGCCGAAGGAAAAGCGGCGGATGAAGGTCGCCGACGCCCGCAAGCTGCTGGAAGCCGAGGAAGCCGACCGCCTGCTCGACAACGACAAGCTGGCCAAGGACGCGGTGTCTCATGCCGAAAACCACGGCATCGTGTTCATCGATGAGATCGACAAGATCTGCGCCCGCTCCAGCGAAGGCGGCGGGTTCCGCGGCGGCGACGTCTCCCGCGAAGGCGTGCAGCGCGACCTTCTGCCGCTGATCGAGGGCACGACGGTCAACACCAAGTACGGCCTGGTGAAGACGGACCACGTGCTGTTCATCGCCTCGGGCGCGTTCCATCTGGCCAAGCCGTCCGACCTGCTGCCGGAGTTGCAGGGGCGGCTGCCGATCCGGGTGGAACTGTCGCCGCTGTCGCGCGAGGACATGCGGCGAATTCTGACCGAGCCGGAACACTCCCTGATCAAGCAATACGTGGCGCTGATGGGGACCGAGCGGGTGACATTGGGCTTCACCGATGAAGCCGTGGACGCGCTTGCCGACCTCGCGAGCGAAATCAACGATCGCGTCGAGAACATTGGTGCCAGGCGCCTGCACACGGTGCTGGAACGGCTGCTGGAGGAGATCAGCTTCACCGCCACCGATCGGCCGGGGGAGACGATCAGCGTGGACGCCGACTATGTCCGCGACAAGGTGGCCCCGCTGGCGCGGACGGGGGATCTGAGCCGGTTTATCCTGTAGCGGACCCCAACCGGACGCCCATCGCGGCGTCCGGTTACGCGTCACATCACATCGGCGTTCGGCCGGTGATCAGCTTCCGCTCCGGTCGGACGCGCCCTAGGTCTGCTTGCGCCAGACCGCCAGGACGGATTTTCCAAACCGATAGGCCACCAGACGGTCCGTGATTCGGGAAATCGGCACGAACAGACGGTCCCACAGATCGATCTGGGCGGGTGTCGGCGCGGCGGCCCGCATGACCAGGCGGTTGCCCAGAGAGAGGAACAACCCGGCACTGTCGAGCAATCGCACCGAGACAAGGCTGCAGTCCGAGGGCGACAACTCTCTCATCATCCGGGAATCGTAGCGCCGGAAATGGCCCACTGCCTCATCAAAGGGACTGAACAGATATTGATGCGCTGGGGCCAGGATCACCAGATGACCGCCGGGCGATAGCCGGGAAGCCGCCTTGACGACCTCGGCCCGGTCATCGTCGATATGCTCCAGGACGTCGGCATAGATGATGGTATCGAAGCGCTCGTCTGCGCGAAGGTCATCCGTCGTCCCCGTGATCACCCGGCACCTGGATGGCAGCGTCCCGCTCGCCACGCCCTCGGCGATGGAGGCAGCCAGCTTAGGGTCGGGTTCCAGCGCGACCCACTCGGCGACCTTTTCATTGAACAGGAACGAAATATTGCTGCCGATGCCGGCGCCGACATCAAGAACCCGTCCTTGAATGAAAGGCATCATCTGGCGGGAAAAATAGGTCTTCCACCGGATCGCCCCGGCAAACAGCTCCAGTTCTGTGCCTTGGTATTCCATCCTTCGGCTGCCCGATCCCGTTCCGCGCGCATGGCCTGTGTCGGCTCAGGTCGTTCCGTTGGACCCAGGCCCGGGTTCCGGGAACGGCGTGCCGACGAGCGCGTCGTTGCGTAGTTATAACATAGCCCCTGCCGCGACCGCCATAGCCGAGTTACCCCCAATCCGTCACCCCCGCCACCCGCGCCCGCGCCGCCACGAACACCGTCCAGGCCGCCTGCGGCAGGATCACCAGCAGCGGGACAAAGGGCTTGGCGCCCGACGAAGCCTCGATGAACAGCAGGCACGCCACCCCGCCGATTACCGCGAAGCCCCAATGCACCAGCGTGACCACGACGGGGGACATCCCCGAGCGGTGCGCCACCTGGTAAAGATGCCCCCGATGCGCCTCCGTAATCCGCTTGCCCTGCGCCAGGCGCCGGACCAGCGTGAACGCCACGTCGTACAGCACCCCCGCCAGCAGCATGGGCACCAGCAGGAACGACAGCTCCACGTCGTCGAAGCGGCTCGCGACCACGGCCAGTTCCGCCAGGATGAAGCCGCAGAACTGGCTGCCGACATCGCCCATGAAGATCCGCGCCCGCGGGAAGTTGAACGGCAGGAACCCCGCGATCCCCGCGGCCAGCAGCCCGGCCATGCCGTAGGCGAACCAGCTTCCCTCCGTCACGCCGATCCAGGCGATGAACAGGCAGGCGATCAGGGTCACCCCGCTCGCCAGGCCATTCAGGCCGTCGATGAAGTTCATCGCGTTGGTCGTGAACACCACCCAGACCAGGGTCACCACGATCCCGAGCGCCCCAAGCTCCACCACCCCCAGATAGGGCAGGCGGATGTCCGTCAGATAAAGCCCGGTCACGATCGCCGTCAGCGCCGCCCCCACCTGGGCGCCGAGCTTGACGGTGAAGGGCCAGTCGTAGCGGTCATCGAGGAGGGCAACGAGGGCGATGGCCAGCGCCGCGGCGATCACCCCCAGGAAATACGTATCCGCCAGGCGGGCGACGGCGGCGAACAGGTACAGCCCGATGATGCCGGCGAGGAAGGCGGCGACGATGCCCACGCCGCCGCCCTTGGGGGTCGGCCGGTCATGCGCCTTGCGCGCGTCGGGCGTGTCCATCATCCGCACGGCGATCATGGCGCGGACCACAAGGGCGGACAGCAGGGCCAGGCCGGCACCGAACGCCAGATGGCGCAGAAAAGCGATCAGGGTCATGCGCAAGGGCGGTGTTGTTCCGGACAGGCGGGCAGGGACCGGACAACGCCGGGGCGACCAGAGCGGACGCCCGGAGGCTGGTATGGGATCGCCTCGTTCAGGACAAGGCCCCCGGAGCGCGCGCGGGGAACTGATCCCCGTGCGCCTTTTGGCCGGCTAGGACGCCAGCCGTTGGGCGAGGCTTTTCTTGTAGTCCTCGATGGGCATGAAGCCCGGGTCCTTGCGGCAATGGTCCTCGGTTTCGCGCATGATCTCGGCATCGGATTTGGACAGGTCGAGCGGCGTGCCATGCGGCTGCGGCACATGGAACGGGGTGTCGAGATAGGCCTCGACCGTGTTGCCCTCGGGGTCCTTGAAATAGCAGGACCAGGCGTTGCCGTGGCTGACCACGCGCATGTCCGTCGCCCCATGCGCCAGCGCCAGGCCATGCACCTCCCGCAGTTGGGCCAGGCTGTCGACCATGAAGGAAATCTGGTTGATCGGGTTGAAGCCGCTGGTATCCGGCCGGCCGCTGACCAGCACGAACTGGTGGTGGTTCTCGGGGCTGGAGCTCATGAAAGTCAGCTCGATGCCGTTGCGGCCCTGGCCGCTGTCGGTGATCACCAGGCCCAGCACGGTGGTGTAGAACTGCTCCAGTTTGGGCTTGTCGTGGGCATAGACGCCGACATGCGCAAGACGAGCGTGAATGACACCCATGGTTCGTCCTCCTCGTTTGGTTGAGCGCATTCAAGGTCTGTTGAGGGGACAGCGCAAGACGGGACGTGGTGGGCCTCCGCCGTAACCCCTTCCCCCGTCTTGTGCGCCGCACCAAGGTCGGACAGAACCACGGGCCCCAGCTATCAAAGGCCCCCGTCCTGCTAGCCGTCCTGACCATCGCCCTTCCGGTTTTCGGCCTCATCCTCGCCGGCTTCGTCACCGCGCGCCTGGGCGGCCTGCGCCCCGCGGCGACCGAGGCGTTGAACATGTTCGTCGTCTACCTGGCCCTGCCGGCGGTCCTGTTCCACGCCATGGCGCACATCAACCCGACCGACCTCGCCCATCCGGGCCTGCTGGCGGCGTTCGGCGGCGCGATTGTTGTGCCCTTCATCCTGTCGATGGGGATGTCCCGCTGGTCGGGTGCCCCCCTCGGCAACAGCACGATCCAGGCGCTCGGCGCCACGTTCAGCAATGTCGGCTACATGGGCATCCCGCTTTGCCGCATGGCCTTCGGCGATGCCAGCCTGGTGCCGGGCGTGATCATCATGGTCATCACCGCCTGCCCGCAATTCGCGGTCGCGGTCTCCCTGCTGGAAGCCGACCGCCCCGGCCGGCCAGGCGTCCGCGCCATCGCCAGCCGGGTCTCCCGCGCCTTGGTGCGGAACCCGCTGCTGGTCGCCCCGGTCGCGGGCCTGGCCGTCGCCCTGGTGGGGTGGGAGCTTCCGGTGGCGGTCGATCGCTTCCTGCTGCTGCTGGGCGCCGCCGCCACGCCCTGCGCCCTGGTCGCCACCGGCCTGATGCTGTCCGAAACGGTCGAGCGGTTTCAATACCTTCTGGTCGGCCGGTTGGTCATCCTCAAGCTGCTGGTCAAGCCGGCGGTGGCCTGGGTCATCGCCTTCCATCTGGTGGAGATGCCGCCCGCCTGGGCCGAAACCACCGTCCTCATGGCCGCCCTGCCCACCGGCGCCGGCGCCTTCATTCTCGCTCGGCTTTACGGACGGGAGGCGGCTTCGACCTCCGGCACCATCCTGGTTTCGACCATCCTGTCCTTTGCCACGCTGTCGGTGCTGCTGACCGTGCTGACGTAGAGGCGCGGAAAAATCGCGCGGAGCACACGCCCGGCTCCTCCGCGTTCAGGCTTTGTTAACCCGATCCTGTTGCCATGCCGCTTCGCCGCAGGGGGTTGAGATGACAGCCGAATCGTTGGACGCACGCATCACGCAGGCCTTGCAGGACGTGGCGGGGGAGCATGACCTGCTGCTCTGGCGCCATCGTCTGTATGGCAACGGGGACACCATCGTCGCCTTCCATCGGCAGAGCACGCCGGGATACGTCGCGGCGCTGCTGCCGATCGACCAGACGCTCCGCACCCGCCTGACCGAGCATCGGCAGACCAAGGCCGGCCTGCGCCGCATCCTGCGCGCGGACGCGTTCTCGGACCACGGCGGACAGGACGAGGCACGGGAACTCTGCCGCCTGGGCCTCGTGGGCTGCCATGCCCTGACCGAGACCTTGTCGCGGGACGCCATCGGCGGCGGCCTGCGCGTGCGGGTGCTGTTCGACGAGCCCGGCGTCGAGATCATGACCGAGGACCCGGCCCCCACCACCGTGGCCCTCGGCGCCGACCTGGTGCGGCTGCTGTGGCAGTTCCGTCCGGCCGATCGGTTCGCCCGGGCCTATCGGGTGTTCCGCCAGCAATTGCAGCCGCAGAACGCTCAGCGCGCCAGCGGATAGACCTCGGACAGCGCCAGCCCGCGCACGCGTATGCCCTGGGGCGTGACGGCCTCGTACGACAGATGATGGTGGCCGTGGACGATCAGCGACGCCCCGGCCGCGGCGGCGAGGTCGTCGATCACGCTGAACCCGTGCGGGTGGCTCGTCGGTGCCTCGTGCGTGACCAGGATGTCGAAGCGTTCCCCCGACAGGCGGTCGAAGTCCTCGGGGAAGATCGTGTCGCGGTGCCACAGCGGCAGGCCGCCGCGCCAGGCTTCGTCGGGGCGGAGCGAGCGGTGGAAATCGTCCCGCGTGTGGAACCGCGCCGGCTCGATCCTGTCTGCCGGCCCATCGGCGCGGGGATACCAGACGCGGGGCTTGAACACGCCCGGCAGGCCGGCGACGCGGAGGCCGCCGATCTCGCTCACCCGCAGGCCGAGGTCACCCTGGGGATGGGCGGTGACCAGGTGATCGAAGGTACTTTCCGTGTCGGTGTCGTGGTTGCCGAGGATCCAGCGCACGTCCCACCCCGCGTCCAGCAAGGGGGCCAGCACGGTGGGCAGCGGGGCGGGGCAGTCGCAGTCGCCCACGATGATCAGCGTGCCGGGCGGGTGGTCCTGGCAGGCGCGGATGATCGGCGTGAAGTTGCGGTGCGGGTCACCGGCGAACAGGATCGGAGGCATGCGTCACGGCCACCCATGAAGGACTCGCGGCCAGGGATCAGGCGGGCTGGCTCGCGACAGTCAGGAAGGTGGTCAGAACCGAGCCGTCGCGCAACAGCTTGACCTCGATCTGCGTGCCGATCCGGTCCGCGCCAAGGAAGGCCCGGGCCGTGTGCGATCCGCTGGTGGACTGGCCGTTCAGCGCCAGCAGCACGTCGCCGACGCGCAACCCCGCCTCATCCGCCGGGCCGCCATGGGTGATGTTGACGACCATCCGGCCGGAGGTCTGGCCGGCGCGAGGCACCAGGGGCTCGGGCACCGTGATCGGTTGCAGGGCGACGCCCAGCCAACCGCGGCGGGCGCCGTTGATCTGGGCCGCCGGTGATGGCTGGGCCGGCGCGTACCCGGCGGACGGTGCCACGGCGGCGGAACCGTTCGGTTCGGCGAGCCGGCTGATCGTCGCGTGCGGGATCAGGGCGATCTGCCCGGTCGCGGTGGGGGCGGCCATGCCCAGCACCCGGCCGGATGCGTCGATGACGACGCCGCCCGTTTCGGGTTCGGCGCAGGCCAGGTCCAGCAGCAGGGTGTTGCCGCGCGCGTGAACCATCCCGAGGCGCGCGGTAGGCGATCCGTCGGGGCTGGCGGCGACCAGCAGGACGATGGCGCCGACGGGCGCTTCCGGCCCGGGCATCACGCGGGGAGCGTTGACGGGGACTTCAAGCCGCACCAGCGCCAGGTTCGAGGCCGGGTCTCGCGGCCCGCTCCGCCCCGCGACCAGCGAGCCGGAGGCGAGGATCACACTGTAGCTGTCCTGCGCCGGCAGGGCCTGGTCGACAGTCATGATCGTGTCGTTGCGCCAGTGCAGGCCGGTGATGTGGCGGTTCGGCCCGATGCGAACCGCGCCAACCAGGGACGCGGCGTTGGCCACCAGATTGGCGATGGCGGCGGAGAAATCGGCAATTCCCTGGATCATCGTGTCGTCATACCACCTGTCAGCGGGTCACGCTGGTAACCCGTAAGGGACCCCATGTCGCACAGGCCGTAAACGTTGTGAACATATCGTCATCATAATTGCGTCAATGTACGCGTCGCGAGAGAATATCTGGAAATCACCGCGGGACGATGCAACTTTAGATTGTGATATCCCGCAGCGTCCGGACCTATCCCGCCGTCTTCAAATAGTGGTTCCGGTACTGATCGCGCAACGTCGTCTTCTGCAGCTTGCCCGTTGCCGTATGGGGCAGTTCCGGCACCACGAGCACCTCATCCGGCAGCCACCATTTGGCGACCTTGTCGTCGTAGATACGCAGCACCGAGGCCGGATCGACCGCATGTCCCGGGCGGGCGACGACCAGCAGCAGGGGACGCTCATCCCATTTCGGGTGCAGGGCGGCGATCACCGCGGCCTCCATCACGTCGGGGTGGGAGACGGCGATGTTCTCCAGCGTGATGGAGCTGATCCATTCGCCTCCCGACTTGATCACGTCCTTGGAACGGTCCGTGATCTCCATGAACCCTTCCGGGTCGATCGTTGCCACGTCGCCGGTGGCGAACCAGCCTTCCGCGTCCAGCGCGCTGCCCGGTTCGTCGCCGAAATAGGCGCTGGTGACCCAGGGGCCCTTTACCTTGAGGTCGCCGAAGGCTTCCCCATCCCAGGGCAGTTCCTTGCCCTCTCCGTCCACGATCTTCATGTCGAGGCCGGGCAGGATGCGCCCCTGCTTCATCGTGTGCGCGGTCAGAGCCGCACCTTCCAGCCCGACCTGGCCGACCTTGGGCGCGTTGTAGGTGCCGACGGGGCTGAGTTCCGTCATCCCCCAGCCATGTTCCACCGCCACGCCGTATTCTTCCCGGAACGCATCGACCAGCAGGGGCGGCGCGGCCGATCCGCCGGTCATGATGCGGGGCTTGTGATCGAGCTTTTCCCCGCTCGCGCGCAGATGTTGCAGCAGGCCGAGCCAGACGGTGGGAACGCCGCAGGTCATGGTGACGCGCTCGGAGTTCAGGAGGTTGGACAGGTTCGGCCCGTCCAGATGCCGGCCGGGCATGACCATCGACGCACCGACCAGGGCGCTGGCGTAGGGAATCCCCCAGGCGTTGACGTGGAACATCGGCACGACGGGCAGGATGCGGGTGGTCGCGCGCATGCCGATCACGTCGGGCAGGGCGATGGCGTAGGCGTGCAGGGTGGTGGAGCGGTGGCTGTACAGCACGCCCTTGGGCCGCCCGGTCGTTCCGGATGTGTAGCACAGCGCGCTGGCGGTGTTCTCATCGAACGACGGCCAGGCGTAGTCCTCGTCCGCTTCGTCCATCAGGGTGTCGTAGCAATGCAGCGTCATGCCGGGGACGAGGGCCACGTCCGGCATGTTGGCCGCGTCGGTCATCATGACGACGTGACGGACATGGTCCTTGATGGCGGGGGCGACGGCGGCGATCAGCGGGGCGAAGCTGCTGTCGGCGAACAGGATCTTATCGGCGGCGTGATTGACGATGTAGCTGATGTCGTCGGGGTGCAGGCGCGGGTTGATGGTGTGGCAGATCGCGCCCATGCCGGGGGCGGCGTAGTAGACCTCGAGATGGCGGAACCCGTTCCAGGCGAGGGTGGCGACGCGGTCGTGCCGGGTCACCCCCAGTTTTTGCATCACATTCACGAGGCGGCGGGAGCGGCGTTCGGCCTCGGCCCAGGTGTAGCGGTGGATGGTGCCTTCATGATTGCGGGAGACAATTTCCGCGGTGGCGTGATGGCGTGCCGCATGGAGAAGCATGGACGAGATCATCAGGGGATGCGGCTGCATCAGGCCGAGCATTTGGGGTTCCTCCGCGGGTGGGTCGTTGGAGGGGAGCATAGGATGGTTTGGGGGTGGGGGGCCATGGTCCTGGTGGCCCCCATCGTCGTGGTGGCCGACGGGCCACCACCCACGACTGCCCCGCCCCAGTGCCATTTGGGTCACCGCCGCGCCATCACCAGCGTCACGAGACCGAGCAGGTAGTAGAGGTTCCCGACGATCGCGTGATCGACGCCGGTTGAGACGCACAGGCCGAGGGCCGTGTAGAATGCGCCGTGGATGATCTGGTGGGAGTCGTGTCGAGACATCGCCGAAGTCCTTTCGATCAGGGTTCGGCGACTTAATGATCATGTAGCCGGCGGCGGTTCGATACGTTCAGCAAAGAAATTCCATACGCCCGTGTGTGTTTGGGGTGGGCTTTCCATGGCCCCGGTCCGGAATTTCCGGAAAACCTTGGCGGTACTGGTTCCGCCCGACGGCCTGTTGTCGCAGGCTTCGATCAGGCGCCACCATTGGCGGGGGCGCTTGTTCGAGTTGTCGCGAGGGGAAGGAGATGTGCGTGTCCCGAGATCATGGTTGTCTGAAAAGCCCGCGCTCTTCGACGCCGTCCTTCGCGCAGGCATTCTGCCGGGTGTTGGGCAAACGGGTCGGCAAGGACGCCACCCGGCTGACGGCCGATGATCCGGCGCTCGGTCGGTTCATAGAGGCGTTGACCGACTGGATGCGGCAGAATGGCGCGGACATGAACGCCACGCCTGGGCCCAAGACCTTGGTGAACTGGTGCCGCGAGGGCTCTGTGCCCTACTGGGGCCGCTTTGAGCCGGTCCTTGACTTCCTGTTCGCCGATAAGCCGACCGACCCTGACCGTGCGGTCCTCCGCGATGCCTGGGGCGCGGCCGATGCCGCTCGCAGCGCCGCGGCAGCGACCCCCCGCCGCAGCACCGCCGCCAACCTGGATGGCCCGGAACCCGGCGTCTCCGACTTCGACGCCGAGGGGGAGGAGCCGCTGCAACAAGGCCTCGCGGAACTGCGGATCGATCCGCCGGCCCGGGGTGGCAACAAGCCGAACCTCGTGGATATCCGCATCGCCATCGCCTTCGCGGAATGCGAGGACATGGTGGAAGGGCAGGGGATCACGCTCGCCTTGACCGATGCCACCCTGCTGCCCGCCTACGCCGCCGGCTGCGCGCCGGAACTGAACAGCCGAGCGGGCGAGGGGGAGAACGGGTGCGAGGGCCTGGTGCTGCGTGCCGGGCAATGGCTCGTCACCGGCCCCAAGAACAACGCCGGCCATCTGAACGGCGAACCGCTGGACGCCAACCAACCGCTGCTGACCCTGCGCGTGCCGGGGCAGGAGACGGATGGCCTGTCCCTGACCCTCCGCAGCAAGCCCAAGGCGCTGGTGGTGATCCCCGACGACCCCGAGGACGAATCCCGCATCACCAAGGACAAGCTGCTGCAACTGCTGCTGCAACGCACCCAGGACCCCGACAACGACGGCTGGATCACCTGGGGCCGCGCTCGGCTGCGTCGGAAGAAGCCGGCATGAACATCGGGGCTGACATCGCCCCCGCGCGGGTGTGCTCGCGAAGGTTGCCTAGGCGGCCTCAAATCGGGTATTCAGAACGAATGAAGAACACACTGACCGTTGGTAAACCCCGCCCGGATTTTTCCACACGGTCCAACCCCATGTCCGGTGAGAACCCCACTTCCCCCTCCCCCCTTGAGGGGAAGGGCTGGGGTGGGGGGTCTAGCGGCACGGACCACCGTTTATCCCTCCCCACACCACCCCTCCGCGCGGGCATTTCCGTCCCCCGATCCCTGGCCGGTGTGGCTGCTACCCCCCACCCCAACCCTCCCCNNCCTCAAGGGGGGAGGGGGCGTTGGGGGGATTTTTTGCATGGTCGTACCCCATGTCCGGTGAGGATCGGCCCCCGTGCCCCCCTCCCGGCCCATCCCCCCGGACCAGCGCCATGAAACTCTCCGAGGCCCAACGCGCCCGCGTCCGCCGCCTGCTGGGCAGCAACAGCACCAGCTTCGTCGATCTCGCCCTGGCCGCCGAACTCGATCCCGGGACAGCGTTCCGGGAAGCGGACCTGCGTCGGATCAACTTCGGTGCAGACAACCTGGCCGGGTTCGACTTCACCGGCGCCGATCTGCGTGGGGCCAATCTGTCCCACGCACGGGGGCTGGACCCCGCGCTCTTGGAAGGCGCGCGGACAGATGACGCGACCCGGGGTTTCATCATCCGGGACTTTCCCGGCGGGCCGGAGATGGTGCTGATCCCGCCCGGAACCTTCCTGATGGGCGGGCCGGAGGAAGAGTCGAAACGGGAGAAAGCCGGCGGTTGGGACGACCGCGCCCGGCCCGTGCATCGCGTGACCATCACCCGCCCCTTCCTGCTCGGCCGCTATCCTATCACGCGCGGCCAGTTCGCGGCCTTCGTCCGGGAAACGGACAGCCCGCTCACGAAATGGCGGGAGCCGCAGTTTGAACAGGACGACAACCACCCAGTGGTCAACATCAACCACGACGACGCCATGGCCTATATCGAATGGGCATCAGCTCACTGTGCCAAGGGCTACCGCCTGCCGAGCGAGGCGGAATGGGAATATGCCGCGCGGGCCGGCACGGTCACGGCGCGGTACTGGGGGGATGGGCGACAGGACGCGTGGCGCTACGCCAATGCCGCCGATGAATCGCTGCGACGGGCGAACAATGACAAACCGGACCCGGACCGCTATTTCCCCGGTGACGACGGTTACGCTCATACCTCGCCGGTTGGATCGTTCCTGCCCAACGTCTTTGGCCTCTACGACATGCTAGGCAATGCGTGGGAGTGGTGCGCGGATGATTGGCACGACAGTTACGACGGCGCCCCCACGGACGGTGCCCCGTGGACAGCCTTGGATGGTGAAGGCCATCGGTCCCTTCGGGGAGGTTCCTGGGACAACAATCCAGGGGACGTCCGCGCCGCCCGCCGCGTCTGGGACGACGCCGGCCTTCGAGACGCGTCCTCCGGCTTCCGCGTGGCCAGAACGCTGAAATCAATTTAATACTGGTTTCTTGTAACTCCCAAGCACCTCAGCCATCCCCTCATTTTTTCTCTCGTGATTACAACGTAGTAGGTTTGGGCGCCAAGTCGTCCTGCCACCGGCAAGGGGAAGCTGGGCCAGCTGACCGGGTCACACCCCGAGTCACGTAACCGACCTTGATACAAAAAGCGGTGTCCAGGAGAGTCGCGGCCTGCATGGACATAGTAATGCGGGAGTCAAAAATGAGGGGAGTAATGAGCCCAAGCACCCCCCGGGTGAGTCCGATTGGCAACAAT
>DIUL01000225.1 GCA_002422345.1 Acetobacteraceae bacterium UBA6159
GGTGCATAATGACACGGGCGTCGCGCCTCGTAGAAGGACCGGAGGTCAACCATGGGTGCTCTGCTGGCGCGATGCCGGATTGGCTGTCAAATCGCCGCTCTCGGCTTCGTCGGCGTGCTGGGGGTGCTCTGCGTCGTCGTCCTCAACGCCTGGGGTGACGCACGAATCGAGCACGCCGAATCCATCGTCTCCGCGGCCAGGCAAGCCAACGACATCCAGCACGATGTCCATCTCCAGCTCCTGGAGGCTCGGCGGCACGAGAAGAACTTCATCCTGCGCCGCAACGAACCAAGCATCGCCGGCCATGCCAAGGCCATGACCGCCGTGCACCACGACCTCGCCGATCTCCTGGCCCGGACCGTCAGCCAGCCGGCGCTGCGTGCCCGGGTGGACCAGATCGCCGGCGGCATCACCCGCTACGGCACGGCCTTCGACGCGCTGGTGAAGTCGGCCCGGACCACCGGATTGACCTATACCGACGGCCTGCGGGGGCAATTCTACAAAGCCGTTCATGCCGTGGAGACCATCCTGAAGACAGTGGATGTTCCCAACGCGCAGATCGCCATGCTGATGATGCGCCGGCACGAAAAGGACTTCCTCGCCCGCGAGGACACGCGGTACGGCGCCGAGGTGAAGGCCCGCCTGCCCGAGTTCGTGGCCGCGCTGGACGCCGCGAACGTGACCGGGTCCGTCCGCGCCGACCTGATGGCCAACATGACCCTTTACCAGGACGCCTTCGTGCGCCTGATGGAGGGGACGCTGGCGGAAAAGGTCGCCGAAAAGGCGATGATCGCGGCCTACCAGGAAGTCCGGCCGTTGCTGGAGGAACTCGACCAGACCTTCAGCGCCCAGGCCGCCGTGGCCGCCGGAGGTGCCACGGAGCTGCATGAGTCGGTCCATCGCACCCTCTACACCCTGCTGTTCGTCATCATCGCGGTCGTCGTCCTGCTGTGCTGGCTCATCGGCCGCGGCATCGCCGGCCCGATCGTCCGCGTCACCCGCGTGATGGAGGCCCTGGTCGCCGGCAAGCTCGACGTGCCGGTCCCCACCGACAGCCGCCGGGATGAGATCGGGACGATGGTCCTGGCCGTGCATGGCTTCAAGGACAGCCTGATCGCCACCGAACGCCTGCGCCAGGAACAGGCGGGCCTGCGGGAGCAGGCCGAAGCCGACAAGCGCGCGGCCCTGACCGGCATGGCCGACCGGATCGAGACGGATGCCGGCGCCGCGGTGCGCGCGATCGGCGAACGCACCGCCGCGATGACCACGACGGCGGGGGAGATGCGATCCCTCGCCGAACGCACCGGCAATGCCGCCCGTGGCGCCGCCGGCGCCGCCGCCCTCGCGCTCGGCAATGCCCAGACGGTGGCGAGCGCGGCCGAGGAACTCTCGGCCTCGATCCGGGAGATCAGCAGCCAGGTCACCCAGTCGACCACCGTGGTCGGCCAGGCGGTCGCGGCGGGAACCGAAACCCGGGCGACGATCGAAACCCTGAATGACCGTGTGGCGCGGATCGGTGACGTGGCCGACATGATCGGCGCCATCGCAGCCAAGACCAACCTGCTGGCGTTGAACGCGACGATCGAGGCGGCGCGCGCCGGAGAAGCCGGCAAGGGATTCGCGGTGGTGGCAAGCGAGGTCAAGCAGCTCGCCAGCCAGACCGCCCGCTCGACCGAGGAGATCACCCGTCATATCGCCGAAGTGCGCCTCGCCACGGCCGAGGCCGTGACCGCGGTGTCGCGCATCGAGTCGACGATCGGGCAGGTCAACGCCATCGCCGGCTCGATCGCCGCGGCGGTGGAGGAGCAGGGCGCGGCGACCGCCGAGATCGCCCGCAACGTGACCGAAACCGCCAGCGCGGTGAATGAGATGAACAGCCGCAACGCCGATGTTTCGAACGAGGCCGACCAGGCCGGACGCTATGCCGAGGACGTGCTGGACTCCACGCGCGTGCTGGATGGCGCCATCTCGGATCTACGCCGAGCGGTTGTGCGGACGGTGAGGACTTCGACGGCGGAGGTGGATCGGCGGCGGATGGCGCGCATCGAGGCCGACCTGCCGTGCCAGGCGGACCTGGCGGGGAAGGGGGTTCGGATGGCGCGGGTGGTGGACATCTCGGTGGGTGGCGCGCGTCTGGTCGGGCTGACCGACGCCGAGGCCGGGATGGCCGGCACGCTCCGCATGGCCGGGCTGGCGAGCCCGCTTCCCTTCCGGGTGGTCGCGCTGGACGGGGACGCCGCACGCCTGAAGTTCGAGCCGGACGAGGCGACCCGGACGGTGCTGCACGCGCTGGTGGAACGGCTGTCCCAGGCGGTTGCCGCTTAGGGCAAGGGCGGGCATCGCCTGTCCCCGATTGCGGGGGGGCGTGCCGACCGTCGTGGTGGACGACGGTCGGCCATCCCCAACTTTCCTGTCTGGATCAAGGAAAAGCCGCAGGCGGCGTCCAACCCCCGTCCTGACGGCGGGGGCCGTGTGCGTCAAATCTGCGGCTGCCTGGGATCAGGCGCGGGCATCGATCATCGCGTCGAAGGTTGGCGCGTTGCCGCAATAATGCTGACTGTTAACTGCGGCTCGCCCGGCCTTCAGGTCCCGTTCACACCGGCTCGCGTTCTGGCAGCGGGAGCAGGTGACTTCCATGTCCCGCACCATCGCCGTCGGCAGGGCCCGGATCGCCGCCGGGTCGAGTCCATGGGCCCGGATCATCTGATCCATCAGGTCGCGCGGCGGCGTGCCTTCGGGCAGGACGTGCAGCAGATCGGCCTGGGTCACACCGAGGTCGGCCGCGAGGTTCCGCAGATCGCCATTGGAAAGACCAGCGACCCGACCCTCTTGCGTGCGGTGGGTCATGATCCAGGAAAACGCCCGCGTGAGCAGGCTGTCGTCATTTCCGGAGGGGACGTGTGTCATGGATACCTCCTTGAGGCTGGCATGCGTCACGCTGCCGCGTTCCTCCCGCGCGGGCTTTGATCTGGATCAAACCTGGGGTCTGCGAGGGGGTGTGTGGCTTTTTTGCAACGCTCGCCCGGGCGGCCGAAAAACATGCTGCAGCGCAGCAAAAACTGCTTGCATGCTGCACCTGCGAAGAGCATAGTTTTGTCCTCGCAGCGGCGCTTCGGCGCCCTGCTTTCTTGGACGTTTCCTCCCTAAACTTCGGCGGCACCGCAAGGGCCGCCGTTTTTTTTCGTCCCGCGGGCAGGGATCAGGCGTCCAGCAAGGCGCGCAGGCCGTCGGCCAGGGTGATCCGCGCCTCGGTCCGCAGAATCGCCCGGGCGCGCGCCGGATCGCCAACCGATGTGCGAATATCGCCGGACCGCGCGTCCCCATGCCCGATCGCGGCGTCGGACCCGATCGTGCGCGCCAGCAGATGGGCCAGTTCCCGCACGGAGGTCGCCTGGCCGGTGCAGGCATTCAGCACGATCGCACTCGGTTCGGCCTGGGCGCGCGTCATCCCCGCCAGCAGGAACCGCACGATATCGGCCACCGCGATGAAATCCCGCGTCTGCCCGCCATCGCCGTGGATCGTGATCGGCTGGCCCGCGCGCAACCGGTTGGCGAAGATCGAAATCACGCCACTATAGGGGGACGAAGGGTCCTGGCGCGGCCCGTAGACGTTGAAGAAGCGGAACCCGACGCTGCTCAGCCCATGGGTGATGAAGGCGGCCTGGGCCTGCAACTCCCCGGCCAGCTTGTCCGCGCCGTAGCTGGAACGGGGGCGGGGGGCCAAATCCTCATGGATCGGCAGCACCGCCTGCTCGCCATAGATCGCGGCCGAGGACGCATAGACGACCGGCACGCCCCCCTGCTTGCGGGCGGCGTCCATCACGGTGACCGTGCCACCCATGTTGGTATGGCTGGTGGCCGTCCATTCCTCGGCGCAGCGGGCGACCGACGCGATGGCGGCCAGATGGAAACACCCCGCGACCCCGTCCAGCAGGTCCCGCATCAGCCCCGCGTCGCCGATGTCGCCGCGGGTGAAGGTGGCGCGCGGGTCCAGATTGTCCAGCCTGCCGCTCGACAGATCGTCGACGACGCGCACGCTGTGGCCGGATGCCAGCAGCGCGTCGACGAGATGCGATCCGATGAACCCGGCCCCGCCGGTCACGAGATAGGTCTTCGGCGCGGAATCCGATGCGGCGGGAGGCATGACCATATCCGAAACGAGTGGCCGAACATGATCGCACAGCCCCATCCACCGGAGAAGGCCGCGGACAGAGTCCCGACTTGCCCAACCCCCCATCCAGGCGGCAAGGTCGTGCCATGAGCGTCACCACCACGACCACGCAAGCCCCGCCCGCGCCCCAACCTGGGGGCGAGACCGCCGAACAGGCCCTCGCCCGCGCGCAGGTCGCGGCCCAGGCCAAGCGCCTGCATGAAGCGATGGGCATCTGCAACGATGTCCTCGCCGCCAACCCCGAGCACCCCTCAGCCATCGCGCTGCTCGGCATCTCGGCCGCGATGGCCGGCGACCCGGAGCGGGGGATCGTCCTGCTGCGGCGGGCGATCGCGCTGCGGCCGGGGAACGCGACCTGGCAGGCGCATCTCAGCGCGCTGTGCCGGCAGACCTACAAGATCGACGAGGCGCTGGCCGCCGGCCAGGAATCGATCCGCCTCGATCCCGGCAACCCCGAGCATCTGGTCAACCTCTCGCTCGTGTTCTCCGACGCCGATGACCGCGACCGCTCGGTCGCCTGCCTGCTGCGCGCGATCGGGATCAAGCACGACCATCCTGACGCGCATCTGGCGCTGGCGCAGAACCTGCTGGCGATGGGCGATTTCGAGCCTGGCTGGATCGAATACGAATGGCGCAACCTGACCGAGGCGGGGAAGAACACGATGCCCGCCATGACGTCCGCGCCCTGGAACGGGATGCGGATCCCGCAGGGACGGCTGCTGCTGGTGGGTGACCAGGGCTATGGCGACACGCTCCAGTTCGCCCGCTACATCCCCACCGCCGCCGAACGGGTGCAGGACATCATCCTGGGATGCAGCGCCGAGATGGAGCCGCTGCTCGCCGCCATGCCCGGGGTGACACAGTACTGCTCCCGCTGGACCGATGTGCCGGGCCATGCGGTGAACTGCCGGCTGTCGAGCCTGCCCTATCTGTTCGGCACCCGCCTGGACACGATCCCGACGCCGATCCCGTACATCAAGGCCCCGCCGGCGCGGGCCGCGGCGTGGCGTCAGAAGCTGGCCGAACGCCTGCCCGCGGGCGTGCGCCGCATCGGGCTGGCGTGGTCCGGCCGGCCGACCCATCCGAATGACCGACGCCGGTCGCTGCCGCTGTCGCAGCTTCTGCCGCTGGCCGGCATCGGGCCGGCGGTGTTCGTGTCGCTGCAGAAACCGATGCCGGAGACGGATCGCGCCGACCTCGCCCGTTTCAACGGCATGACCGACCTGTCCGGCGAACTGACCGACTTCGGTGAGACGGCGGCGGTGATCGAGAACCTGGATATGGTCATCACCGTCGATACCTCGATGGGGCATCTGGCCGGGGCGATGGGCAAGCCGGTCTGGATCATGATCCCCAAGGCGGCGGACTGGCGCTGGCTGCTGGATCGGGAGACGACGCCCTGGTACCCCTCCGCCCGCCTGTTCCGCCAGCCGAAGCCGGGGGACTGGGCGGACGTGATCGGCCGGGTGCGGGGCGCGCTGGAGCAGGCGGTGAAGCGCCCGTTCGGCGAGCCGGTCGGCTGACGCGTTATGGTGCTCGACGATGCCGCGCTGATCGGCGAGATCGTCGGGTCCGGCCTGTTCGAGCCCGCCTGGTACCTCGCGCACAACGCCGACGTCGCGGCGGCGGCGCTGGACCCGGCCACGCATTTCGCCCGGTTCGGGATGCGGGAGGGGCGGATGCCCAACCCCTATTTCGACCTGGCCTGGTACGCGCGGGAAAACCCCGACATCACGGCGGCGGGGTTGGAACCCTTCCTGCACTACCTCCGCCACGGCGATCATGAGGGTCGGCGGCCGCATCCGCTGTTCG
Source organism: Acetobacteraceae bacterium UBA6159 (assembly GCA_002422345.1). Lineage (GTDB taxonomy): Bacteria > Pseudomonadota > Alphaproteobacteria > Acetobacterales > Acetobacteraceae > Rhodopila. The sequence continues at coordinate 5,984 of DIUL01000225.1, forward strand.
ATCCGGTCTGGTACCGACAATCCTACGATCTGCCGGAGGAGGTCCATGCGCTGCGCGATTTCCTGGGCCAGCGCATCGACGGGGATCGCGCGCCCTGCGCCGAACTCGCCGCCGTCCTGTTGCTGCCGGCGTGGGACGGGCAGCGGCGCATCGATCGGTTCCTGCAGGAGCAGGAGCGGCTGGGCCTGCCTGGCTCCCCCGATCCCGGAATCGTCGCAGAGTCGGGACTGCTCGATCCCAACCACTATCTGATCAATGCCTCCGACGTGCATGAATCGGGGCTGGACCCGGTCGATCATTACTGCCGCTTCGGCTGGCGGGAGAACCGGCAACCCAACGTCTACTTCGCGCCAGAATGGTACATCGCGACCAACCCTGACCTCGATCACCGGCGGATGAACCCGATCGTCCACTACGTGTTGGTCGGGGAGCCCGCGGGGCGGCGGCCGGTGCCCTATTTCGATCCGGTGTGGTATCGACAGGCCTATGACGTGCCGCCGGGGCAGACGGCGCTGGCGCATTACCTGGTGCACCGGCGGCGGCAGATCGTCAGCCCGAACGGGCTGTTCGATGTTGGCTGGTACGTGGAACGGTTCGCCGAGGTGATGGGGCCGAACCGCGATCCCTTCGCGCATTACCTCCAGGCCGGGACACTGGCCGATATCGATCCCTCGCGCGGGTTCAACGCGGCGGAGTACCGGCGCCGCCATCTGGGGCGGGCGAGCCGGGGGTTCCGGCGGATGATGCGCCCGGATGTGCATAATCCCCTGGTCCATTACCTGCGCGCGACCTACCGGTAGCCAGGGCAAGAACCGGGCGGCGGCGGATTGATTTCGCGCTATGCTGCCGGCCATGACCCAGCCCGACCCGAACCAGTTGATCGAGACGATCGCCCAGCGCGGCTATGCCACCATGCCCTTGCTGGACCCCGCCACCTGCGGTGCCATCGCGGCGCTGTATGGCGAGGATGCGCGCTTCCGCAAGCGCATCATCATGGAGCAGCGGGCCTATGGGCAGGGCGAATACAAGTATTTCGCCTATCCGCTGCCGGACCCGATCGCCGCGCTGCGGGCCGCGTTGTACCCGCCTCTGGCCGTAGTCGCGAATGCCTGGCGGCGGACATTGGGGGAACAAGAGAGCTTTCCGCCGACGCTGGAGGACTACCTGGCCCTGTGCCACGCCGCCGGCCAGACGCGGCCGACACCTTTGCTGCTGCGGTATGAGGCGGGGGGCTTCAACTGCCTGCACCAGGACCTCTACGGCGACCTGGCGTTTCCCTTGCAGGTCGTGGTGCTGCTCAGCCGGCCGGGGCACGATTTCACGGGCGGGGAGTTCCTGCTGGTGGAGCAACGCCCCCGCGCGCAGTCACGCGCCGAGGTGGTGACGCTGGCGCAGGGGGAGGCGGCGATCTTCCCCGTGCATCACCGCCCCGCGATGGGCGCCCGCCGCCCCTACCGCGCCACGATGCGCCATGGCGTGAGCCGGGTGCATACGGGCGTGCGGCAGACGCTGGGGATCATCTTTCACGACGCGGCTTAGCCCATCTTTAACGCCTTTT
>DIUL01000167.1:0-137 GCA_002422345.1 Acetobacteraceae bacterium UBA6159
ACGCTGGACGATTCCGGCCGCCTGACCATCCCCCTGATCGGCAACGCCCCCACCGACTGGGACACCGCCCTAGACCTGATCGCCGACCGCTTCCGCCAGACCATCGCCGCATACGGCCCGGACAGCGTCGCCTTCTA
>DIUL01000167.1:162-19671 GCA_002422345.1 Acetobacteraceae bacterium UBA6159
GACACCAATTCCCGCCTCTGCATGGCGTCCTCGGTCGCCGGCCATGTCCGCGCGTTCGGAGAGGACGTCGTCCCCGGCACCTATGAGGACTGGGAGGAAGCGGACCTCGTCGTCCTGGTCGGCAGCAACGCCGCTTGGTGCCATCCAGTGCTGCACCAGCGTCTGCTCGCCGCCCGCGCCGCGCATGGCACGCGGGTCATCGTCATCGACCCCCGCCGCTCCGCCACGGCCGAGGGCGCGGACATGCATCTGCCCATCGCCTCGGGCACGGATGTCGCGCTGTTCACCGGGTTGCTTTTATATCTGGAGCAAGCCGGGAAGATCGACCACGCCTGGGTCGGACGACATGCCGCCGGCCTGGATGCCGCGCTCGCCACCGCCCGCGCCGCCTGCCCCTCCACCATCCCCTCCCCCGCCGCCGACCCCGAGGACCTGACCGACGCCGTCGCCGCCGCCTGCGGCATCGACCCGGAGCTGCTCGAGGCCTTCTTCCAGGCATTCGCCGGCAATGAACGCGTGCTGACCGTCTGGTCGCAGGGCGTGAACCAGGCCGCGGACGGCACTGACCGGGTCAACGCGATCATCAACTGCCACCTGGCGACAGGGCGGATCGGGCGACCGGGGATGGGGCCGTTCTCGGTCACCGGCCAGCCCAACGCGATGGGCGGGCGGGAGGTCGGCGGCCTCGCCAACCAGTTGGCCGCGCATATGCGCTTCGACGATCCGGACGACCGGGCGACGCTGCGGCGGTTCTGGAATGCGCCGGCCTTGGCCGAGAAGCCGGGCCTGAAGGCCGTGGACCTGTTCGACGCCGTGCGCGACGGCCGGGTCAAGGCGCTGTGGATCGTCGCCACCAACCCCGCCGCCAGCATGCCGAACGCCGGCCTGGTGCGGGAAGCGCTGGCCGCCTGCCCCTTCGTCGTCGTCTCCGACTGCTGGAACACCGACACGAGCGCGCAGGCCCATGTCGTTCTGCCCGCCGCCGCCTGGGGCGAGAAGGACGGGACCGTCACCAACTCCGAGCGTCGCATTTCCCGCCAGCGCCCCTTCCGCCCCGCTCCGGGAGACGCCCGCCCCGACTGGTGGCAGTTCGCCGAGGTCGCACGCCGGATGGGCTGGGCAGACGCCTTCGCCTGGGAAACCCCGGCGGCGATCTTCCGGGAGCACGCGGCCTTGTCCGCCGCCGGCAATCAGGGGCGGCGGCTGTTCGATATCGGAGCGCTCGCCGACCTTGATGATGCGGGCTACGAGGCGCTCGCCCCCGTCCGCTGGCCCCTGCCCGCCGGCGCGACCGGCGAGGGCGGGCGGTTGTTCGCCCAGGGCGGCTTTCCCACCGCCGACCATCGGGCGCGCCTGGTGCCGACGCCCTGGGTGGCGCGCTCACCCGATGACCGCCTGGTGCTGAACACCGGCCGGGTCCGCGACCAGTGGCACACGATGACCCGCACCGGCCTGGTGCCGACGCTGATGGCGCATACGGATGAGCCGCTGCTGGCAATCCACCCCGCCGACGCCGCCGCCCGCGACATCGCGCCGAACGGTCTGCTGCGGCTGACCACGGCGGAAGGCGCGGTGCTGATGCGCGCCGACATCCGCCACACCCAGCGCCGGGGCGAGATGTTCGCGCCGATGCACTGGACCGACCAGTTCGCCTCCACGGGGCCGATCGGGCGGGTGATCGGAGCGGCGCGGGACCCTGTCTCGGGTCAGCCGGCGCTGAAGGGCACGCGGGCGCGAGTATCGCCGGTCGAGACCTTCTTCCACGGCCTGCTGCTACGCCGGACCGGCGGCGCGCTGCCGGAGATGTGTCATTGGGTCCGCATCCCGGTCGACAATGGGCACATGTTCCGCCTGCGCGGCCTGCGTGCCGCGCCGTCCGGCGCCGCTTTGTCCCAGTTCGCCGCCGCCCTGCTGGACGCGCCCGAGGCGGGCGAGTGGCTGGAGGCCTCCGACCCAAGGCGCGGTGTGCTGCGGGTCGCCAGTGTCGTTGACGGCGTGCTGGATGCCTGCCTGTTCCTGGCCCGGGACGCCACCGGCCTGCCGTCGGAGGCCGCTATCGCCCCGATGATCGGCCGTCCGGTGCCTGATACCGCACGCGCTCGTCTGCTGGCGGGGCGGCCGCTCGATCCCGCTGCGCAGGAGGGGCCGCGCGTCTGTGCCTGCTTCGGCGTGTCCCGCGACGCGGTGCGACACGCCATCGTCACCCACGGCCTGCGCGACGCGGCCGCCATCGGCGCTCATCTGCGCGCCGGCACCAATTGCGGATCCTGCATTCCCGAACTTGAGGAGATACTGCGTGATGTCCGAGTTCCGGCGTAACGGCGTGCCCGCGGGGAAGCGTCCAGCGGCTTCCGCCCTTTCCTCTACTGTCCCCCTCACCGTCCTCCCCGGCCTTGTGCCAGGGACCAACCCCAGCACCGGTGCCGCGAATGGTCCCCGGCACAAGGCCGGGGAGGACGGAATAGGGGGGCGAGCGACTCTGGTCGGCGCCGGACCTGGCAGTCCGGATCTGCTGACACTGCGGGCGGCGCGAGCGATCGAGGCGGCCGACGTCGTGCTGTTCGATGCGCTGATCGACCTGTCGATCCTGGACCTCGCACCGCCGACCGCTCGCCGGATCGATGTCGGCAAGCGCTGCGGGCGGCATGCTATGGCGCAGAGCGCGATCAACGCCCTGATCCTCCGCCATGCCAGCGCCGGTTCGCATGTCGTGCGGCTGAAGGGCGGCGACCCCTTCGTCTTCGGGCGCGGCGGGGAGGAACTGGACACGCTGCGCGCCGCCGGCATCCCGGTAGAGGTCGTGCCTGGCATCACCGCCGCCTGCGCCGCCGCGGCGAGCCTGCAGATTCCCCTGACGCACCGCGACGTCGCCCGGTCGCTGCATTTCGTCACAGGCCACGGCAGCGATGGCTCCGTTCCGGGACATGACTGGACGGCACTGGCTGCGGCTGGGGGGACGATCTGCGCCTATATGGCGAGCCGCACCCTGCCGACCGTCTCGGCCAAGTTGATCGAGGCCGGCATGGCGGCCTCCACCCCGGCCGTCGCGGTCGAGAATGCCTCCCGCGCCGATGAACGCCAGGTGGTGGGGACGCTTGGGACGCTGCCGGCCTTGCTGGCCGAGGCAGGTGTGGACGGGCCGACGATCGTGGTCATCGGCGAAGTCGTGGCGTTGGGTGCTCGGGTCGCGTTGGACGACGTGCAGCGGGTGGCGGCCTAACCCAGGGCGAACCGCACCGCCCACAGGAGCAGCGCCGCCATCGCCCCGGCGATGATGTCGTCGGCCATGATCCCGAAGACACCGTGCTGGCGGTCGGCCCAGCCGACCGGGCCGGGCTTGAGGATGTCGAAGGCCCGGAACAGGACGAAGGCGGCGGCGATTTCCAGAGGCGCGATGGTCCCGACGCCCAGCAGGGCGATCCACTGGCCGGCGAACTCATCGATCACGACCCAGCCGGGATCGTCCGGCACGGGCTCCTGGCGGAGCGCCCAGACGCCCGCGATGGTGGCGAGGATGGCGCCGGCGACCAGAAGGAACGGGGAGAGCATGAGCAGTCCCGTTCCGATCAGCACGGCGAGAACCGACGCGACCGTGCCGGGCGCGAAGGGCGCGAGGCCGGTGCCGCCGCCGGAGGCGATCAGGCGGGCAAGCGTCATGGGCGGGACGAGGGTGAGGGGCCGGGCGTCCGCGCATGCGTGGCAGCGCGATCGCCCCCTCCCCCCTTGAGGGTGAGGGTCGGGGTGGGGGGTATCGCGGCACGGACCGGGGGGTATCCCCCCTCACCCCGACCCTCTCCCGCAAGGGGAGAGGGGGATCCTTGGCCCCATGTGTCTCGATGTCCTTTGAGTCGCTCGCCCCGGCATTGCGGCACGGACTGGGGGGGTTGGCCCCTCACCCCGACCCTCTCCCAAGGGGGAAAGGGGGAAGACGGGTCCCTGTCATGCCCGAGGTCGCCTCACCCACCCGGCTTACGCCGAGCGCCGTTGTGGCGGAGGAGGAACTCTCGGCCGACCTTGACCATGGGCTTGCCGTCGTATTCGACGATATCGGCCGTCGCGTAGGTCTCGTGCCAGGAATCCGGGATGAAACTCCCAGTCCCGATCAGGTCGATCGGCGCGCGCGAGTCCGCCATCACGCGGCATTTGTCGACCCCGAACCCCGAGGACGCGACGATCCTGGCGTGGGGGAAACCGGCTTCGTTCAACGCCTCCCGCGTAAACCAGATCGCGGCGGCGGACACGCCGGTGCCGACCAGGTAGCGCAATTCGGTTTCGCTGCGGTGGCGGCGGATGGCGCCGGGGACGTTGCGTTCCAGGACGGCGTAGCTCTCCGCTGGGTCCAACCCCTCCAGGAAGCGGCCGCCATGGGTATCGAGGCGGAATGACAACTGCCCGGCGGCGGCGAGGTCGGGGAAGCGGCGGCAGACCGCGATGGCGTCGGTGATCTCATGCCCGAAATAGTCGACCAGCACGGTCATGGGCTCGTCCGGGAAAGTTTCCCGGAACATCTCGGCAGCGCGGACGGTCGATCCGGCGTAGCCGATCAAGGAATGGGGCATGGTGCCGAAGCCGCGTGGGGCGCCGAACCAATGGGCGGTGCCGTCATTGGCATTGCCGACGAAGCCGCGCGCGCCTTCCTTCTGGGCGGCCTGGCTGCCGACCGCGGCGGCATAGGCCATCATGTCTTGCATCTCGGCGCCCGCGCAGTGGCGGGCATCCATCGCCAGGAACGCGACGGACGGCAGCGACATGGCCATCTGATAGGCGTTATGGGCCGCCACGCAGGCCGGCCCGATCTTCTGCAACAGCAGGGTTTCCAAGTCGGACAGCGCGACCATGCTGCCCGCAAGATAGGCCATCGGCTCTCCGGCCCCGACCCAGTCGCCTTCCTGATAGACCAGGTCGATATCGATGGTGACGCCCCGGTCGGCGGCCGCGGCGCGGAGCCAATCGACCATCAGCCGGGGCGCGCAGATCACGGGCCGGCGCATGAAGACGGCATAGACCACCGGCGTATCGCCGAACCGGGCGACGATCCGCTTGGTCCGGTTGAAGTAGGTGTCGGTCCGCGCGGCGATGTCCGCCGCGAGGTCCGATACAACCGGGGTCTTTGCCCCTTCGGCGTTTGCGCCGTTTCCTCCCGCGTCGGCCATGCCGCTACTGCGCGGCGAGAGCGGGCATCGCCGCCGGGGACCGTCGCCGCTTGAGCATCTCGGCCACCCGGAATGACAGTTCCAGCGACTGTTCGGCGTTCAGCCTGGGGTCGCAGAAAGTCTCATACCGTTCCGAGAGATTGGCCTCGGTCAGGCGGCGGGCGCCGCCGGTGCACTCGGTGACGTTCTGGCCGGTCATCTCGACATGGACGCCGCCGGCCCAGGTGCCCTCGGCTTCATGGGTATCGAAGAAGCCGCTGACCTCACCCAGGATCGCGTCGAAGTTGCGGGTCTTGAGCTTGTTCGACGCCGTCGTCGTGTTGCCGTGCATCGGGTCGCAGATCCAGACGACCTTGTGGCCGGCGTTGCGGACGGCGCGGACCAAGGGCGGCAGCTTGGCGGCGACCTTGTCGGCCCCCATGCGGCTGATCAGGGTGATCCGCCCCGCCTCATTCGCCGGGTTCAGGGTGTCGAGTATCCGCAGCAGATCGTCGGGTTCCTGCGTCGGGCCGACCTTCATGCCCAGCGGGTTCTTCACCCCGCGGAGGAATTCGACATGCGCGCCATTGGCCTGGCGCGTGCGGTCGCCGATCCAGAGGAAGTGCGACGAACAGGCATACCAGTCCCCGGTCGTGGAATCGACGCGGGTCAGCGCCTGCTCATACGGCAGCAGCAGGGCTTCGTGGCTGACGTAGAAATCAGTCTCCCGCAGATCCCGCGTGGTGGCGCTGGTCATGCCGCAGGCGGTCATGAAGTTCAGCGTCTCATCGATGCGGTTCGCCAGGTCCCGGTACTGTTCGGCCAAGGGCGACTGGCCGACGAAGTCCAGGTTCCAGCGGTGGACCTGGTGCAGGTCGGCATAGCCGCCGGACGCGAAGGCGCGCAGCAGGTTCAGGGTGGAGGCCGACTGGAAATAGCCGAACTCCATCCGCTGCGGGTCGGGGATGCGGGCTTCCGGCGTGAATTCCGGCCCGTTCACGATGTCGCCGCGGTAGCTCGGCAGTTCCACGTCGCCCTGCTTCTCCACGTCCGACGAACGCGGCTTGGCGAACTGGCCGGCCATGCGGCCCATCTTCACGACGGGGACCGAGGCGCCGAAGGTCAGCACGACGGCCATCTGGAGCAGCACGCGGAAGGTGTCGCGGATGACATTGGCCGTGAAGTCCGAGAAACTCTCGGCGCAGTCACCGCCCTGGAGGACGAAGGCCTTGCCCTCGGCCGCCTGGCCCAAGGCTTCCTTGAGGCGTCGCGCCTCTCCGGCGAAAACAAGCGGCGGGAAGCGGCCGATGCGGGCTTCCATCGCGGCGAGCCTGTCGAGGTCCGGGTAGGTCGGGACCTGGCGGATCGGGCAGGCGCGCCAGGAATCAGGCGTCCAGGGCGCTTGGGATGCGGTCGTCATGGTGTCACTCCTTGGGCGCCGTTATGTCGGGAAATGCGCGGGCTGGCTACTGGCCCCCCTGTGGGGTGGGCGGTCCGGGCTGGGGCGTCGACGTTGGAACGTCGCATGGGAACCTCCTGTTCAGTTGCGGGAGGCCGGTCCACCGGGACGGAATTTTGCTGAGCAAAGCCTGGGCAAAACAAAAGCCGCCTCGGAGGGCGGCTTCGGTATCTTGCTATGGGTGCACGAACCTAGACCGCCGGGGTGTAATACCAGCGGTACCAAAATCGCGAGATGGGAAGGGCGATTGGCGTGACCATGATCGGACACGTAGCATCGACGTTCGCTGTGCGCAAGACCGTCATGCGCCCGCCATGGCGTTCCCCGCCGCTGTCCTGATAACATCCATCATCCAACAGGGAGGAACCACCCATGTCCGCGGCAGACCCCAACCGAGTCGTCCTGACCGGCGAAAACCCGTTCATCCGCCTCAGCGAAACCGATGGCGGCCCGATCACCACCAATGCCAGCTTCTGGCGCATCATCACCTCGGGCGCCGGCCCGGGCCATGTGCTGTATCTGAAGAGTGAGCTGACCGACGATGAGTGGCGCATCTACTCCGACAACATGGCGATGGCGCGCTGGTTGCAGAACACCGTGCAGGGCATGCTGAACGCCGAGTTGAAGGACACCTCGATCCCGATCATCGAGGCGAGCTTCGGCAAATCCGGCGACGCGCGGGACTTCTGGACCGAGACGGTGGACACCTTCGACGAAACGATCGCGCTGACCTGGCACGACATCGGCGACCCGCTGCTGATCCACACCTATCCGAACCAGGGTCCCGAGGGTCGTCCCTATGGCGTATGCACGGTCCTGATCCCCTGCCTGTCGACCCGGCTGACGGTGAACGGCATCCAGGCCAAGGGACAGTCCTTCCCGCGCGTGCGCGAAGGCCGTCCGTTCAGCACCAGCGCCCTGGCGTTCTGCGAAAGCTGGACCGAGGCGCGCTGACCGTGAGCCGCCACCCCGTTCCTGGAACGGGGTGGCGTTTCGTTTGCAACCACCACGACCATACCGTAACGAACTAAGTTCCACCCCCGCGCCAATCGGCTGACTTCTCGAACCCCAGCCTCGGGTTGGGTGTTTCCAGACTTTGTGTTACTCAAACGGGCACAGAGGAGGAACCCAATGTTCAAGCAATTCATGACCGCGGCCTGCGCGGCGACCATCAGCCTTCCCATGCTGGCAACCGATGCCCGCGCCCAGGACGTCAAGCTGCCGCCAAGCCTGACGGTGACGGCGTATGATACGGGGTCATCGGGGTTCAATATCGCGGTCGCCGTCGGCAAGACCTTCAAGGACAAGTTCGGCACCGACCTGCGCGTGCTGCCCGCCGGCAACGACGTCGCCCGCCTGCAACCCCTGCGCGGCGGACGGGCCCAGTTCTCATCCATGAGCATCGGCATCTACTACGCCCAGGAGGCCGTGTTCGAGTTCGCGGTGAAGGAGTGGGGACCGCAGAAGCTCCAGTTGATGTATTCGTCAACCGACTGCAACGGTGCCGCCCTGGGCGTCGCCAAGGACGTGGGGATCAAGGAGCTCAAGGACCTGAAGGGCAAGCGGGTTTCTATGGTCGTGGGTTCCCCCGCGCTCAACCAGAACGTGTTCGCCGCCCTGACCTTTGGCGGGCTGACGCCGGCCGATGTGCGGCTGGTTGAATTCTCCAGCTTCGGTGCCGCCTGGAAAGGCCTGATCAACAACGAGGTCGATACCGCCTGGGCGTCCACCATCACCGGCCAGGCCAAGGAAGCCGAGACCTCTCCGCGCGGGCTAGTCTGGATGCCCATGCCGCATGCCGACAAGACGTCCTGGGCGCGGATGCTCAAGCAGGCGAACTTCTTCACACCGCATATCGCAAGCTGCGGCGCCGCGGGCCTGAACACGACCCCGATGGAGAGCGCGACCTATCCCTATCCGATCTTCACCGCATATGCCTCCCAGCCCGCCGATCTGGTCTATGGGATCACCAAGGGCATGATCGACAACTACCCGCTGTACAAGGACGCGGCCCCCGGCGCGGCGGGCATGTCGCTCGACAAGCAGAACCTGCAATGGGTGATCCCCTACCACCCCGGCGCGGTGAAGGCCCTGAAGGCGGCCGGCGTGTGGAAGCCCGAGCATGACGCCCACAACGACGCGCTGATCAAGCGCCAGGACCTGCTGGTCGCGACCTGGGCTGATTTCATCAAGACCAACCCGGCGGAATCGACCTTCCGGAAGGACTGGATGACCGCGCGCGCCGCCGCCCTGACCAAGGCCGGGCTGGACGTCATTTTCGAATAGCAACGGTCCCGCGTGATTGACAGGCCCGCGGCGGTCCTCCGTGATGGAGAACGCGCCGCGGCCGGTTGGACAACGCGGCGCCCGAATAAGAAAAGGGGCAGGAGGCATCCATGAAAATCAACATGCTACGCGCGGCCGCGCTTGGCCTGGGCCTGGGACTGGGACTGGCGACATCCGCCCATGCCCAGGACATCAAGTTGCCGAACACGCTGACACTGACCGCGTATGAGACAGGCTCGAACGCCTTCAACCAGGCGGTCGCGGTCGGGCAGATGATGAAGACCCGTTTCGGCACCGACCTGCGCGTGCTGCCGGCCGGGAACGACGTGGCCCGCCTTGGGCCGCTGCGGCAGGGCCGGGCGCAACTCACATCGACCGGCATCGGGATGTATTTCGCGCAGGAAGGCGTCCTGGAGTTCGGCCAGCGCGAATGGGGGCCGCAATCCGTCCAGTTGCTGCTCGCCGCGCTGACATGCAGTGGCCAGTCGTTGGGCGCCGCCAAGGACTCCGGCGTGCGGACGGCCAAGGACGTGATCGGCAAACGGGCGGGAGTCGTCGTCGGATCGCCGGCGGCGACCTATTCCATGCAGGCCCTGATCTCGTTCGGCGGCGGCACGTTCCAGAACGTCAAGACCGTGGAGTTCGCAAGCTACGGGGCGCTGATGAAGGGGGTCGTGAACAACGAAATCGACCTGTTCTTCGCCTCCACCATCTCGGGCCAGGCGAAGGAAATCGAAAGCTCTCCGCGTGGGATCGTGTGGGTGCCGATGCCGACCGCGGACACCGAGGGCTGGAAGCGCCTGCAGGCGATCGCCCCGTATTTCTACCCGCACACCGCCAGTTGCGGCGCCGGGATCAAGGCGGAGGACCCTGTTCCGACCTCGGTGTATCCGTATCCGCTATTCATGGCCTATGCCACGCAGCCCGACCCACTGATCCACGACATCACCAAGTCGATGCTGAGCCACTACGACGACTACAAGAACACGGTCGTTGGCGTGGACGGGCTGGAGGGCAAGCGACAGAACCTGACCTGGATCCTGCCCTACCATGCCGGCGCGGTGCGGGCATTGAAGGGCGCGGGCGTCTGGACGGACGCGGCGCAGAAGCACAACGACATGCTGTGGAAGCGGCAGAAGACGCTGGCCGATGCCTGGGCCGCCTATGCGAAGACAGGCCCATCCGATGACAAAGCCTTCCGCACGGGCTGGATGGCCGCGCGACGAGCCGCGCTGAAAGCCGCGGGACTCGAGGTCGGTTACGACGAAGCCGGCTGATAACCAAAAAGAACGGCGCCGGCCCAGCCGGCGCCAGGGGGATACGGAACCATGAGCGATACGGCCCGAGCCAAAGTGGTATTCGACGACCCGCATGTGCACACCGGACCGGCGGAAGCCGAGACGATGCGCGTACGGACACTCCAGGGCCCGTGGCGATGGGCCCTGATCGTGCTGACGGGCCTGACGATCTTCCTGTGCATCAACCAGCAGTTCGCCCTGCGGTTCTTCGTCGGCTACACGCCGTTGAACACCGAATATTTCTACCTGCTGATCCTGTGCATGCTGCCCTTCACCTTCCTGATCTTCCCGGGCAGCGAGAAGGCCTCGGTCGAGAAGATCGCCTGGTACGACATCGTCCTGTTCGTCCTGACCGCCGCGGCCGCGGGCTACCTGATGACGGTGATCCGCAAGGCGGCTGAACTGGGGTGGGAGTTCGGCGGCGCGCCGGACACCATCATCTGGGTCGGCTACTACATGTGGTTCGTCCTGATGGAGGCGCTGCGACGCACCGGCGGCTGGAGCCTGATGCTGTCGGTCGGCCCTTTCACCCTGTATCCCCTGTTCGCGGACGCGGACTGGCTGGGACCTCTGCGCGGGCATCAGTCGTCACTGTCGGACTCGACCGCCTATCACGTGCTCTCGACCGAGAGCCTGCTGGGCATTCCGGTCCAGGCCTTCGCCGACACGGTGATCGGGTTCCTGATCTTCGGCACCGCGCTGATGATGACCGGCGCCGGCAAGTTCTTCATCAACCTGTCCTTTGCCCTGTGCGGCACGTTCCGCGGCGGCGCGGCCAAGGTCTGCATCTTTGCCTCGGGCCTGCTGGGGATGATGTCCGGGTCGATCGTTTCCAACGTTCTGACCGCCGGTACCATGACCATCCCGGTGATGAAGCGGACGGGCTTCCGTGCCTCCTACGCCGGCGCGATCGAGGCCTGTGCGTCCACCGGCGCCGTGCTGGCCCCGCCGGTGATGGGGGCCACGGCCTTCGTCATGGCGCAGTTCCTGAACGTGACCTACGCCGAGGTCGCCATGGCGGCCATCATCCCGGCGCTGCTCTACTACGCGGGCCTGTTCATGCAGGTCGATTCCTACGCCGCACGCCACAACCTCCAGGGCCTGCCCCGGGCGGAACTGCCGAGCATGGTGGAGACGTTCAAGGACGGGTGGTTCTATGCGTTCGTGATCGTCGTGCTGATCGTCCTGCTGCTTTACTTCAAGCGGGAAAGCCACGCTCCATTCTATGCCACGGCCCTGCTTCTGGTCCTGGCGCAGTGGGAGCAGGCGGGGCGCTGGACCATGGCCAACACGATCAATCTGATCGCCGCGATCGCCGCCACCGCCGCCCTGACGCTGGGCGGGGAAAATGTCGCCAAGGCCCTGGTCGCGCCCGACGAAGCCGCGTTCGATGCCTGGATGAACGCCCTGCTGATGCCCATGCTCGGCGGCATGCTGCTGCTGGTCGCCCTCAATGAAATCTGGGGCGAAAAGCGGCTGTCGGGCCAATGGTACCTCAAGTTCCTGGAGGTCAACGGGCGGACCTTTGTCGAGCTGATCGGCATCCTGGCCGGCTGTGGCCTGCTGATCGGCGCCTTCTCCCTGACCGGGGTCGTGTCCAGCCTGGCCAATGACCTGCTGACGATCGCGGGCAGCAACATCCTGATGCTGCTGGCCATGTGCGCGATCACGAGCCTGATCCTCGGCCTGGGGCTGACCACGACTGCCTGCTATATCTTCCTGGCGATCCTGGTGGGGCCGGCGCTGGAGAAGGCCGGGCTGAACCGGATGTCGGTCCACATGTTCATCTTCTACTGGGGGATGCTGTCGTCCATCACGCCGCCGGTCGCCATCGCATCCTTCGCGGCGGCGGGCATCGCCGGGGCGCCGGCGATGAGAACGGGGTGGGAGTCGATGTGGGTAGGCTCCATCATCTACTTCATTCCGTTCTTCTTCGTCCTGAACCCGGCTTTGGTGATGCAGGGCGATGGGCTGGAAGCGATCTACCTGACCGTCACCGCCCTGATCGGGACGCTGTTCGTCTGCGGCGCGATCCAGGGTTATCAGGCCTTCATCGGAGACATGAGGCGGGCCGGCGCGCTGGAATGGCCGTTGCGGGTGATGCTGGGCCTGGGCGGGCTGCTGCTGGCGACGCCAGGGGGCGGGATCATGCCCTTCAGCAACGCGACGATGGAGCTGGCGGCCCTGGTCGCGCTCGTGCCGACCGCCCTGGTGGCCTTCCTGCTGGTCAAGCGGGGGGCGCCGGTCGCGGTGTAGGTCATATGCGGGCAGCCGATGGGCTGCCCGCTTCCGCGGAGCCCTACTCCGCCGCCTTGGCCACCGATTTCCAGCGGCTGACCGGCTTGGGAATGCCGAGGTGGTCGCGCAGGGTCGGTCCCTCATATTCCGTCCGGAACAGGCCGCGGCGTTGCAGTTCCGGGACGACCATGTTCACGAAGTCGTCCAGCGACCCGGGCAGCCAGGCGGGCATCACGTTGAAACCATCGGCGGCCTCGTTCAGGAACCAGTGCTCCATCATATCGGCGATCTGCGCTGGCGTGCCGATTGCCAGGGCATGGCCGCGCGGGCCGGCATTCAGCAGGCACAATTCCCATAGCGTCAGGTTGTCCCTGCGCGCGGCTTCCAGCAGAAGACGCTGGCGCGACAGCGGGCCGTTGGTGTCGCCCATGTCCGGCACCGGGCCGTGCAGCGGGTATTTGTCGAGACCGCCGACGCCGATCGTGTGCTCCAGGATGGCGATCCCGACCGCGGGCTGGATCAGGGATTGGAGGTAGTCGAACTTCTCCCGCGCCTCGGCTTCCGTACGCCCGACCACGGGATACAGGCCGGGAAGCACCCGCACGCTGTCGGGCGGGCGTCCGGCGCGGGCCACGCGGGCCATGACATCCGTATAGAAAATCCGAGCCTGCTCGAACGTCGTCTGCGCGGTGAACACGACATCCGCCACGGTCGCGGCCAGGTTCCGCCCCGTCTCCGACGCGCCCGCCTGCACCAGCACCGGGCGCCCCTGGGGGGAGCACGCGACATTCAACGGCCCCCTTACCTTGAAATGCGGGCCGCGATGGTTCAGCACGTGCATCTTTTCGGGGTGGTAATAACGCCCCTCGGCCTTGTCCAAAACGAAGGCGTCGTCGTCCCAACTGTCCCACAGGCCGGTCACGACCTCGGCGAATTCCAGCGCGCGGTCGTAGCGGTCGGCATGCGAGAAATGTTCGTCGCAGCTGTAGTTGAAGGCCTCGGCTTCGTTGTTGGATGTCACCAGGTTCCACCCGGCTCGCCCGCCGCTGATCTGATCCAACGATGCGAACTGACGCGCGAGCGTGTAAGGCTCATTGTATGTCGTGGTGGAGGTGGCCACGAGGCCCAGCCGCGTCGTCACCGCCGCCAGCGCCGACAGGATCGTCATCGGCTCGAACTTCACGACCTTGCCGACTCGGCCGCGGGATTCGGGACTGCCGAAGATCGAGACCGCGGCGCCGTCGGCAAGAAACAGCAGGTCGAACTTGCCGCGTTCGGCGGTCTGCGCGACCTGCTTTGCCTGTTCGAACACCATGCCGGATTCGGGGAAGGCGTCGGGGTGGCGCCAGGCCGCGACATGCTGGCCGGTTTCGTGGACGAAGGCGCCCAAACTCATGCGGCGGGACGGACGGATGCTCATTGCGGTCCTCCGAGTATGATTCCGCAGTATGCGCACGATCCGCGCCCCTGGAAAATCGCGGAAAACCGGGTATAGCATTTGGCATGATCGAATTTTCCCCGGCTCCCGCCGCCCTGCCCCCTGGGCGCCGTGTCTACGCGATTGGCGATATCCATGGTTGCGCCGAACAATTGTCGAACCTGCATGCCCTGATCCGCAAGGATCTTGCGCAGCGTCCAACCGGTTCGGCCCTGTTGCTGCATATCGGCGACTATGTCGATCGCGGACCGGATACCGCCGGGGTGCTGGAACATCTGTCCGGGGACTCGCCTGTTCCAGGCGCCGAGATGGTGAACCTGCTGGGCAATCACGAGAACACGATGATCGAGGCCCTGTCCGGAGAGCGCGCCGCCGCGACCGACTGGCTGTTCGCCGGGGGGCGGCCCTCGCTGGAAAGCTATGGCGTCAACCCGGACTCGCCGCGCGATACCTGGGGCGCCGCGGTGCCGGACGCGCATCATGCGTTCCTGCGTGGACTGGCGTTGATGCACCGGGAGGGCGGCTATGCCTTCGTGCATGGCGGGGTCCGGCCGGGCGTGCCGCTGGACAAGCAGGTCAAGGACGACCTGCTGCGGCTGCGCCAGCCTTTCCTTTACTCCGAGCAGGATTTCGGCGCGGTCGTCGTGCATGGGCATACGCCGGTGAAGACTCCCGTGATCAAGCACAACCGGATCGCCATCGACACCGGGGCGGTGTTCGGCGGTCTGCTGACCTGCCTGGTGCTGGAGGATGACCGCCTGGGCTTCCTGACCGCGGAACCCTTGCATGAGCCGGTTTCCATCGTGCATCGCTGACCGGACAACCTGGCCAACCTGTCCGTCTTCCCCCGACGCGCCGGAATTGTGACACTCCGATGACAGGCCCGCGGCGTGCCCCTTGGGACGCCGAACGGGGATCGGGGGAACAGGATGGCCATGCCGAATGCCGGGGCGGCGACCGACGCGCCCGCCGCCGATGCGCCGATCGCCCGCAAGCGGGTGCTCTGGACCGCCTCGGCCGCCCATGCGCTGCATGACGGCTACACCGACCTCATCTACGTCCTCCTGCCTGTCTGGCAGGCCGAGTTCGCGCTCAGCTACGCCGCCCTTGGCGCGCTGCGGATGCTCTACACCGGCGCGATGGCGAGTCTTCAGGTCCCAGCCACCCTCCTCGCCGGCCGGATCGGCGCGGTGACCGTCCTGGCCCTCGGTACAGCGCTGGCCGGCGCTGCCTATCTGCTGATCGGGCTGACCGGGGCCGGGTTCACTTTGCTGGCCGCCGCCCTGCTGGCGGGAGGCGCCGGGTCCTCGACGCAACACCCTTTGGCTTCGGCCCTGGTCTCCCGCGCCTATGACCAGTCGGGCGCTCGCGTCGCCCTCGGCACCTACAACTTCGCGGGCGACCTCGGGAAAATGGCGATCCCGGCCGCGATGGCCTGGCTTCTGGTTGTGCTCCCCTGGCGGGACGCGCTGGGGCTGATCGGAGTCCTCGGCCTGCTCGCCGCCATCGCGATCCCCCTGGCCCTGCCGCGCAACGCCGGTCGTATCGCCACCCCGGCCGCCAAGCACGCCTCCGTTGCCGCCCTCCATTTGCCGCCGCCACATCGGATTGCCTTCCCCTTGCTGATGACCATCGGGGTCATCGACAGCGCGACCCGGATGGGGTTCCTCGCCTTCCTCCCGTTCGTCCTGAAGCAGAAGGGCGCGGGGCTGGAGACGATCGGCCTGGCCCTGACCCTCGTCTTCGCCGGCGGCGCGGCCGGCAAGCTCGCCTGCGGCCTGTTGGGCGAGCGGCTGGGCGTCCTCCGCACCGTCATCCTGACCGAGACCGCGACGGCCCTTGGCATCCTCGCCTTGGCCCCCCTGCCCTTGGTCCCGGCCCTGGCCTGCCTGCCGCTGATCGGCCTGGCGCTGAACGGGACGTCATCCGTCCTCTATGGCACCGTCCCCGAGTTGGTCGCCGCGGACCGGCGGGAGAAAGCCTTCGGCCTGTTCTACACCGGCACGATCGGCGGCGGCGCGCTCGCCCCGGCGCTGTACGGGCTGATCGGGGACGCGGTCGGCCCGGCCTCGGCCATGATCGTCGTCTCCGGGGTCTGCATGGCAACCGTCCCGCTGGCCATCGCGCTCAACCCCTTCCTGCGCCGACCCTGAACCGGGCTATACTGGCCAAAACCAGGAGGCCTCGCCCATGCCCCTTCTCGCCCTTCCCGCCGTCTTCATGCGCGGCGGCACCAGCCGGGCGATCATGTTCCACCAGCGCGACCTGCCGGAACGGGCGGCGTGGGACCCGATCTTCCTGGGCGCCATGGGCAGCCCGGACCCCAGCGGGCGGCAGTTGAACGGGATGGGCGGCGGGGTTTCCTCGCTGTCGAAGGTCTGTGTCCTGTCCCCCTCCGACCGGCCCGACGCCGATGTCGACTACACCTTCGCCCAGGTGCAGATCCGGGAGGCGGCGGTCGACTACCGCTCCAACTGCGGCAACATGAGCTCCGCCGTCGGCCCCTTCGCGGTCGATGAGGGGATCGTCCGCCCGAACGGCGAAACCGCGGTCGTCCGCATCTTCAACACGAACACGGGCAAGATCATCCGCTCCACCTTTCCCCTGGTGGACGGGCGGGCGGCGACGGATGGGACGCTGGCGATCCCGGGCGTGGCGGGGACGGGCGCGCCGGTCAGGCTCGATTTCCTGACGCCAGGCGGGGCGACGACGGGGCGGCTGCTGCCGACCGGGCATGTGACGGACTGGCTGGAAGTTCCGGGGCTGGGCCGAATCGAAGTCTCCCTGGTCGATGCTGCTAACGCCTGCGTCTTCGTCCGCGCCCGTGACCTGGGGCTGACCGGGCGGGAACTGCCTGACGCGCTGGATGCCAACCACACGGTGCTGGAACGGTTGCAGGCGATCCGCCGAGCGGCCTCGGTCGCCATGGGGATCGCGCCAAATGAGAAAGCGGCCCGCGCCATCCATGGCGTACCGATCATCGGCATGGTCGCCCCGCCGATGGACGCGCCCACCCTGTCCGGGGAACCCATCGCGGCGCATGACGTCGATCTGACCGCACGGTTCCTGTCGAACGGCCAGCCGCACCGGGCGCTGCCGCTGACCGCGTCGCTCTGCACCGCGGTCGCGGCGCGGATCGAGGGCACGCTGGCGCACCAGGCAATGGGGCCAGCTTCGGGCGGGGCTGTGCGCATCGGGATGCCGTCGGGCATCCTGACCGTGGACGCAGATGTCACCCAGGACCCCGCCGGCCTCTGGACCGCCCATAGCGGTGCCTTCTACCGCACCGCTCGGCGGCTGTTCGATGGGCGGGTCTACGTGCCGGTTTGAGGCCACACGCCCCCCCTTTCAGGGAACGGGTCGGGGGGAAAGGCGCGGATTATCGGCTGGTCAACCAGGCGCCGTCGATCGGCAGGGCGGCGCCGTTGATGTCGCCGCTGTAGGGGCCGCACAGGAACGCGATCAGGCCCGCCACGTTCTCATCCTTCACGAAGCGGCGGGAGGGCTGACGGATCGAGAGGAAACTTTCCTCCGCGTCCTCCCAGCTTGTGCCATCGCGCTGCATTTCGTTGCGCAGCCGGCCCTCGATCGCGGGGGTCAGGACCGTGCCCGGGCAGATCGCGTTGCAGGTGATGTTGGTGCGCGCGACCTCGAGCGCCACGGCGCGGGTCATGCCCAGCAGCGCCGTCTTGGTGGTCACGTAGTCGATCCGGTTGGGTGTCGCCATCCAACTGTAGATCGAGGCCATGTTGATGATCCGGCCCCAGTCGCGTGCCTTCATCCCCGGCAGCGACAGCCGGGTGGTGTGGAACGGGGCGGAGAGGTTCACCGCCAGCGCCTCGTCCCAATGGGCGGGATCGAAGTCCTCGGTCGCGCCGAAGGAGCGGACGACGGCGTTGTTCACCAGGATGTCCGGCCCGCCGAAGGTCGTCGTGGTGGCGCTGACGAGGTCGGCGATCTCGGCGGGCTTGCGGAGGTCGGCGTTGTGGTGGGCGCAGCGGACGCCCAGGGCCTCGATATCCGCCACGCGGGCGGCAATCGTGTCGGCGGAGGCGAAGCCGTTCAGCATCACGTCGCAGCCCATGCCCGCGAGCGCCTTCGCCGTCGCCAGGCCGATCCCGCCCAGCGACCCCGTGATCAACGCCGTCCTGCCCTTCAACATCGTTCGGCTACCCTTCTGGTTATTTGCCGAACGGGAAGGTCGGCCGGGTCTTCTACCCGGTCAACCCACGGAACCCGTCGTCCGTCAGGCCGCGGTCTTCAACTCCATCAGGAAGGCGTGGACGTCGCGCTCCAGGTCATCGGCCTGGGATTGGAGGTGCTTCGAGGTGTGCTGCACCCGCTCCGCGACCCGGGCGGTATCGGCGGCGGCCTGGCGGACCCCGACGATGTTGGCGGAAACTTCCTCGGTCCCCTGCGCGGTGTCGCGGATACTGCGGGAGATCTCCTGTGTCGCCGATTCCTGTTCCTCGACCGCCGCGGCGATGGCGGTGGCGATGCCGCTGATCGTCAGCACCGTGTCGTTGATGCCCTTGATCTTGCCGGCAGCTTCCAGAGTCTCCGACTGCATCGTGGCGATCTGGGTGGAGATGCTTTCGGTCGCCTTGGCGGTCTGGGTCGCGAGGCTTTTCACCTCCGACGCCACCACGGCGAAGCCCCGGCCGGCTTCTCCGGCGCGGGCGGCCTCGATCGTCGCGTTCAGTGCCAGCAGGTTGGTCTGGCTGGCGATCGCACTGATCAGGCGGGTGACGTCACTGATCCGTCCGGCAGCCTCCGCCAGGGTGTCCATGGTACGGTTGGCTTCCTCGGTGGCGGACACCGCGGACCGGGTCATCGTGCTGGACTGGGTGACCTGCCGGCTGATTTCCTTGATCGAGGCATGCAGTTGCGATGTCGCGGTCGCGACCGCCTGCACGTTGGCCGAAGTATGGGTGGCGGCGTCGGTCACGGCGGCCGACTGGGCGGTGGCTTCCTCGGCCGCGGCCGACATCAGCACGGCCGCTTCGGTCAGGGACTCGGACTGGACGGTCAGGCCCTGCACCAGCGGCTCGATCTTCGCCTCGAAGTTCGCCGAGACGGTGGCCAGGCGGCGGTCGTAGGAGGCCTTGTTCTCCTCCAGGTAGATGGAGATCGCGAGGTCCATGTCGATCATGACCGCGCGGTTCAGGGCGCCCATCAGTTCACCGGTGCGGGCCTGCGCCGTTGCGGGGGCGAAGCGGCTGGCATGCACCCGGCTGGCCACCTTGTAGAGGCGCGTCAGCACGTAGGAGTAGCCGGAGATGTACCAACGCGGCTCCAGCCCGATCCGGCTGTGCATCAGCCCGACGCGGCGGACCGAGGTCACGTAGTCTTCATCGAACTTGCCACCGAACAGCCTCAGCCAGTGGTCACCCTGCGCCGACCTGGCGCGGTCCATGGCGGTGTTGTCCTTGAACATCGACGCAAGGGCGGGGAACTTCCGGATGTGCTGGTAGAAGTCACCCAGGATCGTTGGAAGCTCCTGGCGCAATATCGGGATGAATGCCCGCAGCGTCTCGCGGGTCGTGTCGTCGATTTGGGCGAAGACCAGGCGGTCCTGGATGTCATAGGCATCAGCCATTTTGCGCTGCCTTGGTTCAATGTTGTTAATGTTTTGACTCACTACTGTCCGGTTGACGG
>DIUL01000185.1 GCA_002422345.1 Acetobacteraceae bacterium UBA6159
TCACAGATTATAACCAATTGAATTTATTCTGTGATTGACCGGACAGCAGTGACTTCGCGTTGAAGGAAAACAACGTGTCGTAGACCAGATACCCGTAACGGTTGGTGATGTAGATCGTCGTCCAGGTCGGATCGAGCACCTTCAGATCGGCATGCACCACCGCCCGCAAGGTCTTCTGCGGCTGTGCCGCCACGGGCGGGGCGAACGCCGCCATGCCCAGCAGGGCGGCACCAAACGAAGCGGCCCCAAGGCCACGCAACCAACGCATCACCAATACTCCCGTTACTTCTTGTCGATGTTCCAATAGACCGGCATGCCGGCCGCCAGCACGCCCGTGACATTCTTGCGGAACGCCACCGGCTGCACGAACTGCCCGGTCGAGATATACGGCACGGATTCATAAGCCTGCATCTGGATCGCCGGCATCATCGCCTTGCGCTTGGCACGATCCGGCTCCCGCCCCCAGGCGGCGATCAGTTCCTGCAACTTCATGTCGCAGGGCCAGCCGGCATTGCCCTTGCCGCAGCCCGAGCCGATCCAGAAATTGGAGATCGGCGTCGTCGCATCCGTGCCGCCATGCCCGGTCACGAAGATGTTCCAACCGCCCTTCTCCGGCGCATCCTTCCGCGCTCGGCGGATGGAGATCGTGCTCCAGTCCGCGGCCTGGAGGTCGACCTTCACCCCGATTTCCCGCAGCTTTTCCACCATGACCATCGTGGTCGCGAGGTATTGCGGCCGGTCGGTGGGTTGCAGGACGACGATCGGTTCGCCCTTGTAGCCGGCCTCCGCCAGCAGCGCCTTGGCCTTGGCCAGGTCGGGCTTGCGGATGGCGCCGGCGTCGGTTTCGTTCTCCGACCCGCACATGAAGAACGTGCCGCAGAATCTCATATACAGGTCTGGATTGCCGACGACCGCCTGGTTGTACTCCTCCTGGCTGGCGAGGTACAGCAGCGCCTGGCGTGCCTTGTAGTTGTCGAAGGGCGGATACAGGCTGTTGGGACGGATGTGTTGCGACACGCCCAGCGGATCGACGACCAGCGTGCGGACATCGGGGTTCGACTTCAGCATCGTGATGAAGTCGAGCGGCGGGAGTTCGTAGAAATCAACCTCACCACCGAGGAAGGCGTTCAGCGCGGTGTTCTGGTCGGGGATGTACAGCCACTCCACCCGGTCCAGATGCACCACCTTGCCGCCCGAGAGGTAGTCGGGCGCTTCCTTGCGCGGCACATAGGCGGGGTTCTTCACATAGACGACGCGATGGCCAGGCCGCCATTCGTCGCGCTTCATGATGAACGGGCCGGACCCGACAGAGGCGGTGATCATCTCGGTCGTCGGCACGCTGACGATGCGTTCGGGGATGATGTAGGCCGGGGTCCCGGGCTTGCCGAGGGCGTCGAGGATGAGGGGGAAAGGTTCCTTCAGGAGGATGCGGAAGGTGTCGGCGTCCACAGCCTCGAACGACGCCACCGCGGGGGCGAGGTTCACGCCCATCGAATCGCGGATCATCCAGCGCTTGATGGAGGCGATGACGTCCGCGCTGGTGACCTTCTGCCCGTCATGGAACACCAGGCCGGGGCGGAGCTTGAACGTCCAGCTCAGTTGGTCGGGCGTGACCGACCAGCTTTCGACCATCTGCGGCTGGGGTTCGTACTTGCTGTTGAGCGCGAACAACGTGTCATAGACCTGATAGCCGTAGCGGTTGGTGATGTAGGTCGTGTTCGCGGTGACATCGAGGACCTTCAGGTCGGCGTGAACGACGACCTTGAGGGTTTTCTGCGGCTGCGCGGCCGCGGGGACGGCAGCCAGCGCCATCAGCGCGACGGCCGCCGCTCCCGCCTTGACGGATGTCAGGACACCCATTGTTTCACTCCCAGATTTTTATTGTTCCGCTGGCTTAGGCCAGCGTGAATTTCGGAATCGTCACGTCATCGGTCACCGCGTCGAACACCACCGTCACCGGCTGACCGAGGCGCAGATTGTCGGAGTTGTTGTCGATGTTGCTGACCACGACCGGCCCTTCCTCCAACTGGATCAAGGCGACGCGGTAGGGGATTTCGCCCTTGTAGCCATCCCAGTAGGCACGGTGCATCTCGATCCAGGATTGCAGCGTCCCCTTGCCCGAGGCTTCCTTCCAGTCCTGGTCCGAGCTCAGGCATTTCGGGCAGATATGGGACGGCGGAAAGCGCGTGTCGCCGCAGGCCTTGCAGTATTGCAGCATCAGCTTGCCCTGCTTCGCGCCGGCCCAGAACGGGCCGTTGGTCGTGTCGGGGCGCGGCAGCGGTTTGTTGTAGCTCATGGCGTCTCTCCTCCGGTCAGCCGCGCGTATAGATGATCGAGCGGGTGCAAGGCGTGGACTGGGCGTATTGCACGACCTCGCAGTTCGGGATCTGGCGCGCGCCGCATTCGCCGCGCAACTGCCGCACCGCTTCCACGTTCAGGGCCCAACCCTGCATGTAGGAGTTCGACAGATGCCCGCCATCGGTGTTGACCGGCAGCTTGCCGCCGATCTTGAGCGCGCCGTTCTCGACCCAGGGCCCGGACTCGCCACGGCCGCAGAAGCCCAGGCCTTCCAGCGTGAACAGCACCGTGGGGGAGAAATTGTCGTAGCACATCAGCGCATCGACATCCTTGTTGGTGATGCCGGCCATCTCATAGGCCTGCTGGCCGGCGTCGGAGATCGCCGGATACCAGAAATCCATATCGAAATTGGCGATCGAGGACGGCGAATACGTCTCCCGCGCGCCGAAGCCGGAGATCATGACGGGCGGCTTCTTGAAGTCCTTCGCCCGCTCCTTCGTGGTCACGATCAGGCAGACGGCGCCGTCGTTGATCAGGCAGTAGTCCAGCAACCGGAGGGGGGCTGCGATGAAGCGCGCGGCTTCATGGTCGTCGATGCTGAACGGGCGGCGCATGACCGCGTCGGGGTTCAGCGAGGCATGGTGGCGGATGGCGACCGAAACCTCCGCGAGCTGGCGGGTGGTCGTGCCATACATCTCCATATGGCGGCGGAAGGCCATCGCATGGGCGGCACCGGGGGAGGTGAAGCCCCAAGGGTCCCAGGTGCCCGGATTCTCATCCCCGCCATAGTTCACCCGGCGGGAGCGGCCGATATTCGCGTACATCAGCGCGACGGTGTGGCAGAGGCCGGCGTCGATCGCGGCCGCGGCCTCGATGATGCCCATTCCGGACATGCGGCCGTGGCCAGGCAGCGTCAGGGTCCATTTCGGATTCAGGCCGAGGATTTCACCCATCCGCGCGTAGTACGGAATGCGGCATACCAGCATGCCGTCGACCTGGTTCTTGTCGATGCCGCAATCCTCCACCGCGTTGCGGAACGCGTGGGCGGCGAGGCCGTAATCATCGATCTCCGGGAAGTTGCCGTACTTGGTGTTCCCCACGCCGATGACGGCGATCTTGTCCTTCAGGTCTTTCAGGTCGGCCATGCCGTTTCCCCCGGGTCGTCGTTCAAAGCGGGGCGGATCATAGAAGGGATCGGGCACGCGGACCAGGGTGGGACGGCGGGCGCTTCAGCCCAACCAGGGTTTCGGCGGCAGGTTCACCGTCGATTTCAGGCGTGCCATCGTCTCGCTCATGTCATTCAGCGCAAAGGCGGGCGGCCGGATGAAATGGTGTGACAGGACACCGTCCCCCAGGCGGTATTCGACGTAGCCGACCTCGGTTTCCCCCACCGGCAGCCGAGGCGGAAAGCCGCCCATCACGAACCCCGAGGACGGCGCCCACACCAGTTGCACGCCGTGATGCGCGTCCACGAAGCGGCGGTGCAGATGCCCGCTGCCGATCGCCCGCACGGCATGGCGTTGCGCCAGGTCCATCAGCCGCCGCCGCGTGCCGGCCGCGTAGAACAGCGTGCTGTCCGCTGTCGTCTCCGGAACATCCAGATACAGCGGCTTGTGGACGAACAGCAGGACATCGCGCCCCGCCCGCCCCTCCAGCGCCGTATCGAGCCAGGCCCATTGCTCCGCCTCCTCCGGCAGGCCGCTGTCGAACAGCATCGCGTTCAGTCCGACCAGCCGCCAGCCGGCATGGTCCGACACCCACCAGTCGGGGCCGAAATGGTCCATCCACAGCCGGCGCTTGGCCGCATCGACCGGCTGCTTGAACTTCAGGTCGGGCCATTGGTCGCCCACATCATGGTTGCCCGGGATCGCCAGCCACGGCACCGGCAGCCGGTCCATCTGTTCGCGCGCGAATGCCATGTCGTCCGGCTGCTCGATGGCGTCGAAACACAGGTCGCCGGTCACCACGATCAGGTCCGGCGGATCGGCGCGCATCGCGGCCACGAACACCTCCCAGTTCTCCTGAAAATAGGCCTTCTGGCGGGACAGATGCGGATCGGAGACCTGGATCAGGCGAAAATCGGCCATGACGGCACCTTTATGCGCGGAACGATTGATCCAAATCCTGCCATGGGCCCGCCGGCCGCGCTATCGGGGATGGACCCACGCCACCAACCGACCGATATAACGCCCGCCCACCGCAGGAGACCCCCCGCACCATGAAAATCATCCCCACCGGCAAGACGCTCGGCGCCTCGATCGAGGACATCGATCTGAACATCCCGCTGTCCGATGGCGATTTCCGGACCATCCTGCGCGCGCTGGGCGAATATGGCGTGCTGTGCTTCCCGAAGCAGGATCTGACGACCGATAGCCATGCCGCCTTCGGCGCCCGCTTCGGCGAACCGGACGTGAACGTCGCGGCCTCCGGTGCGCATGAGCCCGGGCACCCCGAGATGATGATCCTGTCCAACATGAAGCAGGCCGGGAAGCCGCTGGGCCTGCACGACGCCGGTCAGGACTGGCACACGGACATGTCGTACAACAAGGTCATCGCCCTGGCGAACATCCTGCACGCGCGGGAAGTGCCGACGCGCCATGGCATGCCGCTGGGTGAGACCCAGTTCCGCAACATGCACAAGGCCTATGAAGACCTGCCGGAGGAGCTGAAGACGAAGCTCGAAGGCCGCACGGCGACGCATGACTTCAACAAGTATTGGGAAATCTCCCTGTCCCGGCCTGGCACGACGCGCAAGCCGCTGACCGAGGAGCAGCGCCGCAAGCGCCCGCCCGTGTCGCACCCGGTGTTCATGACGCATCCGATCACGGGACGGAAAATCCTGTATGCCAATCCTGGCTACACGATGTGGATCGACGGCATGGACCGCGCCGAGAGCGATGCCATCGTCGACTTCCTGTTCCGCCACCAGACACGGCTGGACTACCAGTACGCGCATCACTGGGCGGTGGGCGACGTGCTGATGTGGGACAATATCGGCACGGTGCACTACGCCGTGGCCGACTATATGCCCGACGAAGCGCGCTACATGCGTCGGTTGCAGATCATGGCGACGCTGGATTACCCCGCCCTCGTTGCCTAGGCCCCGAGATCGGCGCTGGTGATGAAGCCGACGCCGAGACCTTTCAGACGGTCGCGGGCCTCATCCATCGTGGTGCGGCCCGCGGTGGTCGGCAGGGCGATGCCGCGGCAGGCGTCCTCGATCACGAAGACCTCGTAGCCGAGGCGGGCGGCGTCCTCGGCCGACCAGGCGACGCAGAAATCGGTCGCCAGACCCGCGAGGAACAGCCGCCGGAACCCCCGTTGCCGCAGCCAGCCATCGAGGCCGGTCGCGGTGAGGTGGTCGTTTTCAAAGAACGTCGAATAGCTGTCGAGAGCGGGGTCGAAGCCCTTGCGGACGATGACCTCGATCCGTGTCTGGATCAGGTCTCGATGCAGTTCCGCGTTGGCGGTGCCGGCGAGGGCGTGGTCGGGCCAGAGGACCTGGCGGCCATAGGGCAGGTCGATTTCCTCATAGGGCTGGCGGCCGGGATGGGCGCTGGCGAAGGAGGTGTGGGCCGCGGGATGCCAGTCCTGGGTTGCGAAGGCATGCGGGAACAAAGCGAGCAGCCGGTTTGCCACGGGGACGACCGCCTGGCCATCGGCGACGGGAAGCTCTCCGCCGGGCATGAAGGTCGGCTGGATGTCCACGAGGCCAAGAATATCGGCGGTGGGGTCTAGGCGCATGGCTTGTCTCCCTGGTGGGGATTATGCCCCTCGACTATCCCCCAATGTGAGAAACCAAACGGCGGAGGGGATGAGTCTGCCAACTCCCAGCCGTCATCCCCGGCCTTGTGCCGGGGACCAATCGCGGCAGGGTGCTTGTGATGGTCCCCGGCACAAGGCCGGGGATGACGACATAGTCGGGACGACGGTGTCAAACACACACCCGTCCGCCGGCCAATCCTCAGATAACCCCCTCCTCCGCCAACCGCTCCACATCGCTGGACGACATCCCCAGCATCGAGGTCAGCAGCCACTCATTGTCCTCCCCATACCCAGGCGCGCCGCGGTTGATCGGGCCGCCGATATAGGCCGGGGTGCGAGATAGTTTCATCGGCAACTCATACACCGGCCAGGTGCCGATCTTCGTCCCCGTGACCTCGGTCAGCCATTTCAGGTGCGCCAACTGGGGGTCCTTGTCGCAGCGGTCCTCGGAGTTCTGGCACACGCCCGCCGGCACGCCGGCATTCTGCAGCGCCATCATCACGTCCTCGGCCGTCTGGGTCGCGGTCCAGGCGCCGATCGCGGCGTCGAGCGCATCCTGGTGCACCATCCGGTCCGCCAGCGTGGTGAAGCGCTTGTCCTCCAGCCAGGCGCCCTGCCCCGCCACGCGAGCCAGCGTCTGCCAATCCGCCTCGGAGAAGCAGGCGATCGCCACCCAGCGGTCTCGGCCCTTGCACTTGTACGCCCCATGCGGCGCCGCGGGCTTGTAGGGGGATCGGTTGCCATACCGGCGCCATTCCCGCCCGTTCGCATCCCAGTCCAACACCGTCGTGCCGGTCAGGAAAATCCCTGATTCACACTGCGATGCATCGATCCACTGGCCCTCGCCGGTCTTCTCCCGGTGATACAGCGCGCCCAGGAGCGCGAGCGCATAGCCGTAGGCGCCCATCCAATCGAGGTAGGAATATCCCCAACCGACCGGCATCGAGGGTTCCGGCAGGCCCGACATGTCGCATTGGCCGCCGAACGCCGCGGCCACCGGTCCGACGGTGCGCATCCGGCCATACTTGCCATGCGCGCCCATGCCGGCCTGCTGGATATAGATGATATCCGGCCGGATCGACTTCATGACGTCATAGCCAAGGCCCAGTCGATCCAGCACGCCAGGGGAAAAGCCCTCGGCCACGACATCGCAGATCCGCACGAGGTCCTTGGCGATCTGCAACCCTTTCGGATGGCGAATGTTCAGCGAGATGCCGCGCTTGCCGGCGTTCTTGTTGTTGAACTGCCCGCCCATGTTCAGGTCGGTCACGCCTTTCAGCGGTCCGGTTGCCTTGTCGCGCGCTTCGCGTCCGCCCACCGGCGCCATCGCCGCCAGGCGCGTGTCGGGGTTGTCCTTCCACTCGACCTTATAACTTTCCGCGCCCATCGCGGCGAGGAACCGCGTGCCACCCGCCGAGGCCAGGAACCACGCGAAATCCAGGATCTTCACGCCCTGCAATGGGAACGGCTTGTCGTGCAGCGCCGAGTGCTTCACCGGTTCCGAATAGCCCCTGGGCTGCGCCGGGACGAAGGGTCCCCGCTTGGCTTCCCGCAGCACTTCCGCCGTGTCTTCTCCGACCAGAGGCGCGCGACGGCCGACTTTCCAGCTTGTCTTCGTTGTCAACCACTTGCTGGTCGGATAGCGGAACGACCGGCCGTGTTCCGGATGGTACACGTCCGCGAAAGTCACGCGCGCGAGCCAGTGTTCATCCAGCGCGTTTTCGTGTGGCTTGCGGATCGGCGCCCAAAGCAGGCCGGCTTCCTGCGCCTCCAGCCACGGCATGTCCTTATAGGTCCAGGCGCGGACGAAGCGTTGCACGACGTCCAGCATATGGGCGCGGGCTTCATCGGACGCGGTGGAGCCTGGGACAGCGCGGGCTTTCAGATCCACATCCGGGCCGGGCGGTTGCAGGTCCGCCTGCATGTTGTACTTCGCGAGCAGCGGCACCAGGTTCTTCAGATCCCGCGCGCCCATGCCATGTGAAATGAACCACCGTCCGTCTTTTGTATGGACAATCGACGGGGATGCGTTCGGCGTTTCCATGGCATGCCGAGCGGTCATGCGCCAGAGGGGCACGCGGCGCATGACCCAGTTCATGATGTCTAGCTCGGGGTTCTTCGAAACCGCCTCGTGAACCGCAACCGAAACGTCCTGGCCGAGGCCGGTGCGATGACGGTTGATCGCCGCAGCGATGATGCCGGTTGCAAGCTGTTCCCCGGCGATATGATACGCGTGCCACATCTGTGGTGCGATCGGGGGCGTGTCATATTCCAGATTCGGGTCGGGATCGTAACCGCAATTCATCATGATCCCGCCCAGCGCGAGATGGATCAGGTCGGATCCCTTGAAATCAGCCCATGGGCCGTCATCGCCGAAGGGTGTCATGCGCGATGTGATCAGCTTCGGAAAGCGCGCATTCAGGGCCGAGCGATCGAGGCCGAGGACGGTGTTGACCGCGCCGCAGGATGAATCAAGGAAGATGTCCGCGCCTTCCAGCAGGTCCAGCAGCTTCTGCTGGTCGGCCTTCTGTTCCAGGTCCAGCGTCACGGACTTCTTGGCGCGGTTGTAGTGCCAGAAATACAGCGACCGGTCGGGGCCGGGCTTGTCGTCAAGGAAGGGACCGATGCGGCGGGTGGCGCTGCCTTCGGGGGGTTCGATCTTGATGACCTCGGCGCCGAGGCCGGCGAGCAGCAGGCCGGTGTATTCGGCGCGTTCATCGGCGATTTCGATCACGCGCAGGCCTTCGAGCATGCCGGGTCCGGCATTGCCCATCATGGCGCCCGGGCCGGTGGAGGTCTCGGTGGGTTTGGTCATGGAACGTTTTCCTCGTGATGGGCTCTGGGCGTGATCGTTGCCGAACGTTTGTCGTTGTCGCGGGGACGATGGAGGGGCCTGGGGTGGTGTTGGTCCCCGGCACAAGGCCGGGGATGACGAAGGGGGCGGCCGGGGACGACGGAGAGGATGGCTAGGGATGACGATGCCAAATACGGCCTTCCCGACAATAGGGCCGAACCAGACGACCAGTCTTACGGCCGGGTGCGGGCGAGCATTTCAAGCAGCCAGGGATTGACGATCTCGGGCGACTCATAGGCGGCCCAGTGGCCGGTCCCGGGCACCACGCGGACATCGGCGTCGGGCTTGCGGGCCTTCAGGGCGGCCACGCGCTCCGGCCCCTTGGGGTTGGCCGGCGCGTCCAACTCGCCCCACATGCCGTTCAACGGCGACTGCAGCCGGTCGATCGCCTCCAGAATCGCCCCGCTGCGGGAAATCGCCGGCGTGCGCAGGCGCGACCGGATCGTGTTCCAATCCTGGATCAGCAGCGCGAGGTCGTCGATCTTCGCCGGATCGGCGATCATCAGGCGATTGAGGTTGGTCCGATGGGTCTGCCGCCGCTCCTCCCCTTCCAGATGGCGCACCTTCTCCAGCTTCACAGCCGACCCGAGGTTCCCCTGCGCGCCAACGCCGGCGGACCCGATGATGGTGACCGACCGCGCCCGCTTGCCGGCCATCGCACCGACGCAGGACGCCATGGTGCCGCCGAAGGAAAAGCCCACAACGTCAAACGTCGCCGACCGCCCGATCACCGAGTCGATGCCGGCCAGCACGATCTCTCCGATCGAGAAGGCGTTGTCGCCGTCGGGGGGAAAATCCGATTCACCCAGGCCCGGCAGGTCGGGGACCAGCACGCGATAGGTTTCCACCAGCACGGGAATGGTGCGGACCCAATGCCGCCACGACCCGGCCCCGCCATGGAACAGCACGACGACGGGGGCGGAACCCGCGGACTTGTCCCACAGCCGCCAGACCATGCGTCCGTCGCCGCAGGGGGATTCGAAGCGCACCGACTGGGAATCCAGCCGGTCGAGCAGGGCTTGCGGGTCCTCGGTCACCTGGTCGTTCATCGCGGGGTGGGTCCTTGCGCCGGAGATGTGAGTCGGCGCCACCTTACAAAGTGCGGCGCCCGGCGCCAAATCGGCATGCCGGCGGGGCTGGCATGTGCTAGGAACGCGGTCATGAGCCTGACCATGCCGGTCCGGGAATTCCTGGACTGGAAGGCGCGTCAGAGTCAGCGCTTTGCGTTCGACGGCTTCCAGCCGGTCGCGATGACCGGGATGTGCAAGCGGCAAGTCCGATAATCCCTGGGCGATTGACCCGGATCAACGCACCCGCGTTGGTCTCCGACCAGAATACCCCTCTGAAGGAGACCCCATGATGGTCCAACATCACAACCCGTGCTTTGTCATCGCCGATGGCGGCCACCTTCGCCTGGTCAAGCCCGCCCCGGATAACGCCCTGCACACGATCGAGGCCATCGACGCCGCCAGCGTCCACAAGAAAACCCACGATCTGGTCAGCGATCGCGCCGGCCGCTCCCATGAAAGCGTCGGCGTCGTCCGCCACGCCATCGCGCCCCGCAACGACCCGCATGAACTCGAAAAGACCCGCTTCGCCCATTTCATCGGCGAGAAACTGAACGAACAGAACACCGCCGGCGGGTTCGAGGAGCTGATCCTTGTCGCCCCCGCCCAGATCCTCGCCGAAATCCGTGACAAACTGGACACGGTCACCGAGGCGAAGGTCGCCGGCACCCTCGCCAAGGACCTGACCAAGGTGCCCGACCACGAGCTTCACCCGCATTTGAAGCAATGGGTCCGCCCGACGCAGCGGCAGTAGGCGCGCACCTCCCCCGGCTTGGCGGCGTCCCCCCGGTGTTCTAACCAATACGCCGATCCGGTCGTCTCCACGGCCTGTCGACACCGGGGGACGACCATGAGCGGCGAGCGACAAAAACGTGCCTGGGCGGCCATCGCCGCCGTCACCATCGTCAACCTGCCGCTCGGCTCAATCTACGCCTTCAGCGTCTTCCTCAAGCCCATCGAGGCCACGCTCGGCCTTCCCCGGTCGGCGCTGTCGCTGGTGTTCGGGCTGGCTTCGATCGGCTTCACCGCCGGCATGCTGGCCGCGCCCTACCTTTATGGGCTGTGTTCGGCGCCGGTGCTGCTGATGATGTGCTCCATCATGGCCGCGGTCGGGATCGCGCTGGCGGCGTCCGCCGATGGGCTGCCCATGCTGCTGTTCGGCTATGGCGTGCTGTTCGGCGTGGGCGGCGGGGCGGCCTATATCATCGCGCAGCAGAGCGTGAACCTGCTGATCACCGGCCGCCGAGGCCTGGTGAATGGCTATATCGTCGGGCTGTATCCGGCGGGGGCGATGTTCGCCGCCCCGCTGTTCGGCTGGGCCAACGGGGCCTACGGCTATCGCTGGACGATGGCGGTGCTGGCCGTCGTGCTGGTCGTGACCGGCGTCATCGGCGTCGCCCTGGTGCGCCACTCTGGCGTCGTGCTGCCGCGTCCCTCCTCCGCCGCCAACGCCGCGGGCGGGCGCACCGCGATCTTTGTCCGCCTGTTCACCGTGTTCTTCGTGGCAGCCGCGGCGGGTCTGACCGTGCTCAGCCAGGCCGCCGGGATCATCGCGGCCTATGGCGGCGGCGCGGTGATGGCCCTGACCGCGACGACCGCCATCACCGCCGCCATCGCCGCGGCCCGGGTGGGCGGCGGCTGGCTGACCGACAAGTTCGCCGTCCCCTCGGTCGCCGCCTTCGCGCAGGCTTTCTCGCTGGTCGGCGCCGTGTCCCTCGCGATCTGGCCCGACCCGATGGTGGCGGCGGTGGCGCTGGGAATGGTGGGCACCGGGTATGGGTTGATCTCGGGCTGCACAGCGGGGGCCATCGCGCTGTACTGGCCGCCCGCCGCGTTTGGGAAGATCGCAAGCCAGATCTACATCGCCTGGTGCATCGCCGCCGTCAGCCTGCCGATCCTGGCGGGGCACCTGTTCGACCTGACCCAGGGCTATCATTGGACCGTCGTGATTGCCGGCTGCGGCAATCTGGTGGGCGTGATCGTGGCCCTCGGCCTGCCGCGAAGGGCACCCGCCACGGCCTGAGGCCGAGCGGGGAACCGATCCGAAGGGGGGTCACGCGGGCTTGAACGGCGCGGGGGCGGGTTCGTCGCGGGAATAGCCCATCCCGCAGAATCCGCCCCCCATGTAGCGTTCCTGCACGGGATCGCCCGAGACCCGGCCCGCCAACTGCCCGGCATAGGGATCGGCGCTGTCCTGTGGCGTCCAGCCCACCGTCTCCCGCCCATCATCGCGCCACCAGGTCATGCGGCTGTTGTCCGAGGCGCCCCAGACCACGCTGGTCTGCACGTCCCGCGCCAGGACGCAGCGCACCACCAGGCGGGCGAGGTCGGGATAGGACAGCCAGCTTGCCAGCATCCGGGCGTCAATCGGCTCGGGGAAGCAGGAGCCGATGCGGAGGAACACGCTCTCCACCCCGTGCTTGTACCAGTACATCCGGCCCATCAGTTCGCCATAGGCCTTGGACAGACCGTAGAACCCGTCCGGCAGGAACTGGGCGTCGGCGCCGATCGTCTCGGTGCGTTCGTGGAAGCCGATCGTGTGGTTGGATGACGCGAAGACGACCCGTGCTTTCTCCCGCCTCGCCGCTTCGTAAATGTGGAACAGGCCGCGGATGTTCGGGCCGATGATGGTCTCGAAGGGCTGCTCGTTGGAGATGCCGCCGAGGTGGATGATCGCGCCGCAGCCCTCGGCCAGGCGCAGGATGGTGACGCCGTCATTCAGGTCGGCGCGGGTGAAGGCGGCCCCGGCTGGAATCGCGTCCGGAAAGGGGGTGATGTCGGTCAGGCGCAGGGTCCAGCCGAGGGCGGACAGCGCCTTGGTCAGCATGCGGCCCAGATTGCCCGACGCGCCGGTCAGCAGCACGGGTTTGGCGGGAGCGTCGGACATGGCTTTTTCCTTCTGGTGGGGTATCAAAGGCCCGGGTGGCGGTGGTGCGCCTCCATCAAGGCGGTTGCAGCAGGAGACATCATGCGCGGGATCGAAGACCTGGCCCAGGCCCTGGCGAGCGGACAGACCACCAGCCGAACCCTGGTCGAGGAGGCGCTGTCGAAGATCACCGACCCGGCCGGCGAGGGCGCGCGCGCCTTCATCAAGGTCCATGCCGAACAGGCCCGCGCTTCGGCCGACGCGATGGACGGGTTGCGCAAGGCCGGACGCGCCCCCGGCCGCTTCGCCGGCATCCCCATCGCGCTGAAGGACCTGTTCAACATCGCCGGCGAACCGACTCCGGCCGGGTCGGTGGCGCTGGCCGATGCGCCCCCGGCCACCGCCCATGCGCCGGTCGTGCAGCGGATGCTGAATGCCGGGTTCATCTCCATGGGCCGGGTGAACATGACCGAGTTCGCCTTCTCGGGCCTGGGCATCAACCCGCATCACGGCACGCCGTCCAGTCCCTGGGACCGGGTTTCGAGCCGGATCCCCGGCGGCAGTTCCTCGGGCACCGCGGTCGCCGTGGCCGATGGCATGGTGGCCGCGGGGTTGGGCACGGATACCGGTGGCTCCTGCCGCATCCCGGCGGCCTTCTGCGGCATCGTCGGCNNTCGGCTACAAGCCCACCGCCCGCCGTATCCCGATCGATGGGGTGCTGCCCTTGGCGCCGTCGTTGGACTCGGTGGGTCCGCTGGCGCCGAGCGTGGCTTGCTGCGCCGCGATTGATGCGATCCTGGCGGGCGGGGCGCCGGTCGTGCCGGACGCCGTGTCCCTGGACGGGCTGCGCCTGGCAGTGCCGGAGAACCTGGTGCTGGACGGGATGGACGCGATCGTCGCCGCGGCGTTCGAACGGGCGATCTCTGCCCTGTCCCAGGCCGGCGTCCGCATCACCCGCATCCGCTGCCCCGAGTTCGACGAGATGCCCGCGGTCAACGCCAAGGGCGGCTTCGCGGCGTCCGAGGCCTTTGCCTGGCACCGCGACGTCCTGGCCGCCAAGGGCAACCAGTATGATCCCCGCATCCGTGCCCGCATCGCGCGGGGGGAGGCCATGAGCGCCGCCGACTACCTCGATTTGCTGGCCGCCCGCGCCCGCCTGGTCGCCAGCTTCAACGCGCGTACGGCCGGGTTCGACAGCGTAATGATGCCGACCGTGCCGATCGTGGCGCCGCCGATCGCCTCGCTGGATGATGAGCGCGAATACAACCGCGTGAACCTGCTCACGCTGCGGAACACGGCGCTGGGGAATTTCCTCGACCGGTGCTCGATCAGCCTGCCGTGCCACCGGGAAGGCGAGGCCCCGGTCGGGCTGATGCTGACCGGCGAGACGATGGGGGATGTTCGGCTGTTCGCGATCGCGCGGGCGGTGGAGGGGGTGGTTCGGTAGGGTTCTTGCCGGTGTTTACCCCCCACCCCGGCCCTCCCCCTCAAGGGGGGAGGGGGTTGAGTAGGGACGCCTCGTCATTACGGACGCTGTTAACGGCCTTGCTGACCTGCCAGGTGCGGAAGCCGGCCTTCGAGGGGCCGATCAGGGCGTGCGGGTCACCCGGTTCCTCGCCCAGCCAGAGCGGCCAGTCGGCGGGTTCCAGGACGACGGGCATGCGTTCATGGATCGGTTGCAGCGCCTCGCAAGCGGTGGTGGTCACGATCGCGTAGCTGCGGATGATCGTGCCATCGGCGCCCCGCCAGCCCTCCCAGACGCCACCGAAGACCAAAGGCTGCCCGTCCGCCCGCGCGATGGCCCAGGGTTGCTTGGGCGTCGGCTCGTCCTCCCGCCATTCGTAGAATGCGTCGGCCGGGACCAGGCAACGGCGGCGGGCATAGGCGTCGCGGAACATCGGCGTCGTGGCGATCGTCTCCCCCCGCGCGTTGATCGTCATGCGGATCGCCTTGGGGTCCTTGGCCCAATGCGGGACAAGCCCCCAGCGCAGCAGGTCCAGCCGCCGCTCCCGCGACTCGGGGTGCAGGCGGACCACCGGCGCGTTGCGCGTCGGCGCCATGTTCCAGGTCGGCGCCCAGTTCGGCACCGGCCCCGTCGTGTGGAACAGGGCGACGATCGCATCTGCCGGCAGGAAGGCGGCATAGCGCCCGCACATGCTAGCGGCTCCAGCCGAGCGGCGGGCGCGTTATTGGAGGAGGTTCAGACGCCATTGCTGGGTGTCCCGCTCATCACAATCGAACATCACGACACGGCTGTAGCGGTCCGCCCCCTCCATCATCTGCAGGCAGCGGGTGGCGCCGGTGAACTTGGTCCGCAACTGGGACAGCCCATCCGGGCCCACCATCTGGATCGACCACATCTGCCCGGTGAAATTGCCGCAGGGCGCCATCACCACCTTGTTCCTGGCATCGTCGTTGACGATGTCGAGGCACCGCTTCTCTCCGGTGAAGGTCGTGCGCAGCCTGACATAGCCTTCGCGCAGTTTACCATAGGGCTCGACCGTCCAGAACTGGCCGGTGAACTTCCCGCATTTCGCGGCGGTGACCTTGTCCTTGGCGGCGTCGTTGACGATGTCGAGGCAGTCACCGGTCCCGGCCAGCGCTTCGATCTGATAACGGATTTCTCCGGCCGCCCTGGTGTCCTGCGCGCCCGCGAGTGTCAGGACGCATCCAAGGGCCAGAGCCCATCCCCGTTTTGTCATGGCATCGATCCCATGTTTTTGACGGCGCGCACCCTCTCCGCCGGGTGGCTGGCCCGTCAAGCGGGGATCGGATTATTTTTTGATCATCAGCAAATTATCCGGATGGCGTTCGATGGCCGAACCCCGACCGTTCCAGGATCGCGCGGGACCCGCTAGCATGGGGCCAAAGGGAGCAATTTCATGAACAGAACAGCAGCCATTACCGGCGCGGCGTCAGGCATCGGCCTGGCGGCGTCGCGCCGCCTGCTGGAGGCGGGGTGGACCGTCTTCGGCCTCGATAACGCGCAGGACCGGCTGGACAAGGTCGCGGCGGGCTTCGCCGACCATGGCGGCCGCTTCCGCCCGACCCTGTGCGACGTCGGCAGCGCCGCCGACGTGACCGCCGTCTTCGGCCGGATCGCCGACGCGACCCCGGTGCTGAACGCGGTGATCTGCTGCGCCGGCGTGCTGCGGACCGCGCGGATGGAGGACATGCGGATCGAGGATTTCGATCTGGTCATGAACATCAACACACGCGGCACCTTCCTGACCGCCCAGCAGGCCCTGCCGCTGCTGCGGGCCGGCGCCACGCCGGACAACCCCTCGCGCGTGATCCTGTTGTCGTCCCTGGCGGCGCTGCGACCCAAGGTCGTCAGCGGCGCCTATGCGGCGTCCAAGGCCGCGGTCACCCAGCTTTGCCGGGTCATGGCGGCCGAGTGGGCGCCCTCCGGCGTGCTCGTCAACGCCCTCGCACCTGGAACGGTCGATACACCGATGGTCGCGGTGCTGGCCGATCCGAGCACGTCCAAGGGCTACCGCCCGTCCGGCGTGTCTCCGGTCGGCCGCATCGCCCAGCCCGAGGACATCGTCGACGTGATGATGTTCCTGCTGTCCGACGGCGCGCGTTATGTGGCCGGCACGACGATCCCGGTCGATGGCGGGACCGGGGCGGCGTTCATCCCGCCTGGCTCCAATTCATGAAGGCACTCGCGGCCCTGGTTCTGGCCTGCTGCGTCCTGGCCCTGCCGGCGCGGGCACAGGAAAAGGTCCTGAATGTCTACAACTGGACCGACTACATCGATCCGGCGGTGGTGGAGAAATTCACCGCCGAGACCGGCATCCGGGTCCAGTACGACGTCTATGACAGCCTGGAGGCGCTGGAGGCCAAGCTGCTGACGGGCAGGTCGGGCTACGACATCGTCGTCCCGACCAGTGAGCCGACCTTCTCCCGCCTGATCCGCGCCAAGGCTTTGGCCGAGATCGACCGCGCGAAGGTGCCGAACTGGCAGAGCCTCGACCCGGCGCTGATGGCGCGGGTGGCGAGCTCCGACCCGGGCAACCGGTTCGGGGCGATCTACCTCTGGGGCACGATCGGGATGGGCGTCCTGCCGGAGCGGATCAAGGCACTCGCCCCCGACGCGGCGTTGGACGGGTGGGAGCTGCTGTTCAAGCCGGCCAACGCGAAACGGCTGGCGGGCTGCGGGATCACGATCATGGACTCGGCGATCGACGTGATCCCCTCGGTCCTGCGCTATCTCGGCCGGCCGCCCGCCAGCACGGACGCCGCCGACCTGGCCCTGGTCGAGAAGACGCTGATGGCGATCCGACCCTATGTCCGCAACTTCGCCAACGCGGGGGCGCTGGAGGCGCTGGCCTCCGGCCAGACCTGCCTGGCGGTCACCTATTCGGGCGACGTGATCCAGGCCCAGGCACGGGCGAAGGAGGCTGGGCGCGGGGTCGTCGTCGGCTACATCACCCCGAAGGAGGGCGCGCAGGTCGGCTTCGACATGCTGGCCATCCCGGCCGATGCGCCGAACAAGGAGGCCGCGCTGGCCTTCATCGACTTCGTGCTGCGGCCCCCGATGATGGCCGCGATCACCACCGTGACCCACTACCCGAACGCCGTGCCGGCCACCCGCCCTCTTCTGGACCCGGCGCTGGTGGGCGATGCCAACATATTCCCCCCCGAGGCGAAGATGCGGACCTTCTTCACCGCGACCACCGTACCCCTGGCCGCCGAACGTACCCGCACCCGCATGTGGGCCCGCTTCAAGGCCGGGAAATGATGCCCGCCCCTCTTCCCCCTCCCCCCTTGAGGGGGAGGGCCGGGGTGGGGGGTAGACCCCCCCCGAACCACGCCGAGGGGCACGCCCCCCAGTGACCGACCCCCTCCTCCAAATCTCCGCCCTGACCGTCCGCTACGGTGGGACCGAGGCCCTCTCCAACCTCGACCTCACCATCAACCGCGGGGAGCTCTTCGTCCTCCTCGGCGAATCAGGTTCCGGCAAGTCCACCCTGCTGCGGGCCATCGCCGGCTTCGTCCCCCCGGCCGCGGGCCGGATCGCGCTGGACGGGACCGATATCGGCCCCCTGCCCCCGCACCGGCGGCCGGTGAACACGATGTTCCAGTCCTACGCCCTGTTCCCCCACATGACGGTCGCCGCCAACATCGCCTTCGGCCCCCGCCAGCAGGGCATGCCCCGCGCCGAGGCCCGCGCTTTGGCCGAGGAGATGCTGGCCCTGGTCCGGCTGGAGGGCATGGGCGGGCGCAAGCCGCACCAACTCTCGGGCGGGCAGCAGCAGCGGGTGGCGCTGGCCCGCAGCCTCGCCCCCCGGCCAAGGCTGCTGCTGCTGGATGAACCGCTCTCGGCGCTGGATCGCGGCCTGCGGACCGAGACGCGGGAGGAACTGGTCCGGGTCAATCGCCGCCTCGGCACCAGCTTCATCCTGGTCACCCATGACCAGGAAGAGGCGCTGACCATGGCCGACCGGATCGGCATCGTCCACCAGGGCCGCATGGCGCAGGTCGGCACGCCGGCCGAGGTCTACGAAACCCCCGCCAGTCGCTTCGTGGCCACTTTCATGGGGTCGGCGAATATCCTGCCCGGCCGCCCGACCGGCGATGGCTTCGCGGTCGAGGGCCTGGGGGTGACACTGTGGGCAGCACCAGGCCACCTGACCCCGGACACAAGGTGGGTGGCCATCAGGCCGGAACGGATCCGGGTTGGCGACGATCCCGCGGCGGCGAACCGGGTGACCGGCACGCTGGCCGAACGGGCCTATGCCGGCGACAGCCTAGCGCTGGCTGTCCGACTGGCGGACGGAACGCTGCTGCGCGTCCGGCAGCCCCTGGGCGATGGGATCGGTTCTGCGGACAGGGGCCGGGAGACCGCTCCGTCCGCCAGGGTCGGGCCGAGCGCGGTGGGCGGCGGAGCTGTGACGGGCGACCGGGTCGGGGCCACTGCCCTGGCTGTCGGAGACGCCGTGACCTTGTCCTGGCGGGCGGATGCCTGCATCCCGCTCTCCGCGTGAGCCGGTCCGCTCGCCCCCGTCGGCCTCCGCGCGAGACCCTCCGCGTCAGGTCTTCCCCATGATCGCTCGGCGTGGGCTGATCCTGGCGGTGCCCTGGCTCTGGCTGCTGCTGTTCCTGGCGGGACCGCTGGCCATCGTCGGGGCGATTGCCCTGGCCGAACCGGCCGAGGGGGTGCCGCCCTACACGCTGGGTCTCAGCCTGGCGAACCTGGAACTGGTGCTGACCGATCCGCTGTACCGGGACGCGCTGGGCCTGTCGCTGCGGGTCGCGGGGATCGCCACGCTGGCCTGCCTGCTGATCGGCTACCCGATGGCGCTCGCCATCGCCCGCGCGCCCGAGGCCTGGCGCGATCCGCTGCTGCTGGGGGTCATGCTGCCGTTCTGGACCGGGTTCCTGATGCGGCTGAATGCCTGGATCGGGCTGCTGGGCGATCAGGGCTGGATCAATGCCGCACTGGCCTGGAGCGGGATCGGGCCGATGCGGCTGCTGTATACGGACACGGCCATGTTCATCGGCATCGTCTACAGCTACCTGCCGTTCATGGTGCTGCCACTGTATACACAGTTGTCGCGGCTGGACCCGGTGCTGACCGAGGCTGCCTCCGACCTTGGGGCGTCTCCCTTGCGGGGGTTCCTGCGCGTGACGCTGCCGTTGTCATTGCCTGGGATCGGGGCCGGCTGCGCGCTGGTCTTCATCCCGGCGGTGGGGGAATACGTGATCCCCGAACTTCTGGGCGGCCCCGACGCGGCCCTGATCGGGCGCGTGCTGTGGGGGGAGTTCTTCAACAACCGCGACTGGCCCACGGCGGCGGCTTTGGCGGTGGTGTTGCTGGGGGTGCTGCTGGCGGTGCCCGGAGTGTTGATGTGGGCGGGGCGGCGGTTGCGGGGTGGGGGTCGTGTCATCAACTGACTCCCCTCCCCTTGAGGGAGGGGTTGGGGGAGGGGGTGATCCACAGAACGCCGGTGCCGCGAAGCCCCCTCCCCCCCGGCCTTGGTCCGCTTCGCGTCCCAAGCCCTCAAGGGGAGGGGGAGAAGAAAGCAGCAACCCCTCCGGCCGAGCCCCTGCCGTCCAGGGTAGGGGCAATCCCTACAACGTCTTCCCTGGCACTTCAGGAAAGACGTAACCCCTACGGCTTCAACCCCTCCAGCGCCGCCTGCCGCAACACCGGATGCAGATGCGTATTCGCGGCGACGATATTCCCGGTTTCGAGCGGGTCGCCTTCCTCCACGTCCGTCACATATCCCCCGGCCTCCCGCACGATCAGCAGCCCGGCGGCCACGTCCCACGGCTTGATCCCGAGTTCCCAATACCCGTCGTACCGACCGGCCGCGACCCAGGCGAGATCCAGCGCCGCGGCGCCGAACCGGCGGATCCCCGCCACCCGAGGCATCAGCCCCGCCAAAGTCCGGCTGAACGCCGCCCGCCTCTGCGTGCTGACGGCCCGGAACGGAACCCCCGTCGCGAAGACGGCGTCATGAATGTCCTTCCGCGCCGAGACCCGCAGCCGGCGCTCATTCACGAACGCCCCGCCGCCCTTCTCGGCCCAGAACATCTCATCCACCGCCGGGGCATAGATCAGCCCGGCCTGGATTTCCGTCCCGCCGCCCTGCAACTTCCGCTCCAGCGCGATGGAGATCGCCCAGTGCGGAATGCCGTGCAGGAAGTTTGTCGTCCCATCCAGCGGATCAACGATCCAGCGCCACATCCAGTTGTCGGAGCCGGAGGCCCCCGACTCCTCCATCAGGAACGCATAGCCCGGACGCGCCTTTGTCAGCTCCTCCTTGATCGTCTGCTCCGCCCGGATATCGGCCTGGGAGACGAAGTCGGAGGGGCCCTTGATGGAGACCTGCAACTGCTCGACCTCGGAGAAGTCGCGCAGCAGCCGCTTCGACGCCTTCTGCGCGGCGTTCGCCATCACGGTCATATGGGGGGAAAGTCGCATGGCCATGGGGTTGGTCCCTCAGCCCTTCGCCCGCTCCACGTAGGTCGAGTCCTCGGTCCGCACCACGATGCGCTCTCCCGCTTCGATGAACGGGGGCACCATGCACTTCACGCCGTTGGACAGCTTGGCCGGCTTGTAGGAGGACGACGCCGTCTGCCCCTTCACCACCGGATCGGCCTCCACAACCTCGAGCGTCACCTGCGGCGGCAGCTTGATCGCGACCGGCTCGCCCTCGACCATGTCGACCTCAACGGTCATCTGGTCCTGCAGGAACGGCGCCGCGTCGCCCATCAGGTCGGCGGGGACATGCGCTTCCTCGAACGTCTCCGGGTCCATCAGCACGAGGTTCGTGCCGTCGGAGTAGGAGTAGGTGTACTCCTTCTGCTCGGTCGACAGACGTTCCACGGTGTCGGCGGTCCGCCACCGTTCGTTCGTCTTGTTGCCGGTCTTCAGGTCGCGCATCTCGACCTGGATGAAGGCGCCGCCCTTGCCGGGGGTGATGATCTGCTGCTTGAGCACGGTCCAACGACGACCGTCATGCTCGATCACCTGGCCGGCGCGAATGAGGTTCGCCTGCTGTTTCATGGGAAGGGTCTCGATCTGGGAAAGGGTCCGGGCTTCTAGACCAAAGGGGGTCCCCCGGGCAAGCGAAGCGGCGGATCGGAGGTCGGAGGCATCGAGGTGCATCCCGGAGGGGCCTCGGTCCGGACCGCCGCCAGGCATGTAAAGCACGGAGAAGAAGGGAGGAGTCACAAAGGACGCGGAGAAACGGCGGCGCACACCCTCCCTGTTCCTCCGTGCAACCTTCCTTCTTCTCCGTGCTTCATCGCGGAGCCGGTGACGAAGCATGACCAGCGGCCAAGCCCAAGGACAGCCTCCCCCAACCTTGCCCCCACCCCGCTTCCCCCTACACTGCCCCGAACCGACCGCCCCCGCCCCGGGGCCAAAGCAAAACCAGGAGACGCCCATGCCCCGCATCCCCCCCGTCCCCGTCGAAACCATGACCCCCGAGCAGCGCCGCGTGTTCGACGACATGCTGGTGCAGCGCAAATCCCCCCCGGTCGGCCCCCTCGCGGTCGCCATGCACCACCCCCGCCTGGCCGAGACCATGTCCGCCATCGGCCTGGTGCTGCGCTTCAACTCCAGCTTCGAACCGCGGCTGCGGGAATTCGCCATCCTGACCGTCGGGCGGCACTGGGACAGCCAGTTCGAATGGGCCTCCCACGAGGGCGAGGGCCGCAAGGCCGGCCTGTCGGAGGACTCCATCGCCATCCTGAAGTCCGGCGGCAACCGCTTCGCCCAGGCCGATGAGCAGGCCATCTACGACTACGCCAACGAATTGCTGACGAAACATTTCGCCTCCGACGCCGCCTATCAGCGCGTCGTCGCGTTGTTCGGCGTGGCCGGCGTGGTCGAGCTGACCGGCCTGGTCGGCTATTACTGCATGGTCTCGGTCATGCTGAACGCGGCCGAGATCGAGGTCCCGCCCGGCCTGCCGACCCTGCCGCCAAAGGCGTGACACCATGAAGATCGCATCCGTCGATGTGCGCCTGATGCGGGTGGCGCTCGACCAGCCCTATATGGCCGCCGGACGGCTGGTGGATG
The DNA here is from genome assembly GCA_002422345.1 of Acetobacteraceae bacterium UBA6159. GTDB lineage: Bacteria > Pseudomonadota > Alphaproteobacteria > Acetobacterales > Acetobacteraceae > Rhodopila. Next base: position 22,392 of record DIUL01000185.1, read on the forward strand.
CCAACTGGCATGTCATGGCGGAAGTCACCACAACCGACGGCGTGCGCGGCTTCGGCTACATCGTTGCGTTGCGGGAGATGTTCTGTCGCGCCGTCGCATCCGCCACGCGCGAACTCGGCCAACTGGTCATCGGCATGAGTGTCCTGGAAGCCGAGGCCGCCTGGCACCGCATGGCCCGCGCCGGCGACTGGATCGGGCCCGGCGGCCTGCTGCACTACGCGATCTGCCCGATCGACATCGCCATCTGGGACGCCGCGGGCAAGACCGTCGGCCAGCCGATCTGGAAACTGCTGGGCGGCGCGCGGGATCGGTTGGAGGCTTATGCCTCGGACGGGTTCTGGTACAGCCTGACGCTGGATGAACTCGCCGCCTCCGCGCGCAAGGCGGCGGACCAGGGGTTCCGGGCGGTCAAGCTGCGGATCGGCAACGAAAAGCAGCCCGAGGGCGAGGTCGCCCGCGTCCGCGCCGTGCGGGACGCGGTCGGCCCCGATGTCGCGATCATGGTGGATGCGACGGAGACCTGGACGCTCGACCGCGCCATCCGTACCGGCAAGGCCTTGCAGGAGGCCGGGGTGAGCTGGCTGGAAGACCCGATCCCGCACACGGACATCCCGGGCATGGCCCGCATCGTCGCGGCGCTCGATATCCCGATGGCGACCGGCGAGCATCTATACAATGTGACCGACTTCACGCGGCTGTTGGAGGCACGGGCGACCGGCATCGCGCTGATCGACCTCGGCCGGATCGGCGGGGTGACGCCCTGGCGGCATGTGGCGTCGCTGGCGCATGGGTTCGGCGTGCGGGTCGGCGGGCATGTGCTGCCGGAGATCCATGTCCATCTGCTCTGCGCCGCCCCGAACGGTCACCGGGTGGAATACGTCCCCCGTTCGGCGCGCCTGCTGCAAGAGATGCCGGCGGTGACGGACGGGATGATGGTCGCGCCGGATCGGCCCGGGTTCGGACTGGAACTCGACCGGGATGCCGTGGCGCGGTTCACGGTCAAGGACTGAAGAACGATAACGCAAGGAAACGACCGATGATCGCCCGCCCGCCTCGCCGTCCGCCGGAACATGGCGTCGCCACCCTGCACGATGTCATGGTCACGATGCGCGACGGCGTCAGGCTCGCCGCCGACATCTGGCTGCCGGCGGCGGACGGCAGAATCCTGCCCGGTCCCTTCCCCGTCGTCCTGGAACGCACGCCCTACAACAAGACCCGCGGCCCCGGGAACACGCCCGACGGCGCCTTCTGGGCCTCCCGCGGCTATGTCTTCGTCGCCCAGGACTGCCGCGGCCGCTACAAGTCGGAAGGCGCGTTCATCTCCTATCCGTCCGAGGGCGATGACGGCGTCGACACCATGGCCTGGATCATGACCCAGCCCTGGTGCAACGGCCGCATCGCCGTCACCGGATCGAGCTACTTCGCCTCCACCGCCCAGGCGATCCTGTGCCGCAATCCGCCCGGCCTGGTCGCCGCCGTGATCCGCGTCGGCGCGGGCGACTACCACGAGGATGGCGCCTGGTACGGCGGCGCCTTCCTCATGACCCACAACATCAACTATGCGCTCGGCCTTGCCGCCATGGGCCGTGAATCCGAGGCCGACCCCGCCGTCGCCGCCGCCTTCACCAAGGCGCTGGAGACGAAGGAAGCCTTCGCGCTGATGCAACGATCGCCGCTGCGGCCAGGCGGCTCGGTCATGGCCTTGGCGCCGAGCTATGACGAGTGGTACCAGGAATGGCAGCAGCACGAGTTGTATGACGATTACTGGAAGCAGGATGGCTACCGCTTCAACTACAAGACCGCGGCCGATGTGCCGGTGCTGCTGATCGGCACCTGGTACGATGCGTTCCTCGGCGGCATGCTGGACGCGTTCACAGGCTATGCCGAGGGCAAGTCTTCTCCCGTCCACATGATCATGGGCGGCGGCTTCCATTCATCTGTCTATACGATGTCCACCGTCGCGGGCGATGTCGACATGGGCCCCGCCATGCCGATCGACGTGCCGGCGGCGATCGGGCAGTGGTTCGACCAGTTCGTGAAGGACATTCCCTCCGGCATCCAGCCCGGCGATCTGTTCCACGCCTTCCGGCTGGAAGGCGGCGATGGATCGAAGACCCCGGCTGGGAACCTGCGCGCCGGCGGATCCTGGCAGACCTTCGACGCCTGGCCGCCACGCGACGCGGTGCCGACACGGCTGCATCTCGGTCCCGACCTGACGTTGGGCGCGGATGTCCCGCAATCCGGTTCCGTCAGCTACAGCTTCGATCCGAGCGATCCCCTGCCCTCGATCGGCGGCAATGTGAGTTCCGGGTTGCAGGTCATCCTCGCCGGCCCGGCCGACCAGCGCGGCGATCCCAAGCTGTTGCAGTGCCGAGATACGCGCCCGCTGTCCGAACGCGCCGACAATCTGTGCTTCCTGACCGAACCGCTGGAGCATGACACGGAAATCTCCGGCCCGATCGCGGTGACATTGTTCGTCTCATCCTCGGCCGTGGACACCGACTTCACCGCCAAGCTGATCGACCAGTATCCGCCGTCCCCCGCCTATCCCGACGGCTATGCGATGAATATCCAGGACGGGATCGTCCGCGCCCGCCTGCGTGGCTTCACCCAGGCCGGCCCGGGCTACCGCCGTATCTACGCGCATCGGGAAGAACCGCTGACCCCGAACGAGATCGTGGAGGTCACGATCGAGCTCTGGTCGGCCAGCGTCCTGGTCCGCGCGGGGCACCGCATCCGGCTGGATGTCTCCTCCAGCAGCTTTCCCCGCTTCGACGTGAACCCGAACACCGGAGAACGCTTCGCCGACCGCCGCCTGCCCCCGGTCGTCGCGCGCAACACGATCCACATGGGCCCGGCGCATCCGTCCCATGTTGATCTGCACCTGCGGAGTCAGGCGAGCCGGTAGCCCCCGCCCTCGGTCAGCAGCAGGCGGGCGTCCGACGGGTTCGCCTCGATCTTCTGGCGCAATTTGTAGATGTGGGTTTCCAGCGTGTGGGTGGTGACCTGGTCGTTGTAGCCCCACACCTCGTTCAGCAGCACCTGCCGTTCCACGGGAGCGGCGGCGCGGTGCAGGTGCAGCAGGATCGCGGCCTCCTTCTCGGTCAGGCGCACCCGGCGGTCGGCGTCCTGCAGCACCCGCTGCATCGGATGGAACAGCCAGGGGCCGACCGGCACAGGCTCCTCATCCAGGTCGGGCAGGTCGCGCAACAGGCGACGGACGCGGGCCAGCAGCAGCCCCAGGCGGAACGGCTTTCCCAGCACGTCGTCCACCCCGGCGGCCAGCGCCGAATCGAGCGCCGCAACATCGGCCGAGGGGACCAGCAGCATCACCGGCATGCGCGAGTCCTCGCAGCGGGCGCGCTGGTAGAATGCCAACGCCTCCTCGCCCCCATCCGCCACCGACAGGATCAGCAGGTCGCCGCGTTCCTCGGCCAGGAACGCCTCGGCTTCGGCGATGGAGGCGCGTCCGGTGACCACGACGCCCGGTTCGTGGCCCAGCGCGTCGGCAAGCGCCGTCCGCACCACCGCTTCCCCCTCCACAATCAGGATCGAGCGCGCCGCGGCCATCCCCTGTCCCTTTCCCATTGTCCCCGCCGGCGGATGCCAGGGGGGCGTGGCGCGATCATGGCACGGTGGCCCACGAAAATTCTCTCTGTCGTCTCATCCGGCACGACGGAGCCGTCGCAAGCCTAGCGTCCCGCCAACCGTTCCCGCTATAGGGTTGAGCAAGGAAACAGGGAGCTTGATATGCCTGGGCGGTTCGGATCTTTCCTTCGGGTTGGCACGGTGCTCGCGAGCGTCGCGGCAAGTGGCACGGCATGGGCGCAGGACCTGGCGATCGCGTCCTCGGCGCCGGTCACCAGCATCGACCCGCATTATCACACGCTGGGGCCGAACGCGTCGGCTCATGTCCATTTGTATGACCGGCTGCTGGAACGTGATGCCAGCGGCAAGCTGGGCCCGCGGCTGGCGGTCAGTTGGAAGCTGATCGACGACCTGACCTGGGAATTCAAGCTGCGCCCGGCGAAGTTCCACAACGGCGCGACCCTGTCGGCCGAGGATGTCGCCTACTCGATCGCCCGTGTGCCCAAGGTCAAGAACAGCCCCGCGTCGTTCCAGATCTACACCCGCGCCGTGGTGGGGCATGAGATCATCGATCCGCTGACGATCCGGCTGAAGACGGCGACCCCCTATCCGCTGCTGCCGATCGACCTGTCGCAGATCTTCATCCTCCCGCGCAGCCTGGGCGACGAACCGGCGACCGAGGATTTCAACAACGGCAAGAACGCCATCGGCACCGGCCCCTACCGCTTCGTTTCCTACAAGCCGGGTGACCGGATCGAGATGGAGCGGAACGAGGATTTCTGGGGCACCAAGCCGCATTGGAAGAAGGTGAACTACCGCATCATCTCCAACGACGGCGCGCGCACCGCGTCGCTGCTGTCGGGCGATGTCGGGATCATCGAGTTCGTGCCGCCGCAGGACCTGCCCAACCTCCGCAAGGACCCCCGCGTCACCATCTCGGAAGTCGTGAGCAACCGGTCGATCTTCCTTTGGTACGACCACTCCCGCACCGGTGCCATGCCCTTCGTCACCGGGCCGAACGGGGAAGCGCTCGAAAAGAACCCGTTCAAGGACCGCCGCGTCAGGCTCGCCTTGTCGCTGGCGATCAACCGCCAGGGCATCGTCGACCGGGTGATGGAGAATTCGGCCGTGCCGACCGGGCAGTATCTGCGCCCCGGGGCATTCACCTATGTCCCCGACCTGAAGCCGCACCCGTATGAGCCGGAGAAGGCCAAGGCCCTGCTCAAGGAAGCCGGCTTCCCGAATGGGATGCGGATCACGATCCACGGCCCGAACGACCGCTATGTGAACGATGCCAAGATCATCCAGGCGGTGGCCCAGATGTGGCAGCGCATCGGCGTGCAGACGACGGTCGAGGCACTGCCCTGGTCCAACTTCATCGCCCGCTCCGGCAAGCAGGAGTTCTCGGTCTTCCTGCTCGGCTGGGGCGTGTCGAGCGGCGAGGGCCTGAACCCGCTGCGCGCGCAGATCGCCACCTGGAACCCGCAGCGCGGGCTGGGCACCGCGAACCGCGGCCGCTACTCCAACCCCGCCGTCGATACGCTGATCGACCAGGCGATGGCGACGATGGACGACGGCGCCCGCGAGAAGCTGGTGCAGCAGGCCATGCGGATGGCGATGGAAGACGTCCCGGTGATCCAGTTGCACTTGCAGAAGAACATCTGGGCCACCCGCAAGGGCCTGACCTACGAGGCCCGGGTCGACGAACAGACCGAGGCCATGGGCGTGCAGCCGGCGAAGTAGCAACCAATGTTCACATGGATGATCCGCCGCCTGATCCAGGCGTGCTTTGTTGTGCTGGCGATGACGGTGATCGTCTTCATCGGCGTTCACGTCATCGGCAATCCGGTCGATATCCTGATCTCACCGGAGGCCGACCAGGCGGAGCGGGCTCGGATCATCACCGAGATGGGCTTCGATCGTCCCCTGTGGGAGCAGTACTTCATCTTCGTGAAGGACGCCCTGCAGGGGAACCTCGGCCGCAGCTTCGTGTTCAACGAACCAGCGCTGAAGCTGATCGCGGGGCGCATGCCGGCGACGCTGGAACTGGCGGTGACGGCGGTGCTGTTCTCGATCTGCTTCGGCGTGCCGCTTGGGCTTTACGCCGGACTGAAACCGGACAGCCCGGTGTCGCGCACGATCATGGCGGGCAGTATCCTCGGCTTCTCCCTGCCCACCTTCTGGGTCGGCCTGATGCTCATCATGGTCTTCGCCGTTCAGCTCGGCTGGCTGCCGAGCACGGGGCGGGGAGAGACGGCTGAGCTGTTCGGGATACAGTGGTCGTTCCTGACCTGGGACGGGCTGCGGCATATGTTCATGCCGGCGTTGAACCTGTCGCTGTTCAACATCTCCCTGGTGCTGCGCCTGACCCGGGCGGGCGTGCGGGAGACGTTGCCGATGGACTACATCAAGTTCGCCCGCGCCAAGGGCCTGTCGCCCAAGCGGGTGATCTTCGTGCATGTGCTGAAGAACATCATGATCCCGGTGGTGACGGTGGTGGGGCTGGAGCTGGGATCGACCATCGCCTTCGCCGTGGTGACGGAAAGCGTGTTCGCGTGGCCCGGCATGGGCAAGCTGATCATCGACAGCATCAACGTCCTGGATCGCCCGGTGATCGTGGCCTACCTGATGATGATCGTGCTGCTGTTCATCACGATCAATCTGATCGTGGATATTCTGTACACGGTGCTCGATCCGCGGGTTCGGCTGGAGACGAAGGCGTGAGGGGGGTCGTGGGGCAGCAACCCTGGTCATGGGTCCCGTCACGGTCGGGCGCGTGTCGCTACCCTCTTCCCCCATCAAGGTCGGGTGCCTGCAGCCGTCCCCTTCCCCCATCACGGTCGGGTGCCTGCAGCCGTCCCCTTTCCCCGTCATGGTCGGGTGCCCGCAGCCGTCCCCTTCCCCCGTCATGGTCGGGTGCCCGCAGCCGTCCCCTTCCCCCGTCATGGTCGGGCTTGACCCGACCACCGCCCAGGACACCGGCGGATATGACAGCGCACCGACCCATCACATGATCAGATGGTCCCCGCCAGATCATCCCACGTCGGGTTCCCAGCCGTGATCAGATCGAGCTTCCAGGCACGACGCCACCGCTTCAACGACCTCTCGCGCTGGATCGCGGTGACAATGTCATCGTGCCACTCCGCATGGACCAGGCGGGAGACGTGGTAGCGGTGCGTGAACCCGCCTGTGCCGGTCCGATGCTCGTGCAGGCGCCTTGGGAGGTCGGCCGTCACGCCGATGTAGAGCGTGCCGAACGATTGATTGCATACGATGTAGACCCAGGCGCCTTTCTTCATGGCGGGATCATAACCGGCAGTCAGTTAATGGTTTGTGAACGCCCGATGTCGGGGACGGCCGTCAACACCGGAATATTGGGCGATGGTCGGGTCAAGCCCGACCATGACGCGCGACACAGGGGCCACGCATGAGCACCACCACAGCCCCACCGGGCGCAGCCCCCCTCCCCCCGCGGGAGGAAACGCCCTTCCAGCGGTTCGTCTCCGAATTCGCGGCCTCCAAGCTCGCACTCCTGGGCTTGGCCGTCTTTACCACCATCGCCCTGCTGGCGATCTTCGCGTCATGGATCACGCCGCAGAACCCCTACGACCTGGCACAACTTGATATCCTCGACGGCCGCCTGCCCCCCGGCTCCCCCTCCGCCGCCGGATACACCTACATCCTCGGCACCGACGACCAGGGCCGGGACATGTTCTCGGGCATGCTCTACGGCCTGCGCATCAGCCTCGGCGTCGGTGTCGGATCGGCCCTGTTCGCCTGCGTCGTCGGCACCAGCCTCGGCCTGCTCGCCGCCTATGCCGGCGGCCGGACCGAGAGCATCATCATGCGTGTCGTCGACCTCCAGCTTTCCTTCCCGACCATCCTCGTCGCGCTGATGATCCTCGCCGCCCTCGGCAAGGGCGTCATGAACGTCGTCATCGCCCTGGTCATGGTCGAATGGGCCTACTACGCCCGCACCGTCCGCGGCACCGCGATGGTCGAGCGCCGGCGCGAATACATCGAAGCGGCCGAGTGCCTCGCACTCCCCTACCGCCGCATCATGTTCCGCCACCTGCTGCCGAACTGCCTGCCGCCGCTGATCGTCATCGCGACCCAGCAGATCGCCCGCGCCATCGCCCTGGAAGCCACCCTCTCCTTCCTCGGCCTAGGCGTTCCCATCACCGAGCCTTCGCTCGGCCTGCTCATCGCCAACGGCTACCAGTACATGCTGTCAGGCAAATACTGGATCAGCTTCTACCCAGGCATCGCCTTGCTGGTCACCATCGTCTCCATCAATCTTGTCGGCGATCAGCTACGCGATGTTCTCAATCCCAGGTTGAAACGATGACCGTCACGCTGGAAGTGCGCAATCTGCGCACGCATTTCTTCACCCGCGCCGGCGTCATCAAGGCCGTCGACGACGTGTCCTTCACGGTCGAGCGCGGGCAGGTCCTCGGCCTGGTGGGCGAGTCCGGGTCGGGCAAATCCGTCACCGGATTTTCGATCATCGGCCTCGTCGATCCACCCGGACGCCTGGCCGGCGGGTCCATCCTGTACCAGGGCCAGGACCTCGCGAAGATCTCGGAGGAGGAGATGCGGTCGCTGCGCGGCAACCGCATCGCCATGATCTTCCAGGACCCGATGATGACCCTGAACCCGGTCCTGCGCATCGATACCCAGATGATCGAGGCCGTGCGCGCCCATGCCAAGGTCTCCAAGGCCGAGGCCCGGGCACGCTCCCGCGACGCCCTCGGCATGGTCGGCATCCCGAGCCCGGAGGAACGGCTGAACGCCTATCCGCACCAGTTCTCCGGCGGCATGCGCCAGCGCGTCGCGATCGCGATCGCCCTGCTGCACAACCCCGACCTGCTGGTCGCGGATGAACCGACGACGGCGCTGGANNCGGGCGGGATGCGGCAGCGCGTGGCGATCGCCATCGCCCTGCTGCACGAGCCTGACCTGATCATCGCGGATGAACCGACGACCGCGCTGGATGTCACCATCCAGAGTCAGATCCTGGCCGAGGTGCAGAAACTCGCCGCCGAACACGGCACCGCGCTGATCTGGATCACGCACGACCTGTCGGTGATCTCAGGCCTCGCGGACCGCATCGCGGTCATGNNATGTACGCGGGCCGCATCGTCGAGGCCGGGGAGGCCTCGGCCGTGCTCGACCGGCCCTTGCACCCGTATACACACGGCCTGATCGGCAGCGTGCCCAGCCGCAATCGCAAGGGCGAGAAACTGCGCCAGATCCCCGGGATGACACCCAGCCTGCTGAACCTGCCGGCCGGCTGCGCCTTCCGCACCCGCTGCACCCACGCGGACGCCACCTGCGAACAGGAACCGAAGGAAACCATGGTTGACGGCCGCGTCCTTCGCTGTTTCCACCCGGTCGAGGCGGTTGCCGCATGAGCGAGCCGATCATTGAACTCCGCGGCATTTCCAAGCGCTTCGGCCCCACGCTGGACGCCGCGGCCCGCCTGACCCGCGGCATCAAGGCGCGCTTCGGCACGCCCGAGCGCAACGAGATCGTCCACGCCGTCGACAATGTCAGCCTGACGGTCAACCGAGGCGAAGTCGTAGGCCTGGTCGGCGAATCCGGCTGCG
>DIUL01000077.1 GCA_002422345.1 Acetobacteraceae bacterium UBA6159
GTCGCACTTCGACGTGATTCCACGTGCTCTCATGCCCATCCAGGCCTATCCGCCAACCATGACCCAATCGCCCGACACCGAGCTTCGCCGCCTGCTCGACATCATGGCCGCCCTGCGGGATCGCGCGAACGGCTGCCCGTGGGACCAAGTCCAGACCTACGACACGATCGCCCCCTATACGATCGAGGAAGCCTACGAGGTCGCGGACGCCATCGCGCGCCGCGACTATCCGGCCTTGCAGGATGAACTCGGCGATCTGCTGTTCCAGGTCGTCTACCACGCCCAGATGGCGGCCGAGGAAGGCCGCTTCGACTTCGCCGATGTCGCCAAATCCATCAGCGACAAGATGATACGCCGCCACCCTCATGTCTTCGGCGATGCCGCCGCCCGGGACGCCGCCGCCCAGACCGCGGCGTGGGAGGCCCAGAAATCCGCCGAACGCGCCGCGCGCCAGGAAACCGGCGCGCTGGCGGGGGTGCCGGTGACCCTCCCTGCCCTGACCCGCGCCTACAAGCTGACCAACCGCGCCGCCCGCGTCCGCTTCGACTGGCCCGACGCCGCCGCCGTGCTGGACAAGTTCGAGGAGGAGATCGCCGAACTCCGCGCAGAACTCCCAGGTGCCGATCCCGAGCGGATGAAGGACGAGGTCGGCGACCTGCTGTTCGTCATGGCGAACCTGGCCCGCAAGCTGGGCCTCGATCCGGAAACCTGCCTGCGCCACGCCAACGATAAATTCACCCGCAGGTTCAACGCGATGGAACAGGCGATCGAGACACGCGGTGAAAGCCTGGCCGACATGACCCCGGACGCGATGGAACAAGCCTGGCAGGCGATCAAGCGGATCGAGCGCGGTCAGGCGGAGTAGCCGCTCTCTCCCCGGGGGACCGCCGACCCCGGCCGCCCGGCGATCATTTCGCGCCCGCCGTTTACCTCTTCTTAAACCTTTCCCGCCATGCTGGTCCGACTGACCGCCCCGGGACCTGGTCCGATGCCGTTCCTTCGTCTGCCGATCGCCGCCTTCCTCCTGCTGCTTTTCCTGACCACGGGCGCTGCCGCCCAGACCATGAACGTCGGCGGCACCGGCGGCGCGCTCGGCCTGCTCCGAGAGACCGGCGTGGCCTTCCGGGACGCCACCGGCACGCAGGTCGTGGTCATGCCCAGCCTGGGCACCCAGGGTGGCCTGCGCGCCCTGGCCGACGGCAAGATCGACATCACCGTACTCGGCCGTGAACTGACCGAGGCCGAACGCGCGCGGGGCCTGCGGACGGTTCTGGTGGTGCGGACGCCCTACGGCTTCGCCACATCCCTGCCGAACCCGCCCTCCCTTGCCGCCGAGGTCATCGCCACCTACCTGCGGGAACCACGGATGAAATGGCCCGATGGCACGCCGGTCCGCGCCGTGCTGCGGCCGCCGTCCGAATCCGACTACGTCCATATGTTCGCGGCATTTCCCGAAACCGACACCGCGATCGCGGTGCTGCGGGAACGGGGTGATATCCCCGTCGCCGCCTCGGACCAGGAGAACCTGGACCTCGCCGAGAGCATCCCCGGCTCCCTCGTCGGCACGACGCTGGCGCAGGTGATCACCGAACGCCGCAGTGTCCAGTTCATCCCGGTCAACGGCATCCGCCCCAGCGTGGAGGCGTTCGAGGCCGGGGTCTACCCCCGGGTGAAGCCGTTCTTCTTCGTGGTCAGGGCGTCCGGCGGGGGGACGGCCGATATCTTCATGGCCTTCCTGGCGTCGGAGGAGGGGCAGGTGATCCTCCGCCGCTCCGGCATCCTGCCGTGATCGGCTGACGCGCCATGGTCCATCGGACACTGCGCCATCTGGTCGGCATCGTCGCGCTCCTCGTCGCGCTGTTCATCGCGATCGGGGTGCCGCTGGGCTATCTGGCGCAGCAGGCGCACATGGAGCACGAGGTGCTGTCCTTCAAGGCGCGCTTCACCGCCGGCCGCATCGCGCGCTACATCTACGCCCATCCCACCATGTGGCAGTATCACGGCGCCCGGATCGGCGATGCCATCGTGCTCTCCAGCCAGGACATGGTGCGCCAGACCGTCACCGACGCGGCCGGCGAGGTCGTGCTGGAACAAGGTCCCCTGCCCGTCTGGCCCGCGACGAGCGTGAGCGTGCCGATAATGGTGGCCGATCGTGTGACCGGGCACCTGATGCTGGCCGCCAGCCTGCGGCCCGTCGTCACCGAAACCGGCATCGTCTGCCTGCTGTCATGGCTGCTCGCCGCGGCCGCCTTTTTTGGGGTCCGCTCCCTGCCGCTCCGCGCACTGGATCGGGCCATGGCCGAACTCGCGCGCCAGCAGACGCGGTTCGAGCTGGCGTTGGACAACATGGGCCAGGGCTTGTGCATGATGGACGCGGACGCCCGCCTGGTCGTGGTCAGCCGCCGCCTGGGGACGATGTTCAAACTGGCCGATCCCCAGTCCCTGGTCGGCATGCGCTCCGACGCCTTCGCCACCCGCCTGGCCCTGCGCATCAGTCCCGACAGCCCCGGGCGAGACCGGGTGCTCGACATCGCCCGCCATGCCCAGCCCGGCCCGCCCTTGACCGTCACCATGACCGACGGCCGGATCATCGCCATCACCGGGCGCTCGACCGATGAAGGCCTGCGCGTCGTCACCTTCGATGACGTGACGGAACAGACGCGCGCGCAATCGGCGGAAGCCGAACGATCCGCCGCTTTGGCCGAGGCCGAGGTCGCCCGCGAACGCGCGCGCATCGCGCAGGAGACGAGCAAGGCGAAGTCGATGTTCCTGGCGACCATGAGCCACGAAANNGCACGCCGATGAACGCCGTGCTGGGACTCGCGACCTCCCTGCTCGACGGCACGCTGACCGAGGAACAGCGCCACGCGGTCATGACCATCCACGATTCCGGCGACAGCCTGCTGCGGATCCTCAACGACATCCTCGACTATTCGAAGCTGGAGGCCGGCAAGCTGGAGTTCGAGAACGTGATCTTCGCGCCGGCGACCCTGGCCGAGGCCGCGCGGTCGATTCTTGGCCCACGTGCGGCGGCAAAGCGGATCACCTTCGTCGTCAACACGGCGGGCGATGTGCCGGAGGCGGTGCTCGGCGATGTCGGGCGGCTGCGGCAGGTCGTGCTGAACCTGGTGTCGAACGCGGTGAAGTTCACCGACGCCGGGACCGTGACGATCGAAACGACCCTGCTGGCGCGTGAAGGCGGGATGGCGACGTTGCGCTGGCGGATCAGCGACACCGGCATCGGCATCGCCGCCGACAAGCTGTCGGAGCTGTTCGTGGAATTCGTGCAGGCCGATGGCTCGATCAACCGCCGCTTCGGCGGGTCCGGCCTGGGCCTGGCGATCAGCAAGCGAATCGTCGAGCAGATGGGCGGGGCGATCGCCGTGGAATCGACCGTCGGAGTCGGTTCGGCATTTTCATTCCAGGTGAAACTGCCGCTCGCCGTGGCCGCGGTATCGCATGCCCGCACCCTGGGGCCGGACGCGGCGGAACGGCTGCGCGCCTTCATCGCCGGCCTCGGGCGCAGCCTGCGCGTGCTGGTGGCCGAGGACAATCCGACCAACCAGTTCGTGCTGCGCCAGATGCTCAAGGGGTTCGATATCCGCCTGGACATGGCCGCCGACGGGGCCGAGGCGGTGACCGCCGCGGAACGGGAGGTGCATGATGCGATCTGCATGGACATGCAGATGCCCGAGGTCGACGGGCTGACGGCCACCCGCATCATCCGTGCCCATGGCGGGCGGCTGGCCACGGTCCCGATCATCGCCCTGACCGGCAACGCCTTTGATGAGGACGAACGCGCCTGCGCCGACGCCGGGATGGACGCCTTCATCGCCAAGCCGATCAATAAGAACCTGCTGCTGTCCACGCTGCTGCGCCTGTGCGAGGCCCATATCGCCGAACCCGTGGGCGGGGACTGATCCCGCCCCGATTTGGCCTGGCGCCATAGCCGCGTTAGGCTTTCCTCCCGACCACGCAGAGGGTCCGAGAGGAAGCGATCGCATGAATTTCGACTTTTCCGATGAGCTGAAGCAGCTCCGAGACGAGGCGCGCCGGTTCCTGACCGATCGTTGCCCACCCGCCGTTCCCCGGGCCATCCTGGAGGGTCCCGAACCCTTCGACCGCGCGCTGTGGCAGGCGATGGCCGAGATGGGCTGGACCGGCGCGGCCATCCCTGAAACCTATGGCGGGGTCGGGCTTGGACGGCTCGCCGTCTGTGTCCTGGCGCAGGAACTGGGACGGGCCGTGGCGCCGGTGCCCTTCGCGTCTTCGGTGTATCTGGCGACCGAGGCGATCATGCTGTTTGGGTCGGAGGCGCAGAAGCAGTCCTACCTGCCCCGGCTGGCCACCGGAGAGATCATCGGCACCTTCGCGATGGCCGAACGGCCCGGGACCTCCGATCCCCGCAAGTTGACCGCGGGTGTTTCGGGCGGTGCGCTCAGCGGCGTGAAGCTGGCGGTGCCGGATGGCGATGTCGCGGATTTCGCGATCGTGGTCGTCAATGGCGGGTCCGGCGCCTGGATGCATCTGGTTGATCTGACCGGGGCGGGCGTGGTCCGTGAGACGGTGACGACCATCGATCCCACGCGGTCGCATGCGAAGATCACCTTCGCGGGGGCGGCGGCCGATCCCCTGCCCGGCTCGACCGGTCCCGAGACCGTCCGCAAGCTGATGGACTACGCCGCCGTGCCGATGGCGTTCGAGCAGGTGGGTGGGGCCGAGGCCGCGCTCGACATGGCGAATGCCTATGCGAAGGAGCGTTACGCCTTCGGCCGCCCGATCGGATCGTTCCAGGGCATCAAGCACAAGCTCGCGGACATGTACATCCAGGTGCAGATGGCGCTGTCGAACGCCTATTACGGCGCCTGGGCGGTGCATACGGACGCGGCGGAGCTGCCGATCGCGGCCTCGGTCGCGCGGATTTCCGCCTGCGAGGCCGGGTGGTTCGTGACCAAGGAGAACATCCAGACCCATGGTGGGATGGGGTTCACTTGGCAGATGGACTGTCATCTTTACTATCGGCGCGCGAAGTTGCTGGGCTTGGCCTTGGGCGGGTCGCGGGAATGGAAGCTGCGGCTGGTGAGTGAACTGCGCGCGCGCAACACGCTGGTCGCGGCTTAGGGGAGGCAGACAATGGACTTCGAAGATTCACCGGAAGAAGCCGCGTTCCGCGCCAAGGCCCGCGCCTTCCTCGATGCCAACGCCGAACGTCGCAAGCCAGGCGAGGTCGAGGGCTACCGCCGCGGCCAGGACGCCCCCGGCGCGATGGAACGCGCCAAGGACTTCCAGCGCCGCAAGTATGAAGCCGGCTTCGTCGGCATCCACTGGCCCAAGGAATGGGGCGGCCAGGGCGGCTCCCAGATCGAATACGTGATCTACAACCAGGAGGAAGCCAAGTACGACGTCCTGACCGGCCTGTTCGGGATCGGCATCGGCCTGTCCATGCCCACGATCTGCACCTGGGGCACGGCCGAACAACGCGAACAATTCGTCAAGAAAACGATGCGCGGCGAACTGGTCTGGTGCCAGTTGTTCAGCGAACCCGGGGGCGGATCGGACCTCGCGGCCTTGCGCACGCGGGCCGAGAAGCAGGGCGACGAATGGGTCATCAACGGCCAGAAGATCTGGAACTCCGGCGCGCACTACAGCGATTTCGGGATCCTGGTCGCCCGTTCCAACCCCGATCTGCCCAAGCATGAGGGCCTGTCCTTCTTCATCCTCGACATGAAGACCCCGGGCGTCGAAATCCGCCCGATCAAGCAGGTGTCCGGCTCCTCCCATTTCAACGAGGTCTTCTTCACCAATGTCCGCATCCCCGACAGCCGCCGCGTCGGCCCGGTGGGCGCGGGCTGGAAGGTGGCGCTGACCACGCTGATGAACGAACGCCACGGCATGCGCGACGCCCCCGGCCCGGACGTGGCCGAGCTGTTTCGCCTGGCCGAGGCCGTGGAGCTGGAGGACGGCCCCGCCATCGACAACACCGCCGTGCAGGAAAAGCTGGCGGAATTCTACGTCCGCACCCAGGGCCTGAAATTCACGAAATTCCGCGGCATGACGGCTTTGTCGCGCGGGCAGACGCCGGGGCCGGAATCCTCGATCATCAAGGTCGTGGCGGCGAACAAGCTCCAGGACATCCTCTCCTACGGCCTGGACATGATCGGCATGGCCGGCCCCACAATGGGCGACGAAATGCCCGTCGCGGGCATCTTCGAGGAAGCGCTGCTCTACTCCCCTGCCCTGCGCCTCGCCGGCGGCACCGATGAGATCATGAAGAACATCATCGCCGAACGAGTCCTCGGCCAGCCGCAGGACCCGCGCGTCGACAAGGGCGTGCCGTGGCGGGACGTGCCCACCGGCCCACGCGCGGGGAAGGCCTGAATGTCCACCCATCCGCTGCACAGCTTCTTCTGGCCCCAGTCCATCGCCGTGCTGGGTGCCTCCCCCGACCTGCACCGCATCCGCGGGCGGCTGCTGCACCAGCTGCGGGAGAACGGGTTCCCTGGCCAGATCCTGCCGATCAACCCGTCCTACCAGGACATTGGCGGGCTGAAATGCTTCCCCTCGATCGGCGCGACCGGCCAGCCGATCGACCTGGCGCTGGTGGCCATTCCCGCCGCCGGTGTCGCCGCGGCGGTGGAGGAATGCGCCAAGGCCGGGGTGAAGAACACGCTGATCATCTCCTCAGGTTTCGCCGAGGAAGGCGGGTCGGCTGGCGACCTGCAACAGGCGCTGATCGACGTGACCAAGCAGTACGGCATCCGCGCCTGCGGCCCGAACTGCGAGGGCTACTACAACGCCATGGGCCGCGTCGCGACGACCTTCAGCCCGACGGTCGAAACCAAGGATGACGGGACCGCCGTTCTTGTTTCCCCGAAACGGATCGGCGTCATCGCGCAATCCGGCGGCATCGGCTTTGCCCTGTTCAACCGCGGCAAGGCGGCCGGCCTGGGGTTCAGCTATGTGATCTCGACCGGCAATGAGGCCGATCTGAGCATGGCGGACTTCCTCGACTACATGATCGAGGACGAACACACCTCGGCCGTCATGCTGTTCTGCGAGGCGATCCGCAACGGACCCGGCTTCATCCGCGCGCTGGAAAAGGCGCACCGGCTGCGGAAACCGGTCATCGCGATCAAGGTCGGGCGGACGGATGCCGGCACGCGGGCGGCGGCGTCGCATACCGCGTCGCTGTCAGGCTCCTACGCCGCCTACCACGCGGTGTTTGAACGCTATGGCGTGATCGAGGCGGAGGACCCGGATGAGGCCGTGGCCATAGCCGGGGTCGTCCTGACCTGCCCCCTGCCCCGCGGCCGGCGCGTAGGCATCGTCACGCCGTCAGGCGGCGGTGGCGCCTGGATGGCGGATACGCAGTCGATGCACGGGATGACCGTGCCGCCGCTATCCCAGACCTTGCAGGACGCGCTGCGAGCGGTGATGCCGTCCTATGGCGCGCCGGGCAACCCGGTCGATGTCACCGCCCAGGGCGCCAATACCCGCCCCGCGATGATGACCGCCATGGAAACGATGGCGCAATCCGATGAGATCGACATGGTCGTGCTGATCAGCTCCCTGACCAGCACGACGCGGGTGTCCTTGGACTCCGACCGCATCCGCGCGGTGGCGGAGACCTGCGGCAAGCCGGTGACGCTCTGGAGCTATACCGTCCCCTCCGTCTTCGGGCGCGACCAGGCGTCGAAATGCGGGCTGTTCCTGCATAGTGATCTTCGGAATGTCGGCGTCGCGATGAACAAGCTGGCGTCGTATGCCGAGGCCGTGGCGCGGCCCTTGCCCGAGCGGTTCGAACCGGTCTCGGGCGCCCTGCCCCCGGGCCTGTCCGGCACGCTGCCGGAGTACCTGGCCAAGCAGGTGCTGGGCGCCTGGCTGCCGGAGGGGCGGGAACGCCTGGCCCGGACGGCCGAGGAAGCTGCCTCCGCCGCCGCCGTCGTGGGTTTCCCCGTGGCGCTGAAGGTGCAGTCCGCCGACCTGCCGCATAAGACCGAGGCCGGTGGCGTGCGCCTGGGCCTGGCCGACGCCGATGCCGTGCGGGCGGCCTATGCCGCGATGCTGGCCGATGTCGGGCGGCACGCGCCGGGGGCGGCGATCGACGGGGTGCTGGTGCAGAAGATGGCGCCCAAGGGGCATGAGTTGGTGATCGGGATGGTCAATGACCCGACCTTCGGGCCGATCATGATGGTGGGGTATGGCGGGGTGACGGTGGAACTGTTCGGGGACGTGGCGCATAGCCCCGCCCCCGTCTCCGAAGCCGAGGCCACCCGCATGATCCTCTCGCTCAAGTCCGCTCGGCTGCTGACCGGGTTCCGGGGGGCGAAGGCGATTGATCTGGCGCCGGTGGCCGGGTTGGTGGCGGCTTTGTCCCGGGCGGCTTTGACTTTGGGGGGGCAGGTTGCGGAGTTTGAGCTGAACCCGGTGATCCTGCACGCGGATGGGTCTGGGCTGACGGTGGCGGATGCGCTGGTGATGATGGGGTGAGGCGGTCACGAATCGCCCTCATGCCTTGATGCGGATCAAGGCACCCGCCGAACAGGGTGACTACGGTGCAACGAGGTTACCGAACGGAGGTTCCCATGTTGCGCCGACGCCTTTCACTCGTGGCCATTGCCCTGGCGGCGATGCCCCTCGTGCCACGCGCCGCCCGCGCCGGGGACAATGATCCGCTGTTCATCAACGCGACGACCGATGACGGGCACCGGATGCGGATGGCGCTTGCCTTCGCGCAGAATCAGTTGGAGCGGAAGCATCCGGTCACGATCTTCCTGAACGATCGCGGGGTCCTTGTCGGGTCCGCCAAGAACAAGGACCGGTTCGAGGCGCAACAGGCCGTGCTGGCCACCCTGATCGCCGGCGGCGCGACCGTGCTGATTTGCCCGATGTGCATGGAGCACTACGGGGTCAAGTCGGGTGATCTGCTGCCGAATGTCCGGGTCGGAAATCCGGATGTCACTGGGGCCGCCTTGTTCAAGGACAATACCAAGACCTTGACCTGGTAGAGGTCACGGCGCCGAACCGGCACTTTCGTTGGTTCGGCGTGGTCGGATTGAACATCCACGATCTATCCCTGGTCGTTTGGCAGCCTGAAGAGATCGAAGCGCGCCACGGTGGTCAGAATTTCCGATATTGTGCCAGAGGGACGCCGTTTCGCTCCACGTAGTGGTTCCAGGCGTCGAACCCGGTAGCATTTTGTTCCTGCCACCGTGCGTCTTTCGCTTGGCGGACCGCGTTTTCGAGGCCGGATTCGCAGGCACAGGAGACGTTGATGTTCAACGCGCGCGCCTTGGCGACCAGGGCGTCAATGTAGGAAACGTTTGTCACTCGCTTCGGTCCGTCGTCTCGCGGTGGGTGTGTTGCTTCATGGAATGCGCCTGCGCCAAGAGAGATTATATGCATTCTTCCTGGGCACTCAAGGAACGCATGTCGGGCGCTGTGACATCCAACTGACCTTTCAGTTATACTTGTACGGCGTCCGCATGGTCGCAAGGCATTGCTTCCGCTTGAATGTTAGCAGTACTTTGAAAAGCCATCACACTGAAAGGATTATCCTATGTTTTTCTGATATATATCGCATAATGTTATCTCTATTCACTGGTATACACAGGCAATGGCGGATACCATGGTGTCGCCGCGCAGGAGGCGGAACTGACCAAGGCCGGATACGTACGGATTTTCCACGAGGCGATGTGAGGAGCCACAAACTAACGCACTCAATCCCGCAAGGCGCTCCGCAATGGCATCGTCTGCGTCGCTCACAATAGCACAATTTCCGGGAGACGGCTGCTTAATGATGACCCAATCAATGGTTGATTGCGATCAATGAGATTTTTCAACCGATCGTTGCAATATTCGTCCCTCAAAAATAGGTCGAATACGCACCTGCCCGAACAGCATCATTTAGCGCACGAATTGTGCTTTATTCTGCATGACGTGATGACACAATTGCTTATATCAGGCCACAAGGCATCGGCATTCACGGTGACTCACTGCTGTCCGGTCAATCAC
>DIUL01000149.1 GCA_002422345.1 Acetobacteraceae bacterium UBA6159
CCGCCGTTGTCGTCATTCATCTTGGCGGCGCGTTCGAGCAGGCGGCTGTGCAGATAGAACACGTCGCCCGGATAGGCTTCGCGGCCCGGAGGACGACGCAGCAGCAGCGACATCCGGCGATAGGCGACGGCCTGCTTGGACAGATCGTCATAGAAGATCACCGCATGACGGCCGTTGTCGCGGAAGAACTCACCCATCGTGCAGCCCGTGTAGGGGGCCAGGAACTGCATCGGGGCCGGGTCGGACGCGGTGGCGGCGACGACGATGGAATATTCCATCGCGCCGTTCTCTTCCAGCGTGCGGACCAGCTGCGCGACGGTCGAGCGCTTCTGCCCGACCGCGACGTAGATGCAGTAGAGCTTCTTCTTCTCGTCGGTGCCGGCGTTGACGCCCTTCTGGTTGATGATGGTGTCCAGAATGACGGCGGTCTTGCCGGTCTGACGGTCGCCGATGATCAGTTCGCGCTGGCCGCGGCCAACGGGGATCAGGGCGTCGATCGCCTTCAGGCCCGTCTGCATGGGCTCATGCACCGACTTGCGGGGGATGATGCCCGGGGCCTTCACCTCGACGCGGCTGCGGACCACGTCAGTCAGCGGGCCCTTGCCGTCGATCGGATTGCCGAGGCCGTCAACGACGCGGCCGAGAAGGCCGTTGCCGACGGGCACGTCCACGATCGAGCCGGTGCGCTGCACCGTATCGCCTTCGCGGATCGCCTGGTCGGCGCCGAAGATCACGACGCCGACGTTGTCGGTTTCGAGGTTCAGGGCCATGCCGCGCAGGCCGGCGCCGGGGAACTCGACCATCTCGCCGGCCATGACGTTCTGCAGGCCGAACACGCGGGCGATGCCGTCACCGACAGACAGCACCTGTCCGGTTTCAGCGACGTTAACCTCGGTGTCGAACGCGGCGATCTGCTTCTTCAAGATCTCCGAGATCTCGGCGGGGCGGATCTCCATATCAGGCGGCTCCCTTCATGGCGTACTGCAAGCGTTGCAGCCGGGATTTGAGACTGGTGTCGTAAAGGCGGGCGCCGATCCGGACGGTCATGCCGCCCAGCAGATCGGGTTCGACCGCCTCCTGGATATTGACGTTGCCGTACCCGGCCTCGATCAGGCGGGCACGCAGTTGCTGGCGCTGCACGTCGGACAGCGGCTGGGCCGAGACGACGCGCGCGGTGATGATCCCGCGGCGTTCGGCGACCAGCGTGCCGAAGGCGGTCACGATGGACGACAGCGCCCGCAGCCGGCGGTTGGCGGCGATGACGCCGACGAAGTCACGGATGGGCTTGGAAAAGCCCTGCTGCTCCAGCACCGCCAGCGCGGCCTTCTGCGCCTGATTCACGTCGATCAGCGGAGATTCGAGCAGCCGGCGCAGGTCGGCGCTTTGCGCGATCATCGCGCCCAGTGCCTCCATTTCCGCGACCACGGCGTCGAGCGCGCCCAGGTCGTCGGCATGCGCATACAGGGCGGCGGCATAACGGTCGGCCAATCCGCCGCCGGATGCGATTGTCGTTGCCTCTGACGCCACGTGGGTTTCCATGGGTTGGCCCGCGCGAGACGGGCGTGATGGGACAAGGCTTGACGGGCGGTAAACACGCCAAACCGGCGCGGCGCGTCTAGCATGGGGTACCCCGGGCCGCAACACGGGCGGGTCGGGATTGTGTCTCCTGGCGCGGATTTGTTCCGTTTCGCGGCGC
This sequence comes from Acetobacteraceae bacterium UBA6159, assembly GCA_002422345.1. Classification (GTDB taxonomy): domain Bacteria; phylum Pseudomonadota; class Alphaproteobacteria; order Acetobacterales; family Acetobacteraceae; genus Rhodopila. The sequence goes on from DIUL01000149.1 coordinate 1,697, forward strand.
CTTTTCCCCCCGCAGGACCGCCGCGAGGGCATGCCAGGGGGAAGGGTCCCAGGCCCTGGAGGCGAGGCCTGACGTGGATGGCAGCACCCAGACCGGCGGAAAACCGGGCCGGCCGGGCGCCGGCCCGTAGGCAAGCCGTCCGGTCGGCACCCCATGGAACACAGCGGCCGCCTTCTTGCCGTTGAAGGCGAGGATTTCAGGCCGGACCGCCTCGATTCGGGCGAGCAGGGCGGCCACGTCGAAGGCATCGCCTGCCAGGACGGAATCCGCGCCCGATGCCTCCTTCGCCAGGTCCGTCAGGCCGATGCCGTGATCGAGGACCTTGCGGAAGTCCAGCGGCTCCAGCCGGGTGGGCGTCAGGCCGGTTTCGTGCAGCATGCGCCAGAACTTGTTCCCCGGTCCGGCGTAGTAGGCGCCGACCGCGGCGGACACCGCGCCGGCCGCGGTGCCGCAGAAGACGACGCGCAGGCCGGGGCGCAGGACATCGGGCAGGACGGGCATGGGGTCCGGGGTTCGGTTGGGTCAGCGCGCAGCCTACCGCCGGGGTAGGGGCGATGGCAGGGTTCCGCTTGGGTGATCGCGCGTTTTCGTGTCAGCATCCGCCCAATCGGAGAGGAAACACGACATGCACAAGGATGCCCAGGGTCATCCCATCTCCAACGCGACGGCGGAGGCGGTGGAGACGATCGACCAGGCGGTGCGCGCCTTCACCCTCGTGCATGGCGACGCGATCAAGCTGTATGACACCGCGCGCGCAGTGGCGCCGGTCTGTGCCATGGCGCATCTGGGCAAGGCCTGGATCTTCGCCCTCGCCAATGATCCCGTGATGGCCGGCCTCGGGCGCCCGCTGCTGGCCACCGCCCGCGACCTGACATTGAACGCGCGGGAGCAGGCGCATCTCGCGGCGCTGGACCATGCGATCGAGGGGCATCGGGAGGCGGCGCGGGCCGTGCTGGACCGGCATCTGATGTCCTGTCCCCATGACCTGGTCGCGCACCAGGCGGCGGCGCTGCTGGACGGGTTCCTCGGGCGGTTCCACTGGGTCCGCGACCGCTCCGCCCGCGCCCTGCCGGCCTGGTCGAAGGAGCAGCCGAGCTATGGGGTGATGCTGGGGTTCTGGGGGTTTGGGCTGGAGGAGGCGGGGGATTACGGGCGCTCCGAGGACGTTTCGCGGGAGGCGGCGGAGCGGGAGCCGTTCGGGTTCTGGCCGCACCATACGGTGGCGCACGTGATGGAGATGATGGGGCGGCCGGAGGATGGGCTGGGCTGGATGGCGGCGCGGGAACCGTTCTGGTCCACGCCCGCGCATGCCAACCAGGTCCATATCTGGTGGCACAAGGCGCTGTTCCATGTGGAGCTTGGGCAGTACGAGGCGGCTTTGGCGCTGTATGACGGTCCGGTGCGGGCGACGCAGCGGCGGCTGGGGATCAGCCTGACCAATGCCTCGGCGCTGCTGTGGCGGCTGGATACGCTGGGCTGCGACGTCGGCGCGCGGTGGGATGAGCTGGCGGCGCTGTGGGAGGACCACGCGGATGGAAGGCTCTGCGTGTTCACCGACGTGCATGCCGTGATGGCGGCCCTGCGCGGTGGGCGGGAGGCGGCGGTGGATGGGCTGCTGGCGGTGATGCGGACGACGGCGGCCGATGGCACCGAATCGGCGCCGGTCTACCGCGATATCGGGCTGCCGGCGGTGGCCGGGCTGCAGGCCTTCCATCGCGGGGACTACGCCGCGGCGGTGGAGCACCTGCTGCCGGCGCGGTTCAACCTGTGGAAGCTGGGCGGCAGCCACGCGCAGCGGGACGTGCTGGACTGGACGCTGACCGAGGCCGCCGTGCGGGCCGGCCAACGCGATGTCGCCCTGTCGCTGGCGCATGAACGGTTGGGCACCAGGCCCCGCAGCGCGCCGAACCGGCGGTTCCTGGCGGGGGCGGAGGCGCTCGCGGTTTGATTGCACCGGTCGGCCGACTGGTCTAATTTCAGAAGATGAACGCGATCACCCCCGCATCCGTCGGTGCCTACGAAGCCAAGACCCATCTGGCGGAACTGCTCGACCGTGTCCAACGCGGCGAGCAGATCGTCATCACCCGCCACGGCAAGCCGATCGCGCGGCTGGTGCCGGAGGGGCAGCCCGACCTGGCCGCGGCGCATGCGGCGCTGGACCGGCTGTTCGCGCGTGCCGATGAGATGGCGGCGCGTGGCGCGCGGTTCACGCACGAGGAACTGATGGCCATGCGCGACGAGGGCCGACGCTGAACACGCCGGTCCGACCGGTGTTCGTGCTCGATGCCTCGGTGGCGATCGCCGCGATGCTGGTCGAGGAACGGACGCCCGAGGCACGGACGATCCTACGGACCGCGCTGGACGGGGTGATCGTGCCGTCGCTCTGGCATCTCGAGGTTGGCAATATCCTGCTACGGGCGGAACGCCGGGGCACGATCCGGGCGGATGAGCGCATCGCCCACATGGCCGATCTGGCGGCCTTGCCCATGACCGTGGATCACGAGGGACCGACCCAGGCCTGGGGAGCGACGACCACACTCGCCATGCGGCACAGGCTGACGCTGTACGACGCCACGTACCTGGAACTCGCGCTGCGCCATCGTCTGCGGCTGGCGACCTTCGACGCGGCGCTGGCGCGGGCCGCCGCGGACGAAGGCGTGCCCCGCGTCTAGAGCGCCCTCAGGCTGACCGTAAACGGTCAGTGCGCTCTAGCCTTTTGTTTGGTCGCATGATTCACGCGCTGTTACGATTCCGCTCAGCGCGATCATGCTCTAGCCGACCTTCGCCTCGATCGCGTCCCAGATCGCCTTTTCCAGGTGTACCCCGTCGAACCGGGCGATTTCCTGCAGGCCGGTCGGGGAGGTCACGTTGATCTCGGTCAGATAGTCCCCGATCACGTCGATGCCGACGAAGATCAGGCCCTGGTCGCGCAGGGTCGGGCCGATCGCCTCGCAGATTTCCCGGTCGCGGGGCGTCAGGGCGATCTGCTCCGGTCGGCCGCCGACATGCATGTTCGATCGCGCTTCTCCGGCCGCGGGGACACGGTTGATTGCCCCCATCGCAACGCCGTCCACCAGGATGATCCGCTTGTCGCCCTGGCGCACCGCGGCTTCATAGCGCTGGAACATCAGCGGTTCGCGGGAGCGGGCGAAGTGCATCTCCAGCAAGGACGCCAGGTTTTCGTCGTCCGGCTTGATGCGGAAGACGCCGGCCCCGCCATTGCCGAACAGCGGCTTGACGATGATGTCCTTGTACTCGGCGCGGAAGGCACGCACCGCCTCGGTGTCCCAGGTGATCATCGTGGGCGGCATCAGTTCCGGGAAATGCGTGACCAGCAGCTTTTCCGGCGCGTTGCGGACCGAGGCCGGGTCGTTCACGACCAGGGTCTTGGGGTGGATATGCTCCAGCAGATGGGTCGCGGTGATGTAGGCCATGTCGAAGGGCGGGTCCTGGCGCATCAGCACCACGTCCATCTGGCCCAACTCGACCTCCGACGCCGCGCCGAAGCTGAAATGCGCGCCCTTCTGGCGCTGCACCGAGACCGGGCGGGCGCGGGCGAACAACCGCTCGTCCCACTTGCCGTTGGGGCGCTTGACGCCTTCCTTGAGCCACATGTTCCGCACTTCGTAGTGCCACATGACATGGCCGCGGGCCTGGGCCTCCAACATCAGGGCGAAGGTCGAGTCGCCGTCGATGTTGATGCTCTCCATCGGGTCCATCTGAACCGCGACCTTCAACTGACGTGCCATGACCGAGCCTCCTTGCCGAACGACGGGCTTTCTGTAGGGCGATGACGGGGCGGAGGGAAGGGCTGGGGTTTCACCCCAGACCCGACCAGGGGCGCTGCCCCTGGACCCCGCTAAGGGCACAGCCCTTAGAACCAATTGGTTGGGGGGATTCCGGGAGGGGCTGAGGTGATGTTTCAACCACAGCCTCAGCCCCTCCCGGAATCCCCCCAAAGTACCGGTTCCAAGGGCTCGGCCCTTGGCGGGGGTCAAGGGGGCAGGGCCCCCTTGCGGGGTTTGGGGCGGAGCCCCATCGCTACCCCCCGCCGCACAATCGCCGCCAGTCCGCGCGGGTGCCAGGGCGTGGCCACCAGCAGGCCCGTGCGTTGGTGGCGCTCGCGCACCCACATCTTCTTGTAGGCGTTGTCCCCGCGGCCGAAGTCCAGGTGGGTCAGTGCCCGGTCGCGCAGCAGATGCTGGATCGACAGCGCGGTCAGGACCGTGCCGGGGGAGAGTTTGGCCAGGTCCTCGTCGTGCACCAGTTTCAGGACCGTGGCGCGCCCCTGGTGCTGGGCCCAGGCCTGCACGGCGACGGGACGGTCGTCCAGGGTCAGTCGGGTCATGAACAGGGCGCCGTCGTGGGCGGATTCGCGGAACAACGTGCGGTTGAAGGCGGGGAAGGGTTCGGGTTGTTTCCAGCTTCGGGCGGCCACGGCTTCGTACGCATCGGTCGCGGCGGCGATGTCGGGGGCGTTGGTCAGGATGGAGAAGCGGGCGTCCGGCCTGGCGCGGATATCGCGCAGGCGGCGGCGGATCGTCTCCCGCAGCCGGCCGTCGCGGTGGGAGAGGTAGGTGTCCCAGTCCTGGCCGGTAACGTCTTCCTCCCAGGTGCCGAAATGGTTGAAGGCCAGCGGCACCAGCCCGGCGCGCCGCAGTCCGGCTAGCAGGATGACATGGTCCGGCGCGTCGGGGTCGAGGGCGTCGAGCCGGGTGACGCCGCCCGGGCGGATGAACCGGCCGAAGGCCTCGCACGCCAGCAGGCGGAGCGGATCGGTCAGCGCCGGCGCGAACAGGGGCGCGTAGCGGTAGGTATAGAGGGTCGTCAGCCCCTGCCACCGCCGCCCGAGGCGAAGCATGGGAAACAGTGCCACCGGCTGGTCCTGGACGAAGATGGACAGGAACCGCGGTTCGGCCCCGGGCGGCATTGCGGCGGCGATCGTCGCGCGCCACCAGGCGGGGGTCAGGAAGAAACTGGGGGCGTGATCCAGCAGCACCCGCGCGTCGGGCGGCATGTCGTTCGGCGTCACGTGCTCCCGGATCAGGACTCGCTGGCCGCTGATGCGGAGGGTGGCGGTTGCCATGCGCCATGATCCCGGTCTGGGGCCGGTCCTGGCAAGGGGGGACCGTCGGACCGCCCCGGACCGTCGGGCGGTTCCCGATCCCGCGCCCGCCATGCATGACGGGCGCGGATATCAGGGGTTACGGGCGCGCGGTGTCCTACTTCGCCGGCCGCAGGCCCATCGCGAAGGTCACCTCATCGGCCCGCGCGTCATGCACCAGGCCCTTGCGCGTGGCCCAGGTGTTGATCGTGAAATAGACCGGGATGACGCCCATGTCCGCGACCGCGACCTCGGCCGCCTTGGCATAGAGCTTCGACCGTTCGTCGAAGTCGATGGTGCGCAGCGCCTGGCCCAGCACCTTGTCGAACTCGGCGTTCGACCAGCGGCCGCGGTTCGATGGCCCCATGCCGGTCTTCGGATCGTATGTTGCCATCAGCGCGACCAGGGGCGACGACGGATCGCCCGTCCCCACCCAGCCCGACAGCATCGCGCTGAAGTCCAGCTTGCTGCCGCGGCTGAACAGGATCGAGGCCGGCATCGTCCGCACCTCGGTCTTGATGCCGATGCGCGCCAGCATCTGCCCCACCGCCTGCGTCACCTGCGCGTCGGAGGCGAAGCGATCGTTTGACCCGTTCAGCACCAGCCCGAAGCCGTTGGGCCAGCCCGCGTCCTTCAGCAGCGCCTGGGCCTTGACGGGGTCATAGGGCAAGGGCGGCAGGTTCTCGCTCGCGCCCGGCAGGCCGGCCGGGGTGTACTGGCCGGCGGGACGGGCCTGCCCGCTCAGCAGCCGTTCCGTCAGCGCCTGGCGGTTGATGGCAAGGCTCATGGCCTGGCGCACCCGCGGGTCCTTCAGCGGGTTCTTGTCCATCTTGTTGCCGGCGACGTCGGTCACCTCGGGCGAGGCGTCGCGGTTCGAATCCATGTGCAGGTAGATGATGCGGATCGAATCCGTCTCATGGATCGCCAGCGTCGGGGTGGCGGCGAGGCGGGCACGGTCGACGCCCGGCACGCCCTCGATCAGGTCGACGTCGCCCGACAGAAGGGCGGCGACGCGCGCGCCGTCGTTCGGGATCGGCTTGCGGATCACCCGGTCCCACGGCTCCACCCCGCCCCAGTAGGTCGGGTTCTTCGCCATGACGACATGGTTGCCGGCGATCCATTCGACGAAGCGATAGGGGCCGGTGCCGATGGTCGCGGTGCCGTTGTTGAAGTCCGAGGTGGCTTTGCCCTCGGCCGCCTTCTTCGACACGATCGCGACCGAGGCGAGGTCGATCGGCAGCGTCGGCGCCGGACCCTTGGTGTGGATGCGGATGGTCAGCGGGTCCACCACCTCCACCCGGTCGATCATCTTGGTGTACTGGCGGTACGAGGACGGGCTGTTCGGCACGTTCGGCGCGCGGTTCAGGGAGAAGACAACGTCCTCGGCCGTGAACGGGGTGCCGTCATGGAAGGTGACGTTCGGGCGCAGCTTGAATTCCCAGACGGCCTCGCCGACCGGCGTGTAGGACACCGCGAGGCCCGGTTGCAGCCGGGTCTTCGAATCCGTCCATGTCAGCGCGTCGAAGATGTGCCGCCACACCGCCGAATTGGGCGTGTAGACATGGTAGTGCGGGTCGATGGAGCTGGGATCCGTGCGGATGCCCATCTTGACCTCGGCCGCCATGGCGGACGCGGTCCAGAGCGACAGGGCGGCGGCCAGCGCCGAACCGAGGAGCTTCGCGCGCATGGCTCAGCGCCCCTTCCAGACGGGCTTGCGCTTCTCGAAGAAGGCGTCGCGGGCCTCCTTGGCATCCTCGGACTTCGACAAGGCGACGGTCATGCCCTGCTCGAACCGGTAGCCGTCGCGCGGCGGCATGTGCATGGTCGTGTTCATCGACAGCTTGGCGTAGCCCATCGCGAGCGGGCTTTTCGAGGCGATCTCGGTCGCCATCTTCATGGCTTCCGGCATCAACTCCTCCAGCGGGACGCAGCATTCGATGACGCCGGTGCGGTACAGTTCGGCCGCGGGGACGCGCCAGCCGGTGTAGAACATGCGGCGCGCGCGGGACCGGCCGAAGAACTGCTGCAGCATGGCCGCGCCGCCCATCAGGCCGATATCGATCTCCGGCATGCCGAAGACGGCGTTGTCGGACGCGAGGATGATGTCGCAGGCCGCGACCAGGCCGAAGCCGGCGCCCAGCGCCGGGCCGTTGACGGCGGCGATGACGGGCTTGGAGCATTCATGGATGGAATTGAACAACTCCCGCCCATGCCGGTTGAAGGCCCAGTATTCGCCGGGCTCGCCAGAGGTCGGGCGGGTCTTCATGTCGGCCCCGGCCGAGAACATCTTGCCCACGCCGGTGAGGATGACGCAGCGGACATCGGCGCGGTCGGTGAAGGAGTCGAAGGCGGCGGTGATTTCCTCCCGGAACGGCGTGTTCTGCGCGTTGACCGGCGGGCGATCCATCACGACGGTGGCGACGTAGTCCTGCACGGTGATCTTCAGCGACCCGGACATGGCGTTTTCCTTCCTGAGAGAATTGCCCCGCAAGTGCCATAGGTTCGCCGACGGGTCCAGCACGCGTCGGTTGGCCTGGCGCGATCCCTCCCATAGGATGCGGGGCCGTCCTGAACCGGAATTGATCCCGATGCGAGCGATCCTGACCTGGATCACGATGCTCCTCCTCATCCCCACTGCCCAGGCACAGATCGCGCCCGAGACCGGTAGACCCGAGACCGGCCCGCCAGAAGCCGCCTTCGCCGGCGGGCCGATCCGCCTGACCCCCATCTCGCTCAACCTGCTCAACCACGCCTATCCAGGCGGCAAGGTGCCGATCATCCCGATGCCGCACCGCGCCCGCCTCGATGCGGCCCTGCTCTCGGGCGCCCCGGGCCCGCTGGAGGCGCGCATCAAGGAACTCGCCTCCTCCTACGGTCACGCCGCCGTGCTGATCTGGGAGCGGACGCGCTTCCTCGGCACCGGGCGGATCACCATCGCCGCGATCCATGCCCGTGACCTCGCCGAACACCCCGAAGCGGCGGAAACCGCGGCCATGCTCTGGCTCTACGCCGTCGCCGCCACCATGACCGACGGCGCCCGCTGCGCCGATCCCGCCGCCCGCGACGCCTGGCTCGACCGGCTGCGCGGCCCGTCCTACGAACCCGTGCTGCGGATGATCCGCGCCTTGCCCGAGGACAAATTGAACACCGCCCGCGAAACCGCGATCCGGCTGGAAGCGCCGCTGGCGGAACAGCGCCCGGATGATACGATATGCGGAACCGGCCAGGGCCGGGCCGAGACCAGGCCGATCGAGCAATGGCGCCCCGCCGCGGCGAACACCCGCGCGATGCTGCCGCGTCATCTCAAGGCCATGACCTCCGTCCTCCGCCCCAGGCCGCCGCGCTGAACGGGAAACACCGCCTTGTCCATGTTCGAACAGAATCTCGGCCGCACCGACGCCAACCACCTGCCGCTCTCGCCGGTGTCGTTCCTGACGCGGGCGGCCCATATCTATCCGGGGCGCGTCGCGGTCATCCATGGCGACCGCCGGATCACCTATGCCGGGTTCCTCGAACGCGCCCGCCGCTTGGCTTCGTCCCTGGCCGCGGCCGGTGTGGGGAAGGGCGACACGGTCGCGATCATGGCCCCCAACACCCCCGAGATGCTAGAAGCCCACTACGCCGTCCCCATGCTCGGCGCCGTCCTGTGCTGCATCAACATCCGCCTCGACGCAGGCGCGATCGGCTTCATCCTGGGGCACTCGGAGGCGAAGGTCGTCCTGGTGGACCGCGAATTCGCCCCCGTCATGGCCGGCGCGCTGGCCGCGAGCGGCCGGACCCCGCTGGTCGTTGACATCGACGACCCCACCGCCCCGCCCAACGCCCTGGTCGGCACGATCGAATACGAAGCCTTCATCGCGGCCGGAGACCCTACCCATCCCGTCCGCCTGCCGGATGACGAGTGGCAGGCGATCGGGCTGAACTACACATCGGGCACCACGGGCAACCCCAAGGGCGTCGTCGCCACCCATCGCGGCGCCTACCTGAACGCCTGCGCCAATGCCCTGACCTTCGGCCTGTCCCCCCGCAGCGTGTACCTTTGGACGCTGCCGATGTTCCACTGCAACGGCTGGACCTACACCTGGGCCGTGACCCTGGCCGGAGGCACCCATGTCTGCCTCCGCCGGGTGGAACCGGCGCCTATCTTCGCCGCCATCGCCGACCATGGCGTGACCCATATGTGCGGCGCGCCCGTCGTCCTCTCGATGCTGATCCACGCGCCCGCCGACACGCGCCGGCCCTTCACCCAGACCGTCGGCATCGCGACCGGCGGCGCCGCCCCGCCCTCGACCGTCATCGCCCAGATGGAGGAGATGGGATTCGCCGTCACCCACCTGTACGGCCTGACCGAAACCTACGGCCCCTCCACCGTCTGCCTCTGGCAGCCTGGCCTGGAAGACCTGCCGATCGACGAGAAATCCGCCTTCATGGCCCGCCAGGGCGTCATCACCCCGATGATCGAGGAAGCGGCGGTGATGAACCCCGCCACCATGCAGCGCATGCCCGCCGACGGGCAGTCCATGGGGGAACTCATGCTGCGCGGTAACACCGTCATGGCCGGGTATGTGAAGAACCCCACCGCCACCGCCGAAGCCTTCGCCGGTGGCTGGTTCCACACCGGCGACCTCGCGGTCATGCACCCGGACGGCTATGTGGAGATCAAGGACCGCGCCAAGGACATCATCATCTCGGGCGGGGAGAACATCTCCTCCCTTGAGGTCGAGGAGGCGCTCTACAAGCACCCCCACGTGATGGAAGCCGCCGTCGTCGCCCGCCCCGACGACAAATGGGGCGAGACGCCGCAGGCCTATGTCACTCTGAAGCCCGGCGCGCCCGCGGTCACCGCGGCCGATATCACCGCCTGGTGCCGCCAGCATCTGGCCCATTACAAATGCCCCCGCCACGTCGCCTTCGGGCCGCTGCCGAAGACCTCGACCGGCAAGATCCAGAAGTTCGAGCTGCGGGAACGCGCGCGGACGGAACAATCCGCTTAGGCAGCGGTTTCGATCGTAACCCCCTGGCTGGTGCAGGTGGCCGCAGGGCCCCCACCCACGATTTTGCTCTCAGGAACAAGGGAAAGCCGTGGATGGCGGCCCTGCGGCCACCACGACGAGGTGGCGACGGCGGCCCCCATTTGTCGAAGCCATCCGGCGTCAGGCAGCGGTTTTGACGCCGGCCGTTAACCTTTTCCTAACCCCTCCGGCGCCATGATCGCCCCACCAAGAAACGGGTTGATCGACGGCTGCCGGAGGCGCGCATGGCTGGAATGGAACACGTACGCAAAATCGCGGACGCGGCGTGGGTTTTCATGCATGAACACGAGATTGTCGCAACGCCCAGGAACTACGAGATTCTCTATGCCTATTGCGGCCGGGAGAAGCCGCCGCTGACCCTGCGGGTCGATGCCATCGCCCAGGCCGGCGGCGCCTTCACCCCCGGCACCATGAACGACCTGCACCGGGAATTCTTCGCCGTCGGACTCGACACCGGCGTGGTCCGCGAAAGTTCGGGCGAGTTGCAGATGATCGCGACCGAGCTGGAAAAGCGGGTCTCCGCCGACGGGGTCATCGTCCGCAATGTCGGCCAGGCGCTCGGCAGCTTCGCCTCGGCGGTGCGGGAGGGCACCGGGACCGACGAACTGCACCAGGCCGCCATCACCCTCGGCAGCGCCTCGGCCCAGGCGAGCGAACGGCTCGCGGCGATGGAGCAGTTGTTCTCGGCCTCGGTGAAGCGGATCACCGACCTCCGCAAGCGGCTGGCCAAGGCCGAGGAGGACGCGACCCGCGACACCCTGACCGGGCTCGCGAACCGGCGGCTGTTCGATTCGGCGTTGCAGCGGGCGGCCCTGCGCGCGGGCGCCGAGAGGGTGCCGATGTCGTTGTTGATGCTGGATATCGACCACTTCAAGAAGTTCAACGACACCTACGGCCACCCGGTGGGCGACCATGTGCTGCGCCTGTTCGGCATGGTCCTGCGGGAGAGCATCAAGGGCCGCGACACCGCTGCCCGCTACGGCGGGGAGGAGCTCGCGATCATCCTGCCGGGCGACGAACTGAAGGGCGCGGTGTCGGTCGCCGAACAGATCCGCCAGATCCTGGAACAGCGCCCGATCATGAACCGCGCGACGGGTCGGCGTCTCGGGGTGGTCACCTGTTCCATCGGGGTGGCGCAGTACCGGCCGGGGGAGCCGGTGGGGGAGGTGCTCGACCGCGCCGACCAGGCGCTGTACCGCGCCAAGCGGGAGGGGCGGAACCGGGTCTGCCCGGAATAGCCCTTCCGCTCAGAGGGTTGCGGTCCGCTCCTCGCCCGCGTGGGTGACGATCGTTACGACCTGGCCGGGTTGCGGTTCGGCTTTCAGAAAATCCTTCAAGCCATTGCAATAATAGGAATTGCACAGCTCCGCCCGCAGCGGGCGATCCAGCGTGCAGCCGGCCTCGCCATGGAACAGGCAGGAGCCGCGGAAGCTCCGCGGCGCCACGGCCGAGACATAGGCGGTCAGCGCCGCCCGCGCGGTGATCCCGGGCCGTTCGGCCCGCACCCGCGCGAGGGTCCGGTCATCAATGAAGGCATGGGTGCCGCCGGCCATGCAGCACGACCCCCCGCAATGCCCGCAGGCGGCGCGCACGCCGGCATCGGCCGCTCCGCTCGGGTCGGGGCCGCGCTTCTGGACCAGCCGCTCGGGTCGGCGGGCGCCGACCAGGTCGCGCATCGCCTCGATCAGATGTCGCTTGAACGCGCGGAGGCGGGCGGGCGTCGGCGGTTCCAGCGGCACGCGTTGGCCGGGGACGTCGATCCGGAGGGGGAGACTTGGGGGAGGCATCGGGCGGGACCCTCGCATCGTGGGCGGAGCGGGGCAAGGCGTGGAGGGCATTGGGCTCGGCGGATTTCGTTGCCTTGGACGGCGATTTGTTCTATTTACGTTCCGTGCGCCCCAGCCGACGGGCCGCCCGATCTTTCAACCGTCCCCATCCGACTCCGCCCACGTAATAGGCCACGCCTCCGCCCGCGGCCTGTGGCCTGGAAGAACATCAGCCACGGATGAAGGGGATGAACACGGATGGCGAGGGGCCAGCGCCCGTGCCCGGTGGCCAAACCCACCAGCGGCGCCACCCCGATCCGTGTGCATCCGTGGCGATCTTCCCTGCTCGGCCAGCCGCGCCCCCGCCGGACCTCGCGAAGCACATCCGCCACGGATGGCCGGCTTCCTGCACCCGTGTCCCGAGGCCAAACCCACCAGCGGCGCCACCCCGATCCGTGTTCATCTGTGTGCATCCGTGGCGATCTTCCCTGTTCGGCAAGCAGCGCCCCCGCCGGTCCTGCCCCCATCTCCCAACCGTCCGCGCTTTTTCGTGATGGTCCAACCCCATGTCCGGTGAGGAATCCGCCCCAACCCTCGGCCCGGCGGTCACCATCCCGGACCCACGAAAAATTCTCCGCACTGTGCTACCCCATGTCCGGTGAGAAACGGGCGTCCCCAGCGCGCCATTCGTGTCCAGCCGGAGGCCTAGCCATGCCCATCCCAGTGATCCTCGATTGCGACCCGGGCACCGACGATGCCTTCGCGCTGTTCCTGGCCCTCGCCGCACCGGAACTGGACCTGCGCGCCGTCACCGTGGCTGGCGGCAACGTGGGGCTCGACCGCACGCTCGCCAACACACTGTCCCTGATGGCGCTCGCCGGCGCCACCGTCCCGGTCCATCCCGGCGCCGACCGCGCCTTGCTCGGCGGCTTCGTCTCCGAGGAACGGGTGCATGGCGCCGATGGCCTGGGCGGCGTCGCCCTGCCGCCTGGCGTGCCGGCCCAGCCCGAGCTCGCCGTCGACGCCATCCGCCGCATCCTGCGCGACTCGGCCGAACCGGTCGTGCTGGTCGGCATCGGTCCCGCCACCAACCTGGCCATGGCCATCGCCGCCGACCCGTCCTTGCTGCCCAAGGTCGCCCGCATCGTGCTGATGACCGGCGCTTGGTCCGAGGGCAACATCACCCCCGCCGCCGAGTTCAACGCCTGGAACGACCCCGAGGCCCTGGCGATCCTGCTGGGCTGCGGCCGCCCGGTCGAACTGGTGACCCTGGAACTGACCGCCCAGGCGCTCGCCACGCCCGCACGCCTGAAGACGCTCCGTGCCGCCGGGACCGGGCGCTGCCTGACGACGCTGTGCGACATCCAGGACGCCGTGCCACTGTCCCGCCGCTTCGACCACAAGGGCGCGGCCCTGCACGATCCCTGCGCCATCGCCTGGCTGATCCGCCCCGACCTGTTCACCGCCCGCGCATGCGCGGTGGAGATGGACCTCGGTCCGGGCCCCGGGCGCGGCCGCACGGTGATCGACCGCTGGGGCCGCCTCGGCCGCCCGCACAATGCGACGCTGCTGGAAACCCTGGACGCCGACGGGTTCTTCGCCCTGCTGGCCGAACGCCTGTCCCGCCTGTCATGAGCGGCCCGCCGCCGACGACCCTGCGCCGGGTCCTGACCCTGTGGCCGCTGATCTTCTACGGCCTGGGCGTGATTGTCGGCGCCGGCATCTATGTCGCCGTCGGCGTGGTGATCGAGCGAGCTGGCCCCTCGGCCCCCGTGTCCTTCGTCATCGCCGGGATCGTCGCCGTGCTGACCGGGCTTTGCTACGCCGAACTCGGCAGCCGCTTCCCCGAGGCTTCCGGCGGCGTCTCCTATGTCCGGCACGGCTTCGGCTCCGACCGGTTGGCACGGATCGTGGGCGCGGCCATGACCCTGGCGGTCGCGGTGGCCGGGGCCTCGATCGCGCGGGGCACGGCGCAGTACCTCGGCGTGCTGGTGCCCCTGCCGGAGTGGCTGCTGGTCACCCTGGTCATCCTGGGGTTCACCGGGATCGCCGCGGTCGGCGTGCGGGAAAGCGTGGCGATCGCGGCGGTGATGGGCCTGATCGAGATCGTGGGCCTGGTCGCCGCCATCGTGGCCGGCCTGATCGCTGCGCCGGACTTCGACCTGAGCCCGATGTGGCCCGCGTCGGCCCCGGCGTGGGAGGGGGTGCTGTCCGGTGCCTTCCTGGCCTTCTTTGCCTTCATCGGGTTCGAGACCCTGGCGAACCTGGGCGAGGAGGTGAAGGACCCGCACCGTACCCTGCCCCGCGGGGTGATGGGCGCGGTGGGCGCCTCGGTCCTGCTGTACGTGGCCGTGGTGTCCGCGGTGGTGCTCAGCGGCCGGGAGGGGGAGCATCCGCTGCTGATGCTGTTCCCCGGGATGGGGGCGGCGGTGTTCGCCGCCGTGGGCTCGATCGCGGTCGCCAACGGGGTGCTGGTGCAGATCGTGATGCTGGCCCGCCTGTTCTACGGGATGGCCAAGCGGGGCCAGTTGGCCGGGGCGATGGGGGCGGGGCTGGCCGTGGTGCATCCGCGCACCCGGACCCCGGTGCGGGCGACGGCGCTGGGGGGCGGGATCGTCCTGGTCATGGCCCTGGCCGTGCCGTTCGAGCATCTGCTGGTCGTGGCCAACATGGTCACGCTGGGGATCTTCACCCTGGTCGCCCTGTCGCTGTGGCGGGTTCAGCGGCGCCCCGGCGCGGAACGGGGCGAGACGTTCCGGGTCCCCGCCTGGGTGCCGCTGCTGGCCGCCATCCTGTGCGTCGGGCTGATGGTGGCCGAGGCGATCGGCTTCATCCCGTAAGCATCCGCCCGCCCAGGATGCCCGGGGCCAGGATGCCGGTGGCCCAGACCAGGGCCGAGAGGACATTGGCCACCTGGAAGGGCAGCGAGGGCATGGCCATGATCCCCGCGACCAGGGGCATGACGCAGCGGAGGGGACCGAAGAAGCGGCCGAAGAAGACGCTCGCGGTGCCCCAGCGGCGGAAGAAGGCTTCCCCCCGGATCAGCAGGCCGGGATTGCGGGAAAGCGGCCAGACGTTGCCGATCTCCCGCTTGTAGCGGTAGCCGACCCAATAGGAGACCCAGTCGCCCAGGATGGCGCCCAGGGCCGCGGCGGCCCAGATCGGCCAGAACGGCAGGCCGGAGGCGCCGATCAGGCCCGAGAACGCCAGCAGAATCGCGGTGGCGGGAAGCAGGAGGGAGAAGAAGGCCAGGGACTCGCCAAAGGCCAGGAGGAATACGATCGGGGCCGCCCAGGCTTCATGCGCCTTCACGAACTCGATGACCGTCGCGACGTAGCCTTCGATGGGAGCCTCCCTTGGTGTGCACTGGCATTTAGGGGGGGCTTAGCATGGGTCGTCGTGGTGGGGGAGCGGGTTATCCGGGGCCGAGGGCCAGACGTTGCGGCGGGGCGCCTTCAAGCCTTGCGATCCGTTCAGCCATGGCGCGGAGTTCGCTGGCAACGGCCAGGGTGGCGGCACTTTGCGCGGCGGCCCGGGCTTCGGTGGCGGCGTTGTGGGACAGGTCGGAGAAGCGGGTTTCCAGGACAAGGACCCGGCGGTCGAGCGCCTGCAGGTCGTCCCGCAGCGCCAGAAGGGTCTGCCTGGTTTCCCGTTCAGCCTCCGCCTGCCGCTTGTCGAGCCGAGCGATGCGTTCCGTGGTGGTGAGGATCTGCTGCAGGGTGTCCAGCAGGCGGGCCATGACGGCTACCGCGCCTCGAGGGAGTCCATCACCTGTTCGGCTTCGTGCAGGATCAGGCCGATCCGTGCCAGTTGGGCATCGATCTCGGCGTACTGGCGGTCGCGGCGAGCCCGAACGGTTTCACCGGCGATCATGGAAGATGCAGGCAGGGTCTGCATATTTCCGTATGCAAAGGACTTTCTCATGACGTTCATGTATCACCTTTGGGGTTCGGGTTGCATCTCAATTCCGCGACCCTACGCCCCAAAGGTTAAGAAAGGATTGATCCGGGGCGGCCTAACCGGCCTCGATCCGGATCAGGGATGGAGGCTCCATCACCGTGTTCAAGGCGCCGATCCGTTCCAGGGCGGAGCGCATGTCACTCTCCCGGGTTTCGTGCGTCACCAGGACCACCGGGACGGCTTCACCCGGGCTGCGGCCCCGTTGCAGCATCGACTCCAGGGAAATCCCATGATCCCGCAGCACGGCCGTCACGTCGGCGATCACTCCCGGCCGGTCCACGACCATCAGGCGGAGGTAGTACGGCCCGACGTGTGCGCTCATGGGCACGGACGGGACGCCGGACAGAGCCGCCGCCGCCGCGCCCCAGACCGGTGTGTGCCGGCCGCGCGCCAGATCGATGAGGTCGGCCACGACCGCGGACGCCGTCGGTCCCGCGCCGGCGCCGCGGCCTTCCAGCATGACCCGGCCGACGAAATCGCCCTCGGCTACGACGGCGTTGAACACGCCATCGACCCGGGCGATCGGGGCGGAGACGGGGACCATGCAGGGATGGACCCGCGTCTCGATCCCGGCCTCGATCTGGCGGGCAATGCCGAGCAGCTTGATGCGGTAGCCGAGCTCGTTGGCGAAACCGATGTCGAGGGCGGAGACGCCGCGAATGCCCTCAATGTAGACGTCATCGAAGGCCACCGGCCGGCCGAAGGCCAGGGCGGCCAGGATCGACAGCTTGTGGGCCGCGTCGATGCCGTCGATGTCGAAGGTGGGATCGGCCTCGGCGTAGCCCAGCTTCTGGGCGTCGGCCAGGACCTCCGAGAACTCCCGCCCGCGTTCGCGCATCTGGGTCAGGATGTAGTTGCAGGTCCCGTTCAGGATGCCGGCAACCTTGCTGATCCGGTTGGCGGCGAGACCTTCGCGGATCGCCTTGATGGCGGGGATGCCGCCGGCGACCGCCGCCTCGAACGCCAGGGGAACGTTCCGTTCCTCGGCCATGGCGGCGAGTTCCGCGCCGCGCACGGCCAGCAGGGCCTTGTTGGCGGTGACCAGCGGCTTGCCGGCGGCGATGGTCGCCTCGGCCAGCGCGCGGGCTGGCCCGTCGGACCCGCCGATCAGCTCGACGACGACATCGACGCCTGGATCGGACGCGAGGGCCACCGGATCGTCATACCAACGCAGGCCGGCGATCGAGACCGCCCGTTCCCGCGTGCGATCCCGGGCGGACACCGCCGTGACCGCGATCGGCCGTCCCGCGCGGGCGGCCACGATATCCGCATTGTCGCGGAGCACTTGCAGGACACCACCGCCGACGGTCCCCAGACCGGCGACGGCAACAGACAAAGGACGGGTCATCGTGCGTCAGCCTCGGCCATGGCAGGCTCAGCAATGTTGGAGCCGGACTGGAGGAACCCGCGGATGTTGCGGATTGCCTGGCGCAGCCGATGAGTGTTCTCGACCAGGGCGATACGGACATGAGTATCCCCATGCTCGCCAAATCCCAGGCCCGGTGCCACCGCGACCTTGGCCCGCTGGAGCAGCAACTTCGAGAACTCGACACTGCCCAACGACGCATACTGAGGCGGAATGGGCGCCCAAGCGAACATCGACCCCTCCGGGCTCGGCATGTCCCAGCCGGCGGAGACGAGGCCGTTGATCAGCACGTCCCGGCGTTCCTTGTACAGGGCGCGCATCTGGTCGACGCAGTCCTGCGGCCCGGTCAGCGCGGTGGCCGCGGCCACCTGGATCGGCGTGAAGGCGCCGTAGTCCAGATAGGATTTGATCCGCGTCAGGGCGTTGATCAGTTTCGGATTGCCGGCCGCGAAGCCCATCCGCCAGCCGGGCATGGAGTAGGTCTTGGACAGGCTGGTGAACTCCACAGCGATGTCCTTCGCGCCCGGGACTTCCAGGATCGAGGGCGGAATCTTGTCGCCGAAATAGATCTCGGCATAGGCGAGGTCGGACATGATCCAGATCTCGTGCCGGCGGGCGAAGGCAACGATTTCCCGGTAGAAGTCCAGATCGGCCAGATAGGCGGTCGGGTTGGACGGGAAGTTCACGATCAGCGCGGTTGGCTTCGGCACGGAATGCCGCACGGCGCGGTCCAGCGCCCGCAGCATGTCCTCATCCGGCGTGGCGGGGATCGAGCGAACGCCCGCACCGGCGATGATGAAGCCGAACTGGTGGATCGGATAGGACGGGTTCGGCACCAGGATCGTGTCGCCCGGGCTGGTGATGGCGGACGACAGGTTGGCCAGGCCTTCCTTCGAGCCCAGGGTCGCCACGACCTCGGTGTCCGGGTTCAGATCGACGTTGAACCGCCGCTGGTAATAGGCCGCCAGCGCCCGACGCAGACCAGGGATGCCCTGGCTGACCGAGTAGCGATGGCTGCGCGGGTCCTGCACCGTCTCGATCAGTTTCTGGACGATGTGCGGCGGCGTCGGACTGTCGGGATTGCCCATGCCGAGGTCAATAATATCCTCCCCGGCCGTTCGCGCGCGGGCCTTGGCCGAGTTCACCTCGGCGAAGACATAGGGCGGCAGGCGGCGGATGCGATGGAACTCGTCGGCGGACATGACGGGCCTTTCGGGAGGATGATTGGACTATTGTAGCATACGCAAGGACGCGCCGCGACCGGCCGCTTCCGCGCCCAGGGTGATCGCGGTGCGGGGCACGCCGGCGGCGGTCAGGGCGTTCACCACGGCCTGTCCGCGCGTCAGCGCCAGGGCAACGGCGGCGGCCTGCGCGGCTGGATCGGCCGAGGTCGCGTCGCCGTATCCGGTCACCACGATCGGCTGGCCGACCCGGCCGGTCAGGAACCGTTTCACCTCCTCGGTCGCCGTGGGCGACAGGGTGGAGGAGCCAGGCTGGAAGCCGACCGTCACCGTGCCGGCTGGCGCCGGGGCGGGCGCGATCGGCGCGGGCGGGGCGGGTGGCGGCACGGGCGCCGCGGCGGCGCGGGGCGGCGGGGCGGTCGGCAACTCGGGCAGGGGGGTCGTGTCGGTGGCCGGCGCCAAGGCCGGCGGCGGCGCTACCGGTGGCGCCTCGGCAGTCGGCGGTGCGACCGGGCTCACGGCTGCGGGCGCGACGGGTTCAGGCGTTGCGGGTGCCTCCAGCGGCTGGCTCTCCACCGGCCGGCGCGGCGCGGGAGAGGGCGGTGCCGCCGGCGCGGGCGGTGGCGGCGGGGCCGAGGCCGCGGGCAGCGACGCGCTCAACGGCGTCTCGCTGGGCGGCGGCGCGGCGGGCGGCGGCGGCAGCGTACCGGCCCCGAACAGGTTCGGCGACGCGGTGCGCGAGGACGGATCGGCCAGCGGCGCGGCCTCGGCCGTGTACTGCGCGTTGGTCCGGTCGCCCACCAGGGACTCGGTCAGCTTCTTCATCGCGTCCCGGTCGGGCGGCGCCGGACGGGCGGGGACCGAGGCGAGATTCGGGTTCGGATCGTCCGCGCCAGGCGGGGCGGGGCGCTGTTCGGCGATCTTGCCGCCCTGCAGGTCGTGCCACCAGTTGACCGGATTCATCGACGAGGTCGACGAACAGCCGCTCAGCAGGGCAAGCGCGGCAACGCCGGCCAGCGCGCGGGTTGCCCGGGACGGGACGATGCTGGCTTGAACCAAGCGATATGCGCCACTAGGTTGCGCGCCACTTCCACTGAACACCATATGTCGGATCCGCTCCACGCTGCCGGCGGCCTGTGTAGCCGCTGGTGCCGCCGACGCAAAGGATGTCCCGATGGCCAAGTCCGACAAGACCCAGGGTACGCCGACCACGCCAGGGTTCAAGATGCCAGATCCCGAGGTGGTCAGCCGGTCCATGGCCGACATCGCCGAACGATCCCAGCGTCTTGTGCAGGAGTGGCTGAAACGGCAGGACCTGTCCAAGCCGGACATGGACCCGCTGAACATCGGGCGCGCCTTCCTGGAGATGACGACCCGCATGATGGCCAATCCGGCTGGCGTCATGCAGGCGCAGATCGGCTTCTGGCAGGACTACATGACGCTTTGGCAGAACACCGCGCGCCGCATGATGGGCGGGGAAGCCGGCGAACCGGTCATCGAGTCGCCCGGCGACCGCCGCTTCAAGGACGATGCCTGGAAGGAAAATGAGGTCTTTGACTTCATCAAGCAGTCATATTTGCTGTCCGCCCGCTTCGTGCAGGACACGGTCACCAAGGTCGACGGGCTGGAGCCGAAGACGGCCCAGAAGGTGGATTTCTACTCCCGCCAGTTCGTCGATGCCATGAGCCCATCGAACTTCCTGATGACCAACCCCGAGGTGCTGCGCAAGACCGCCGAAACCGGCGGGGAAAACCTGCTGAAGGGCCTGAGCAACCTGCTGGGAGATCTGGAGCGCGGCAAGGGCAAGCTCCACATCAAGATGACCGACATGGACGCCTTCCAGGTCGGCGGAAATATCGGCGTTTCCCCCGGGAAGGTGGTCTACCGCAACGAGCTGATGGAACTGATCCAGTACGATCCCACCACCGAAAAGGCGCTGAAGCGGCCGCTGCTGATCGCGCCGCCCTGGATCAACAAGTTCTAC
>DIUL01000182.1 GCA_002422345.1 Acetobacteraceae bacterium UBA6159
ACGGCGTCGAACAGCGCCATCACCGGGTCGATCTTGCCCGTCCCCGCCGCCTGCTTGGTGATGGTGATCGCGTTCCCCTTCGGTTCCGCCTTCGCATTCCCCACCGCCCAGTCCACGATCCGCTGCGGTGCGTGCAGCAGCGCCCCGGAGGCGAGCTTGATCTCGGTGGTCTTGATCGCCCCGTTCAACGTCCAGCCCTGCGGGACGCCGACGACGCGGTCGTTGCCTCCGATACCAACCTCGGCCAGCGCGTCGACGATGGCACCCACGCCCATCGGGTCGAGGCCCACCTGTGCCAGCAGGCCCGATCGGTCGACCTCGGCGCACAAGGCTGCCACCTGCGTGAACGCCGCCTCCATGTCGTCGACGATGACCAGGTCACCGTCGTCCTCGAAGTCCCAAAGGCGCGCGGCCTCGGATTTGCGCCGCTCCAGCACGGAGGCGTGAACCCAGGACTTCGACCAGGACAGCCAGCGCCGTTCCGCCGTCTCCCGGCCAAGGATGGCGACGGACAGCAGGTCATCCAGGCCCCCGCCGTCGATACCGATTGTCACCACGTCGGAGCGTTCCAGCAGGCCCTCCAGCGTCAACGTCGCATCCGTCGCCTTCATCCAATGATCCGCCCCACGCCAACGATCGGATTTCAGCGCCAGGCCGATCTCGACATTGAGGTGCTGGCTGGCCCAGCGCGCAAGTTCGGCGTCACCACTCTCCACCGCCGCCTCATAGTCCGGGATCAGTCGCTCCACAGAGACCGACCGCCCGTTGTTGGGCAGGACCATCGGCCAGTTATCCGGGTCTTTCCAATCGATACTATCGGGGAACTCATACAATATGGGCAGGATCGGCAACTTCGTCGCCCCATCCCGCACCTTCCTGGCCTTCAACAACTCCGTCCGGAACACACCCGACGGCGGGCGTTCGGACTGCGTGGTGATGGTCAGCAGGAACCCCTCCGGGTTCGGCAGCAGCCCGCCCCGCAACTGGCCGATCACCCTGTCGGCGTCGTGCGCCTCGGCGATGACATGCAGTTCGTCCAGCAGCACGCCGGAGGGCTTCGACCCAGTCACGACCTTCGGATCAAACGATTTCACCTTGAGGAACGCCTTGGTCGGGCGATAGGTGATGCGCTTGATGTGCTCGACGACGTGGAACTTGGCGGCAAGGACAGGATCAGCCTCGACCATGCCGGCGGCCTGGCGGAAGGCGAGGTCGGCCACCTCCTGCGTCGGGGCGACGAGCAGGAATTCGGCGCGCGGACGGCGGTTCATCAACAGCGCTGTGATCATGATCGCCGCGCCGGTGGTGGTCTTGCTCGACTTCTTCGGGACGAGACAGAAGAACTCTCGCACATGACGGATATCGGTGCTCGCGTCGTAGGAGCCAAAGATCGCCCGCACGAGGTCCCGCTGCCACTCACCGGCTGCCTCAGCCAACGCGGGCTGACCGGGCACATCGGGCAAGCGCAGGCGGTCGAAGATTGCGACCGACCGCTTGGCCGCCTCAAGGGCGAGCGGCAGGTCCGGAACGAGCGAGCGCCCCTCCCTGACCCGCTCCGCCCAGTCCGGGCAGGCGGTCGACCAGTCGCTCAATTGAGAAGGCTCTCCCAGCCAGTGCCCTGCTCAGCGGTGCGGGCGATGGTCTCCGCCTGCTCCTTCTTGCCCGGTTCCACCGCGACATCCCGCCAGCCGGCGCGGCACTTGAGCCAGAAGATGCAGGCGGTGACGGATTCCTTGCCGGAGCCCTCGACTGCCTTGCGGAATAGGGACTGCGCAACCTTGGCATTGGCCTCGATCGCGGCGGTGTCGAGTTCGGACCAGAAGTGCTTGCGCAGGGTCGGAGCGGAACAGCCAATGACCTTCGCAATGTCGTCGTGCGGCACGCCATAGGCCGCCATGGCCTTCACCTGGGCGCGCTGGGGGTCCGTAGGAATGAATTCAGGCCGTCCGGCCATGGGGCGTCTCCTGCTGGCAGGTGGGCGTGGCTGCTGCATGATCCGGTGATGCGCTGGGCTGCACGGTATTCGCGGCCCGTTCCGCCGCAATCGCCGCAAAGCTCTGACCGTCGCCGTCCAGCAGCGCCGTCTTGCCGGTCAAATCCTGCCAGCGCTGCACAGCAACGTCGCAATAGGCGGGATCAATCTCCATCGCCAGGCAGCGGCGTCCGGTCATTTCGGCCGCGATCAGCATGGTACCACTGCCGGAAAACGGTTCATAGATCGCATCGCCAGGGGCGCTGTTGTTGAGGATCGGCCGGCGCATGCATTCCACCGGTTTCTGCGTACCGTGCACGGTCTCGGGATCCTCGGTCTGATCGCCTCGCGTCGCGATCGACCACAGCGTCGTTTGATCGCGGGCGCCCTGCCAATGGCCGGTCTTGCCCTCGCGCACCGCGTAGAAGCACGGTTCGTGCTGGTAGTGATAATCGCCGCGGCCAAGCACCAACCGGGATTTCGCCCAGACGATCTGCGAGCGGATGGTAAAGCCCGCGGCCTCAAGGCTTTCGGCCACGGTACGCGTGTACCGTCCGGCGTGCCAGACATACGCCACGTCACCGGGGAACAGCGCCCAGGCCTCCCGCCAATCAGCACGATGATCGTTCAGCACGGTGCCGGTGCGGGCGGTGGTGCTGATGCCGGCACGGTTGCGCCAGGTCGGGTCGTAGGCGACGCCATACGGCGGGTCTGTGACCATCAAGTGCGGCGTGACGCCAGCGAGCACCCGTTCGACCGTCGCGGCATCGGTGCAGTCGCCACAGATCAGGCGATGCGACCCCAGGACCCAGACATCACCCGGCCGGGTGACAGAATGCTCGGGCACAGCCGGCACATCGTCGGGATCGGTCAGGCCAACAACCGGTTCGGCCAGGAACCCGGCGATCTCGCCTGCATCGAAGCCGGTCAGGCCGAGGTCGAAGCCCAGATCGCGCAGGTCCTGAAACTCCAACGCCAGCAACTCATCGTCCCACGCCGCCCAGTTGGCGGAGCGGTTGGCCAGCAGGCGGAAGGCCTTGATCTGCGCTTCGGAGAGGTCGTCGGCCAGCGCCACCGGCACGTCCGCCAGACCGAGACGTTGCGCTGCCTTCAGCCGCAGGTGCCCGTCCACCACGGTGCCATCGGACTTCGCGACGATCGGGATACGGAAGCCGAACTCCTTGATCGCGCCGCACATCTGGTCGACAGCGGCGTCGTTCTTGCGGGGGTTCCTGGCGTAGGGGATCAGGCGATCGACCGGCCAGGTTTGCACCGTCAGCATGATGTGATCTCCTGCTGCCGTTTGGCGACGACCGCATCGTAGCTCCGACCATCACCCTCCAGCGTCACCGGCACATCAGGATATAGAAGCCGGAACCGCCGAAGCGCGACGTCGACATAGGCCGGGGCGAGTTCGATCGCCCGCACCTGACGCCCGGTCTGCTGGCCCGCAATGATGGTGCTGCCCGAGCCCGAGAACGGTTCGTAGATCACATCGCCCTCGTCGGAGTACGCGTTCATCACGAACGCCGGCAGCGCAGTTGGGAACACAGCGGGATGTTCGGTCTCGATCCCTCGCGCTTTATGCCGGGTGATCCGCAGCACGTTGTCCGGGATGCGCATGTCCTGCACACCCTGGCCGGCATGGGTCCATTCACCCACGGTCCCGTCCTTTGCCCGCAGGCCGCCCTTCTCGCTGTTCACCTGCCCCGCCCAGACGCAGGGCACGATCTTGTGCGGGCGGCGGCTCGTGCGGTTGAAGTGGAAGACGAACTCGAAGCTGGGCGCCAAACGGCCATTCCAGTCGCCGGGTAGGCCAGGTCCCTGGTCCCAGACATACCATCCAAATCGCCGCCACCCCTGGGATTGCATCCATGACATCCAGCCGTTCCAATAGGAGACCCAAGCATTATCGCGATGGATCAGGCCGAGATTCACGAGCACCTGGCCGTCCGGGGCCATCGGCAGCGCGGCGAACACACCCTGCATAAGCGCATCCCAGTCGTTGATCCCGCCGGTCGTATAGGCGCGCTGCTGGTCGTAGGGCGGGCTGGTGAAGCAGAGCGACGCGGTGTCTCCCGCCATCAAGCGCGCCACCATCGCGGGATCGGTGCTGTTGCCGCAAAGGAGGCGGTGTTGCCCGAGAAGCCAGAGATCACCGTCACGGACGACGGGGTCGGCGATGGGTTCGGGGACGTCGTCGGCGGCGTCACTGTCCCCGGCAGCGCCACCCTCGTCCGCACCCGCCGCCAGGAGCGTATCCAGTTCTGCCGCGTCGAACCCGGTCAGCGCCAGGTCGAACCCATCCGCACGCAGGTCTGCGAGTTCCACCCGCAGGAGGTCGTCGTCCCACCCCGCCGCCTCAGCAAGGCGGTTGTCTGCAATGACGTAGGCCCGCTTCTGCGTCTCGGTCAGATGCGCCAGTTCGATCACCGGCACCGCGGTCAGGCCCAGATTGCGTGCGGCCAGCAGGCGACCATGCCCCGCGATGACGCCGTTGGAACCGTCGACCAAGATGGGGTTGGTCCAGCCGAATTCGCGGATGCTGGCCGCGATCTGCGC
>DIUL01000016.1 GCA_002422345.1 Acetobacteraceae bacterium UBA6159
CGCCGTCAACCGGACAGTAGTGAGCGTTGAACAGCCTTGACATTTAGTGATAGCCTCGAAAAAATAGTGCTGGATTGGTATGAAATGGAAGTAGATTCCACGGTTCGGCAACTCCTTGTTGACCACCTTATTTGTCAGGCCGCAAGGTCAAAGTCATACGAACGATATGCTATAGATGCATACGAACGCGAGGCGGCCGGAACACGTGCTCGTGAGCGTATGTTAGCTACCTCCACAGGATCAGATTTGTTTGGACGCTTCAAGAAAATAGAATACGATATGGGTGGTCTACTTCAAGGAGTGACTTTTGTGCAAAATACAACGAACAATATGAATTTTGGTGATGGCGCCCAGATCGGAGCGGTAGCGGTGAGTGGCGATGCAACCAATGCTGGCTCTTTATCCTACACTTCTGAGGTGGCAGAGATGCTTCGTTCTCAATTGATGAAGGCCGAGGATTGTATCAGCAACCTGCCTCTATCTGACGAACAGAAGGGAGCGGCGGCCAGCGCAATCACCGCTGCCCGAAATTCACCGAGTAGAAGTTCAATCGAACGCGTGCTGGATAGACTGCAGAAAATTATCGGGTCAGTAGGAACGATTGCGTCCACCGTAGAGCCGCTGAGCAAAATTGTGCAGTCCCTGAAGACTCTGGGAGGGTTTAGCTAAGCCAATCGTTCCTTAATGGCCAGCCAGCCCCACGATCTCCGCCAGCGCGTCGATCTGCTCCTCGTGCCGTGACACCGGGTTGAGCATGAGGTGATTGGCGCCCATGCCGATCATCGCCTCCAACTTCTCCCGCACCTGCTCGGGCGTGCCGTGGATGCCGCTCGCGTCGGTGCCGGCTGGGTTGTGGTAGACCTCGGTGAACCAGCGGTTCAGTTCCCGGCGCGCGACTTCGGGGTTGTCATCGACCGCCATGAAGATCCGCTTGGAGATCGGGAAGGTTTCCGGATCGCGGCCGGCCTTGGCCAGCGCCTCCTTCAGGATCGGGACGGAGGCGGCGAAGTCCGCGATGCTCGATCCGCCCGACCCCATCCATCCGTCGGCGAGTTCCGCGGTCCGGCGCACCGCGTTGGGGTGGCCGACGCCCATCCACAACGGCAGATGCGGCTTCTGCACGGGCTTGGGCAGCATGGTCGCGTTGTCGAGGTGGTAGAACCTGCCGTTGAAACTGGTTTTTTCCTGCGTCCAGAGCGACTTGATGACCGCGACTTCCTCCCGGAAGCGGGTGACGCGGCCGGCCTCGGGGACTTCGAATTCCCGGTAGTGATGCTCCCGCCCCAGGCCCACGCCCAGGATGGCGCGCCCGTTGCTGACGTGATCGAGCGTCGCCCATTGATGCGCGACCATGGCCGGATGATGCACGGCCAGCACGACGACCGAGGCGCCGAGGCGGATGCGGCTGGTCACCGCGGCGGCATAGGTCAGGATCACGATCGGATCGAAGCAGGTGACGTGATCGAGCGTATTCTCCGTCACCCAGAGGTCCTGGAACCCCAGGGCCTCGGCCCGCTGGGCGACCGTATGGACGGTTGTCATGGCGATCGGATCGGGCGAACGATGCGGCAGCGAAATGCCGAACGGGATGCGGTCCTTCAGCGCCATGGCGGCGGTCCTTGCGATGGGGTGGGTGGCGGGCGCGAGGCCCGCCAAGATGGGGGTGAATTACTTCTCGATGATCTCCATCTGCGCGCCGTCCGGGCATTCGAGGAAGCAGACGCGCTTGCCGGAGCTGCCTTTCAGCTCCTCCAGGATCTTCACGCCGTTCTTGCGCAGGCCCGCGAGCGCGCCGTCGTAATCGTCAGTGTTCACCGCGATATGTTCGATACCGTAATGCTGCTCATGGTTCTGCGTGGCGACCTTGTCGGTGACGTTCAGTTGCAGCCCGTGCAGGTCGAGCTGGTGGCCCCCCGCCATGGTGCCTTTGATCGTGGCACCGAAGTTATCCATGTAGAACTTGATCGTCTTGTCCGGATCGGTGGTCTTGAGGTGAACGTGGTTCAGAGAGAAGGCCATGGTCGTTTCCCTTTGTGTGCGCGTGGCGAACCGGGGAACCCTGCGCGAGGGGGGCGGGGAGTTCAAGCCCGGGCTGTCACCACGCGCTTCGTCCGGTCGGCGTGCGGCCGGGCCGGTCGGTCACCGTGTCGGCGCTGGGGCGTCCTTGCCCGTTGATGGCCTGCCACAGAGCGCTGGCCGACGGGATGCGGCCGCGCTGCTCCAGGCCGAGCAGAAAGGCACGGGTTGAGAGGATGTGGACATTGTCGGGCATGACGAAGCGGCGCTTCATGATGTCGCTGTCCTCGTAAAGCAACAGCACGGGATCGTCGGGGGAGGCCAGTACCTCATCCATGCGTGCCAGGAACTCCGCGATCGCGGCTTCACCCTGTCCTTTCTGTCGCCCGGTTTCGCCTTCCGAGCGCCGCCGTGCCGCAGCCTGTCCGACGGCGGTCGAAAAGACCGTCACGGTGTCAGGGTGTTCGTGAATGAAACGCCGGATCCGCCGAGCGTCGGGGAGGTCATCGCGGGCCGTGACCTCATGCGCGACCTGGTCCACCAGATAGATCGGCAGGTTGATCTCCAGCAGAAGCTCCAGCCGATCGATGGTCGCCAGGCTGATCAGAGGGCCGGAGTCGGGAACCAGCAGGACAACCCGGCGCGTCACGCGTTGGCGTCGAGCAACCGGTTCATCTCGCGGGCCATACGGTCCAGTTCATCATCCGGCAAGGAGGGCAACGTCAGACCGCGTGCCGCGACGGCTGCGATCAGGGTCGCATAGTCCACATCCCCCAACGCCGCCATCGCGCGGGTTCGGTCGATTTCACCGTCGCAGAAGCGCCGCACCGGATCAGGCTCAGCCGGGGTCGCGTTTGGTCGCGTCGGACGGGGGCGTTGCAGGACGGACATGACACTCTGGCTCCTGCCCGTGAGAGTGGCGATTGATCCCCGCGAACTCAAGCACAACCCGTCACCCCCCGAACGGATCGACCGGATACCCCACTTCCATCAGGCACAACCCCTCGGGCGGAGCGGTCGGGCCGGCGGCACTCCGGTTCCGGGCGGCCAAAGCCTGCGCGACCCGTTGCACCGGCCAGCTTCCGTCGCCGACCATCCGCAGCGTGCCGGCCATGTTCCGCACCTGGTGGTGCAGGAAGCTGCGCGCCTCCGCCTCGATCTCCACGATATCCCCGTCGCGGCGGACATCCAGCCGGTCCAGGGTCCGCATCGGTGACTTCGCCTGACAGGCGGCGGCGCGGAACGACGTGAAGTCGTGGTGGCCCAGCAGCAGGCCGGCGGCCTCGGCCATCGCGCCCACATCCAGCATCATCGGCACATGCCACACCACCCCCATCCCCAAAGCCGGTCGCGCTCGGCGGTTCAGGATGCGGTAGCGGTAGGAGCGTCGGATGGCCGAGAACCGGGCGTTCCAGCCCTCCGGTGCGGCGGCGGCCTGGATGACCACGACCGGGTGCGGCTTCATGTGGAAGTTCAGCGCCTCCCGCACCCGGGTCGCGTCGAAGCCATCGGGCAGGGTGATCTGTGCCACCTGGCCGGCCGCGTGCACGCCCGCGTCGGTGCGGCCGGCGACGATGCTGGCGACCGGAGCGTTGCCGTTCAGGCGGGCGGCGGCGGCCTCCAGCACGGACTGGACCGACAGAAGCTCACCCTGGCGCTGCCAGCCGACGAAGGGGGCGCCGTGATATTCCAGCTTCAGCGCCCAGAGGGTCATCCCTATCCGCCGAGGACCGTGCCGGCGGGCACCGGGTGGCCGCGCAGATAGGCGTCCGCGTCCATACCCGCGCGTCCGGCCGCCTGTACGCGAGTCAGGCGCACCGCGCCGGCGCCGCAGGCGATGGTCAGGCGGGCATCCAGCACGGTGCCGGGCGCGCCGCTGCCCTCGGCCGGTTGGGCCGCCAGCACCTTGAGCACGGCGCCGCCCAGCGTCGTGAAAGTGCCGGGCCAGGGGTCGAAGGCGCGGACCCGCCGCTCGATCGCCGCGACATCCTGGGTCCAGTCGATGCGCGCGTCGTCGCGGCCGAGCTTGGGGGCGTAGGTGGCGCCGGTGGGCGGTTGGGGGGTGGGGGCGGGCATCGCGGCCAGGGTCTGGACGACCAGGCGGGCGCCCATCTCGGACAGGGTGTCGTGCAGCGTGGCGCCGGTGGTGGCGGG
Organism: Acetobacteraceae bacterium UBA6159; assembly: GCA_002422345.1. Lineage (GTDB taxonomy): Bacteria > Pseudomonadota > Alphaproteobacteria > Acetobacterales > Acetobacteraceae > Rhodopila. The sequence continues at coordinate 4,171 of DIUL01000016.1, forward strand.
GGTGATGGGGGTCGCTTCCCGCAGCAGCATCGGGCCGGTGTCGAGGCCGGCATCCAGCCGCATGATGGTCACGCCGCTTTCGGCATCGCCGGCGAGGATCGCGGCCTGGATCGGAGCGGCGCCGCGCCAGCGCGGCAGCAGGCTCGCATGGATGTTGATGCAGCCCAGCCGGGGCGCGTCCAGCATAGCCTGCGGCAGGATCAGCCCATAGGCGACCACCACGGCGGCATCGAGGTCCAGGTCGGCGAAGGCGCCCAGCACGTCATCCCGGCCGCGCAGCCGCTCGGGCACCCGTACCTCCAGCCCCAGCGCGTCGGCGGCGACATGGACGGGGCAGCGGCGGACGGATTGTCCGCGACCGGCGGGGCGGGGGGGCTGGCAGTAGACGGCCGCGATCTCATGCCCCGCGTCCCGCAGCGCGTGCAGCGCTGGGACCGAGAAATCCGGGCTGCCCATGAACGCGAGGCGCATGGCCTAGCGTCCCTTGGTGCGCTGTTCCTTCGCGAGGCGGCGCATGATCATGTTCCGCTTCAAGGCCGAGATGTGATCGACGAACAGCACGCCATCCAGATGATCGATCTCATGCTGGACGCAGGCGGCGAGCAGCTCATCCGCCTCCAGCTCCCGCTTCGCGCCGGTTTCGTCGAAATAGCGGACCTTGACCCGGGCGGGGCGGGTCACGTCGGCGTACTGGTTCGGCAGCGACAGGCAGCCTTCCTCCCGCGTCGCGAGTTCGTCGCTCTCGGCCACGATTTCGGGGTTCACCATCGTGATCGGTTCCCGCTTGTCATCGCGGGCGAGGTCGATGACGACGACGCGCAGGCGCATGTCGACCTGCGGGGCGGCGAGGCCGATGCCCGGGGCCTTGTACATCGTGGCGAACATCCGCGGGATCAGATCGCGCACGATGTCGTTGTCCGGATTGGCCACGGGACGGGCCTTGGCCTTCAGGGTGGGGTGGGGCGCGATCAGGATCGGCAGCAGGCCGACGGTCTCGCGCGTTGTTGTGTCGCTCGCCATGACGCGCATGTAGCGGCGTGGCGGCGCCATATCAACGCCCAGCCGGCGCACGCCTGTTCAATCCGCCCCTTGCAACGACGCCCCTCCCTGCCAAGATGATCCAGAGCGGGATGCCGGAATGGGTCCCGCATATACCTCGCTCGCAGGAGGGGGCCTTGAGCGCACGCATGTTTACCTCGCCGTTATTCCTTGGCTTTGACCACCTGGAACAGATGCTCGAACGCGCATCCAAGACCGCTTCCGACGGTTATCCGCCCTATAATATCGAACAGATCAGCCAGACCGGTCTGCGGATCACGCTGGCGGTCGCCGGTTTCACCATGGATGACCTGCAGATCACGCAGGAAGACAACCAACTGGTGATCCGCGGCCGACAAACCGACGACTCGCAAGGACGCGTCTTCCTCCATCGCGGCATCGCCGCCCGTCAGTTCCAGCGCGCCTTCGTGCTGGCCGAGGGGATCGAGGTGAAGGGGGCTTGGCTCGACAACGGTCTGCTGCATGTCGACCTCGTCCGCCCGCAGCCCGAGCCGCGGGTGAAGACCATCCCGATCGGCCGTCCCGTCGGCCAGGCGCCGGTGGTCGGCCGCCTGAAAGTGGTCGACGGCGAACCTGGCTGAACCTTTTCCAACTTGAGCATTGCGGGCCCCGGCGCCCTGGTTGGGCCGGCGCCCCGAACCGGAGTCGATTGTCATGACCCCCGAAACCGAAATCTCCGTCCCCGCCATCGTGGACATCCGTGGCGTTTCCACCGATCAGCTCGCCCGCCTGGGCGTGTCCCGGATCGCCTATGTGAAGCCGGTGGAAGTGAACGGCACGCACGGGTTCTCGATCCACGCGGCGGATGGCACGCCGATGGCGCTCGCCGCCGACCGGGATATCGCGGTCGCGGCCATCCTGCGCCATGAGATGCTGGCCGTCTCGGTCCACTGAGTGTTGTGATCGCCCCGGCGTGATACGCCGGGGTTGTCAGGCAAAGGCCGGATTATCCGGCCAGGCCGCGAGCCAGTAGGGCACCGCGGCGGCGGGCAGCGGGCGCGCCAGAAGGTAGCCCTGCGTGCCATCGACGCCGATCGCCCGCATCCGATGCCAGATCTCGATCGTCTCCACACCCTCGGCCACCACCGACATGCCGGCTTGGTGTGCGCGCGCGGTGGTGTCCCGCAGGAAGGCCAGGGTCGCGGAATCGGTCCCGGCCAGGGCGACCAGATCCTTGTCGAATTTCAGGCTCGTGAACGGCAGTGTCAGAAGCTGGGCCAGGTCGGGGACCATCGGCGACACGTCGTCGATCGCCACGCCATAGCCCAGGGTCCGCAGCCGTTCCAGCACCGGGAGGAGGGCGGCGAAATCCTCCACCGGGCGGCTTTCCGTGAGTTCCAGGATCACCCGGCTGGCCGGGATACAAGAGGACCGGCGCTGGCGTTCCAGCCGGTCGATCGCGGCCGGGCGCAACATCACGTCGAGCGGGAAGTTCACCGTCACCAGCAGGGATTGATCGCACAGCGCCGGACCGGTCAGGTCGGCGAAGGCGCGTTCGGTGATCAACTCGGTCAGGCGGTCGGCGAGGCCCGCGTCCTCGATCTGCGGGACGAAGCGGTCCGGCAGGACGGTGCCCTGGTCGGGGTGGTCCAGGCGGGCCAGCGCCTCCAGCGCATAGGGCACGCGGTCGCTGACACCGACGATGGGTTGGTAGCGGGCGCTGATCATCCCGCCATCGAGCGCCGCCTTCAGTTCGGCGAGGTCGAACGGGATATCCTGTGAGCGTCTGGACCTGGGTCCCATCATCAACGCCTCCTGCACCGACCGGGAGGTCGCGCAACGGATCATGTTGAGATGGGACGATGGCGCGGGACCCCCTCCCAGCATCAGCAACTCAGTATCCGATCCTGCTGTCGCCGAGGTCAACTGCAACAGGGTCTCGAACAGTCCCTCATCGCAATGGGGGTGCAGCAGCAGATGCGAGTAGGCCGGCAGGACGGAGGTCAGGCGGGCGAGCGCGTCGCGCGCGTTGCAGGAGTCGACGTTGCGGGCATCCATCGCCTCATGCACCGCCTGGGACCAGTTGGGGTCGCAGCAGACGAGCAGCAGGTTCAGGTGGGCGAGGGGGTCAACGCCGTCGGCACCGCGGATGCGCCCCGGTTGGACGCCAGCCCGTTCGACGGCACGCAGACTGACCTCGGACAATTGTGTGTCCGGAAGGCAGTCCGCTTGGCTGGAGACAATGGCGTCCATGCGACCTAGTCTAGCAATGCCAACGCTAAACCGCGAGGCATTTCCAAAAATTTGACCGTTGCCGGCCGAAATGGATCGTAACATAATCCTTTCAGCCGGCAATCCGCAAAATATCGGAAATGTTTCGTTAATCGAGACTACGAAGCGTGACTCAGTCCAGCTTGAAGGCGGGTTTCCGCTTCTCGACGAAGGCGGCCATGCCTTCCACCTGGTCGGGCGTGCCGAACAGCGACAGGAACAGTTGCCGTTCGTGACGGACGCCTTCGACCAATGTCATCTCGAACGACCGGTTGACCGAGGCCTTGGCGAACTGCACCGCCACGGGCGAGAGGGTGGCGATCTGGGCCGCGATCTTCATCGCTTCTTCCAGCATTGTCGCAGCGGGGAACACGCGGGATACGAGGTTGGCGCGTTCGGCCTCGGCCGCGTCCATCACCCGCGCGGTCAGGACCATGTCCATCGCCTTGGACTTGCCGACGGCGCGGGTCAGGCGCTGGGTGCCGCCGGCGCCGGGGATGATGCCGAGNNGTCGCACATCATGGCCAGCTCACAGCCGCCGCCCAGCGCGAAGCCGGCGACCGCGGCGATTACCGGCTTTTTCACGCGCAGCACGGACTCCCATGCCGCGCCGATGAAATCCTCCATCATCGCGTCGGGGTTGGTGCGGACGCGCATCTCCTTGATGTCGGCGCCGGCGGCGAAGGCGCGTTCGCTGCCGGTGATGACGATGCAGCCGATTCCCTTGTCGGCGTCGAAGGCCATGAGCTGTTCGCCCATTTCACGCACCAGCGCATCGCAGAGCGCGTTCAGCGCGGCAGGGCGGTTCAGGCGGATCAGGCCGACCCGGCCTTGGGTTTCAACGAGGATGTGTTCATAGGCCATTTGCGGCTCCCCTGGGTTCATCGGCGCCCGTCCTAGCCGGAAAAGGCCAGGCGCGGAACCATGCGGGTGGCTGCCTTGCGGGGACGGGATGGGGCGTGCCACCCTCGGGGCCGGGAGAACAAGGGCCGGCGCGACATCGTCAGCGACCGAATGGAGTTCAGCGGCGCATGACGATCCTGTTCATCGGCGATATCCACCAGCAATGGGACAAGGTGACGCGCGGGCTCGATGCGCTGCCGGTGCTGCCTCGTTCGGCTGTCCTGCTGGGTGATATCGAGTGCGACAAGCCGCTGGACGTGCTGGCCGCGCCGCTGCTGGATCGTGGGATCGCCGTGCATTGGATCCACGGCAACCACGACAATGACGGCGGGCCGGAGATGTGGGCTAACCTGAACGATCCCGCCTTGAACCCTCGGACGGCCGCGGGGGCGTTGCATGGGCGGGTTCTGGAGATCGATGGGGTGCGGATCGCGGGGTTGGGCGGGACGTTCCGGCCTCGGGTCTGGGACCCGCCTGGCGCGCCGCGGCTGCATGGGCGGGCGCATCTGCATGACGACATCGCGTCCCTGGGGGCGGAGTGGCGGGATTCGCACCGGCAGGCGCTGATGCATTCCTTGGCCTCGGCCGCGATCTGGCCGGAGGACTATCACCTGCTGGCGGCGCAGAAGGCCGATGTCCTGGTGACGCATGAGGCGCCGAGCAGTTTGCGGCGGGGGAAGGGGGCTTTGGACGAGCTGGCTAGGGCGATGGGGGCGGGGCTGATCGTACATGGGCACCATCATGTTGGGTACCGGGCGCGGGCCGAGGATGGGCTGTGCGTGATGGGTGTTGGGTCGGCTTGGGGGACGATGCTGGACGGGGCGGTGCTGTGGGCGGGCGATACCGAGCGGCACCATGCCGGGGCGCCGGATGGGTGGGTGGTGGAGTAGGGGTTCTCCCCCAAACACGTCATCCCGGCCGAAGGGCCGGGACCCACGACTTTCCTTTGTTATCAACGGTGAAGTCGTGGGTGGTGGGCCTGCGCCCACCATGACGGAGTGGGGCCAGTGCGCCCCACGACGAGGATGCCAGCAACCTACTCCGCGGCCTGAGCGTAAGCCTCCAGTGGCGCGCAGGTACAAACCAGGTTCCGATCCCCATACACATTGTCCACCCGCTTGACCGGCGGCCAGTATTTTGCCGCCGCGACCCAGGGCAGCGGGAACGCCGCCTGCGCGCGGGGATAGGCATGGGGCCAGGTCTCGGCCATCACCTCCCGAGCGGTATGCGGGGCGTTCTTCAGGGGGTTGTCCTCCCGGTCCAGCGTGCCCGCTGCGACGGCGGAGATTTCGGCGCGGATGGCGATCATCGCCTCGCAGAAGCGGTCGAGTTCAGCCTTCGACTCGCTTTCCGTCGGTTCGATCATCAGCGTGCCGGCGACCGGCCAGGACATGGTGGGCGCGTGGTAGCCGTAGTCCTGCAGGCGCTTGGCGATGTCTTCCACCATCACCCCGGCCTCGGCCTGGAAATGGCGGCAGTCGATGATGCACTCGTGCGCCACCATCCCGCCTGGGCCGGAATAGAGGATCGGATAGTGATCCCGCAGCCGGTGGGCGATGTAGTTGGCGTTCAGGATCGCGACCTCGGTCGCCCGGGTCAGCCCGTCCGCCCCCATCATCCGGATATAGGCATAGGAGATGGGCAGGATCAGCGCGCTGCCGAACGGAGCGGCCGAGACGGGGCCGAAGCCGGTCGCCGGCCCCGCGTCGTCGCGCAGCGGGTGGTTGGGCAGATGCGGCGCCAGGTGGGCGGCGACTCCGATCGGCCCGACGCCAGGTCCGCCGCCGCCATGCGGGATGCAGAAGGTCTTGTG
>DIUL01000101.1:0-15097 GCA_002422345.1 Acetobacteraceae bacterium UBA6159
GCCGTCAGCGTTGAACAGCCGTGACAGCATCCGCCCTGGCTCCAGCAAGGAGAAATGGTCGGGGCTGGAACCGTAGCCGCCGGCGACGATGTCCATCATCAGGGACGTGCCGGCGGCGGTCCCGTCGGTTACCCAAAGCTCTCTTCCGACGCCGGGCTGGTAGGCGGAGAACAGGGCCTGGCCGTTGCCCAGGCTGGCGAGCTCGCGGGGCTCACCGGAGGCATTGCCCGCCAGGATATCGGTGACCAGGGATGTGCCCGCCGTCGTGCCGTCGGTCACCCAGAGCTCATGCCCGTATGTGCTGTTGTAGGCCGCGAAGATGGCCTTGCCGTTGCCAAGTGCCGCCGGTACGTGACCGGCGAAGACGCTTGAGCCATTGCCTGGCTGGATGTCGAGCAGCATGGAGGTGCCGGCGGTGGTGCCGTCGGTGACCCACAACTCGATCCCGTAGATGAGGGAGTCGGCCTCGAAGATGGCCTTGCCGCCGCCGATCGCCGTCAGCCGGTTGGGCGTGGAACCGGTCGAGCCGGGGATGATGTCCACCAGAAGGGAGGTGCCGAGGGCGGTGCCGTCGGTGACCCAGATTTCATTGCCGTCCGCGGCGGTCTGGGCGCGGAATACCGTCAGTCCGTTGCCCAGCACGGTGAGCATCTGTGGGTTGGATGCAGCGACGCCCGGGTCGATATCTAGCAGCAACGACGTTCCTGCGGCCGAACCATCGGTGATCCAGAGTTCGCGGCCGTTGGTGGAATCAGAGGCGGAGAACAACGCTGATCCATTGCCAAGGGATACGAACACCAGCGGATCGCTGCCCGCGGCGCCTGGATTGATGTCAAGTACCATCGATGTGCCGGCGGCGGTTCCGTCGGTGACCCACAGCTCATAGCCATCGGTCCCGGTATAGGCGCTGAACACCGCGGTCCCGGCGCCGAGCGAAACGGGGGCGTTGAAGATTGCGCTGCCGGGGCCGGGGTTGATGTCCACCAGCAGGGACGTGCCTGCCGCGGTGCCATCGGTTACCCAGAGTTCGCGGCCGTTCGTGCCGTCATCCGCGATGACCAGCGCCGTTCCGGTACCCAGCAGGGAGGACGGCCGGAAGCTGGTGCTGGACGCGCCGGGGCGGATGTCGGCGAGCAGGGAGGTTCCCGCGGTCGTGCCGTCGGTCACCCACAATTCTCGTCCGGACGTGATGCTGAGCGCGTCGAAGATCGACTGGCCATTGCCGAGCGAGAGGAAGTTATCCGGTGCGCTGGACAGGGGCGCGGTCGCGGTCTCGATGTTGTTGAGCATCGACGTGCCGGCGACGGTGCCGTCCGTGATCCAGAGTTCCGTGCCGTTGATGCCGTTATCGGCGGCAAAGAGCACTCTTCCGCCGCCGATCGACCTGAAGTTCTCCAGTTGGCTCGATTGAATGCCGCCGTAGATATCAAGCAGCAGGCTGGTGCCGGCGGCGGTGCCATCGGTCACCCACAATTCACGACCGGCGGTGCCGGTCGCGGCCTGGAATACGATCCTCATTGGTCAGGCCTCTTCGTTTTGGCTCATATTCCGGCAGTAGATCATTATACATCCTTTGGCAACGTTATCGGTCGGTTCGGGCTTGTCGATGGCGTCTGGCTTTTTTTCGTTTTCGCCGAAGATTTGAAATTAAATCTTGTATAATAAGAACAAGATCGCAATAAAATATGGAGGTGTGCGGTATCGAAATGACAATATAGTTTTACGTCAGAGAACCAAGTCCCGCCCGGCACGCGCCGCCGGGAAGCTGGGCGTTCCTCGAGACCGGTCGGTGCGCGCGCCCCTTCGTGCTCGGCTATGCCGCGAGGTGCCTGATCTCGGCTTCCAGCGCGTAGTCCAGCGTGGCGCCGATCTCGATCTCCAGCACCGACGCGACCGGTGCCAGAGGCAGAACCGCGTAACCTTTCGTCCAGCGGCGCAGCGTGTCCTTGCCGTGCCACTCGGGCGCCCACCACCCGGTGTTCAGGTCGGCGTGGTCCAGCGGGATCGGATGCCGCACCCCATCCAGGCCCCGCTGGATGATGCGCGATACCATGACACCCAGATCGCGATGATCGCCCAGCCAGGGCCGAGCGTCGCTGGGTACGGCGGTGCGGGAGACAAGGGTGACCGGTTGGGTGGTCGCCGGCAACACGAAGACATAGCGGCCCTCGGCGCGCGAAACCGGACGCAGCCGGCGGTTCCCGATCATTACCTGCAGGTCCGGATCGCGGGTCGTATCATTCCGGTCCGGCACGCGCCGTCCAAGGCCCGCGGTTCGGGCTTGCAGCCGTTGCCACAGCGGCTCAACCGTCGCTGGGTCGATGGCGAATGGCGCGCAGGACGCATCGGTGCGCGTGACCGGATCCAGGTGGGGATACAACTGGACCGGCCCCTCGGCATTGGCGAAGAATGTCCGGTTGCCGGTGTCGAGGTAGGTTTCCGTGGCCAGCCCCTCGGAAAGCAGCACGTCATGGGTATCCAGTTCGATGTGGAAATAGCTGACCGTCCGGCAGGCCGTGTCGCGGACGATGCTGGCACCGTTGATCAGCAGTTCCACCGGCACCAGCACCCCGTCCAGCAGCACCGCATGGGCGGGGGACAGGCGCAGGTCGCGGGCCGGGATGCCCGGTGCGAAGGCACCGGCCAGGATGCGGACCGGCTGCAGATGCCGCGGATGGCCCAGGCGCGCCAGGTCGATATTCCGCTGCCCGACCCACTTGATCCGACGTTCGGCGCCCGCGTGCGTCAGGATCGGATCGCCGGGTCGCAGGGCCTCGACCGCCACGTCACCGCGCGGGGTCGCGATCCCGGTGCCCTCGGCGAAGCAGACCGCGGCCTCGGCGAAGCTGTTGGCGGCGGCGCTGTCCAGCACCCCGTCGTTGACGACCCAGGCGATCGTCCGGGTCGGGTTCGCGCCGCCATTGGTCGGATCGACGATGCCCGAGGAAATCGTCACCGAGCGCAGCACCGACTGGTAGTTGGCGACCGTGTCGGCGCCGGACAGGAAACCGATGTTCAGCGCCGGGTTGTAGAAGAAGGTGATCGAGGTCCCGAGCGTGGTCGCGGTCAGGATGTCGCTCTCACCCAGGAAGTTGCCGCCGGTGATGGTGACCGTGGCGCTGTGCAGCAGACCGAAGCTGTTGGGCGCTGTGACCGTCAATGTCGGGTCCAGCGCGGGGTTCGGATGGCCTGTGCCGAAGGTGACCGTGCCCGATGTGTTGATGGTGGGCGCGACATGGATGACGTTCAGGGCGCTGGTGACGGCGTTGCTGGACAGCGCCCCATCATTCACGGTCCAGGAGATGGTGCGGCTGGTCTCCGACCCGCCATCGGTCGGATCGCCGTTGCCCGGATTGAAGCTGTAGGTGACCGATCGCAGCGCCGCCTGGTAGGTCCCGAGCGCGGACGTGCCGGAGAGGGTGAGCGTGCCGGTCCCGGCCACGTAGTTGCCGACGATCCCGCCCTGGTTGACGAAGTTCAGCACGTCGCCCGACACAAGCCCGCCAACCACGATCGTGGCGCCGACGAGCGTCGCGCTGAACGGGTTGGTGATGGTCAGGCCGGTATCCAACAGGACCGCCGAACCGCCGCCCGAAAAGCTCGCGGTGCCGCCCGCGACCACGGTGGGCGCGCCTTGCAGCTTGATGGTCGTCGTGGGTGAACTGCTGAGGATCACGCCGTCGTTCACCGTCCAGGTGACGGTCCGGGTGGTGTTGGCGCCGCCATTGGTCGGATCGCCCGCGGTCGACTTGTAGGTGACCGACTTCAGCACCTGCTGGTAATGCGCGGCGGTGTCGATGCCGCTGAGCGTCAGCGTGTCGCCCGAGAACACCGCGCTGATGCTGGTGCCGGCCGTGACCGCGGTCAGCGTGTCGCCGTCATTGACGAAGTTGCCGCCGGTGATCGCGACGGTGGCCGATTTCAGGGTGAAGCCGCTCGGGCTGACGACGCCTGCGCCGGCCGCGATCGTGACCGCGGACCCGCCGACGGCATGGGTGACGGTGCCGGTCGCGGTGACGGTCGGCGTGCTTTCGAAGAACAGGCCCGCGCCGTTGATCGCGCTGGTGCCATTGTCCTGCGTGAAGATCGTCTGCATCGCGCCGCCGCCGGTGATCGTGCCGACATTGATCGCGACGTCGGGTATACTGGGCGAGATGACGGAGGCGCCGGCGCTGTAGAGCCGGCCGGTGACGGGATCGATCGCGATCGAGACCGGGTTGCCTGCGTTGGCCCCGGCATACAGCGTCGAGACGGTGCCGATCGTGGCCGTGGCGGAAGCGCCGGTGCCGGTGACCGTATAGGGCACGGCGAAGATGTTGTTGCCACCGACAGCGCCGCCGTTGGCGGTGCTGTAGTACAGCGTCCCGTTGTGAACGAGGATGTCGCGGATCAACGTGCCGGTGGCGTGGGAGATGACGGCGGCGGATTTCGTCCCGCTGACGACATTCCCGAACAGCAGCCGGCTGCTGGCGCCGACGCTCGCGCCCTCGGAGAACCAGACCAGGCTGTTCGGCAGGTCGAGCGCGACCGCGTTCGGAATGGTGGTGGCGGAAACGGAGGTGTAGCCACCGATGACCTGCGTGACGCCGGTCCCGTTCTCCTTCATCTTCCAGACGCCAACGTCGGCGGCCGGTGTCGCGAGTTGGGTCGGGAACAGCGTATAGTAAAGGTCCTGGTTCGGCTGGTCGATCGTGACGTCGCCGATCCGGTACGTGTTGGCCGCGTAGCTGACCAGCGACGTCAGCGCGCTGACGGTATTGATCGTGCCCGACAGGATGCTGGCGGCGGTGCCGACGTTGCTATTGACGATGAAGAACTTGCCGGCCGCCGGGTCCACCGTGATCGAGGGGACGTTGATCCAGCCGGCCTCCTGGCTGGCATCGCGCAAGGTCGTCGGCGAACCGACCGTGGCGGTCCCGTTCACGCCGATTTGTGCCACGCGATTGGCCGACGAACCCGAGGACGCACCGGTCGTGGTGTAGTAAAGCTGGTTGACCGCCGTCGCCAGCTCATCGGTGAAGGCGGCCTGCGCCAGGGCGGTGAACGGTGTCCCCGCCTCGACCACCCCGTGGTTGACACCCAGCATGAAGCTGCCGCCGCCACCAGCCGACCCGATCATGTGCGACGCCGCGGCGACGTCCGCGCCGGTCGCGGCCGCAATCAGTTCGACGAACGCGGCCCCGGCGTCGTTCCGTCCGACGTCGCAGGAATACAGCAATATGTCGCCATCATCGGCCAGCGCCGCGCCGATCCGGGCCAGCTCGCTGTCATAGCGGTCCAGCGTCGTGGCCTCGAGCGCGGCGGAGCCCAGCAGCAGCAAGCCCTCGGCGCCATGGGACACGATCGCGATGGAGGCGAGGTCGTGGACGTCATGGTCCGTGAGCCAGTCGGCGATCGCGACGACGCCGTCTTCTCCGTCGGGCAGGACCACCGCGAGGACGTTGGGGTTCAGGCCGGTCATGAGCACCGCCACGTCCGAGACGGTGCCGTCGATGAACACGACCTGCTGGCCGATGCTCCAGGTCTGGGCCGTGCCGGGCGCCACCTCGGCCGGGGGCGTGTCGTCGGCTGGCGGAGGGACGGTGTCGCCCGGGACCGGGTCGTAGGTCACGGGGGCGGAGGACCAGGCGCCCAGGCTGAACGGGGTCGTTCCCGCCGCGCCTGCCACCACCACGGGGGCGGGGCCGTCCTGGCGGCGGTCACCGTCCGGATGCGTGCTTCGATGGAACGTTGTGTCCCCCGCGTCCGACAGCGCTGCGAGCCATCCGGGCGCGCTGGCGGGATCGAACGCGAATGTATAGGCGGGATCGAACGTGAACCCCGCGGATTCAGGCGCCGCCGGGTCTCCTTTTGAGGAAAACCGCTGTGTCTGCCACCATCCGCCGGAGTTCGCCATACGCGTCTTTCTCCCTTCCGTCATTCCCGCTGATACCGGGTTTTCCGCGTCCCGCGCCTTGAGCGTCGGTGCCAGTCACGTTATCGGCCCGGCCGCGATTCGTTAATATATCGTCAACAGGGCGTTATGTGTCCAGTCCCCGTTCCTGGTGCGGGAACGCTACTCCAAATTCATATCCTGTCACCAATAAAATTCTACATGTTTGACGATTCCCGTTGCGACGGTATGCAATCTCCCCTTACGCTGCCTCGTGACTTGAGTGCGATTGAATGCCGTCTTTCAGGGCAGGCGATCGGCGATGTCAGTCTATGACATAATATTTCAAGTCGCGTTGACGTTGTGGTTCAAGAACAAATGGGAAGGAAATCGCGCGGTGGCAGAACCCTTTATCGGCCAAATCATTGCGGTCGGCTTCAATTTCGTCCCGGACAGCTGGCTCGCGTGCGATGGTACACTCCAGCCAATCTCCCAATATGATTCGCTGTTTTCCCTGATCGGCACCACCTATGGCGGTGACGGACAGCAGACTTTCGCCGTCCCCAACATGAACGGCCGAGCGCCAGCGAGCCAGGGGCAGAAGCCGGGCGGGTCGTCGTATGTGATCGGCGAAGTCCTCGGGTCCGAAAGTGTTACACTTTTGTCGAACCAGGTCGGCGCCCACAACCATCTGTTCCTCGCGTCAAGCCTGACCGGCACGACACCGACGCCGGGACCGACGGAATCCCTGGCCGTGAATGCCCAGTCCGCGGCCTTCCTGTATGCGCCCGTCGGGGCCAACCAGTTGATGTCGCCCCAGGCGATCGGGGCAACGGGGCAGAACCAGCCGCATGAGAACCGACAGCCGTTTCAGGTCCTGAACTACATCATCTGCTGGGCCGGAATTTATCCGCCGCGGCAATGACGCCTGATCGGTTGTCCATCCCACGCGGCCCTCTTGCAGGATACGGATATCATGTCGGAACCATTCCTCGGTCAGATCACGCTGTTTCCCTATAGCTTCCCGCCCAAGAACTGGGCTGACTGCGCGGGCCAGATCATGCCCATCATGCAGAACACGGCCCTGTTTTCGTTGCTGGGCACCACCTATGGCGGCGATGGCAGAGTGACATACGCCCTGCCGGACCTGCAGGGACGTGTCGCGCTGGGCAACGGTACCCTGCCTGGCGGACAGACCTACGACCAGGGAGAGAGCGCCGGGGAAGAAACCGTCACGATCGACCAGGGCTCGATGCCGTCCCATGGCCATTCCCTGGCCGGAACGCAGGACGCGGGCGCCGTGAACACCCCGGCGGGCAACGTCCTGGCCACCGTGTTCATCGGCGACCTCAGCGGCGGCAACCAGGGCAACGTCTATAGCCCCGAGGCGCCGAATACCACGCTGCAACCGAACTCCATCGCCCCCGCCGGCGATACGCAGCCGCACCTCAATCTCCAGCCTTCGCTCGTGCTGCGCTACTGCATCGCCATGTCCGGCCTGTATCCGCGGCGTCCCTGACCCCTGTTCTTTTACGGAGCACCCAGCAATGGCTCAGCCATTCCTTGGACAGATTGAGTTCTTCGCCTTCGACTTCGTGCCGCGAGGATGGATGGCCTGCGCGGGCCAGATCATGCCCATCCAGCAGTTCACCGCGCTGTTCTCGCTGCTTGGCACGACCTATGGCGGGAACGGCCAGACGACCTTCATGCTGCCAGACCTGCGCGGCACGCTGCCGATGGGCCAGGGCACCGGCCAGGGCCTCAGCCAGCGCTTGATGGGCCAGTCCTTCGGATCGGAAACCGTCGCGCTGACCAGCGCGAGCACGCCGGCGCACGGCCATACCATGGCGGTGAAGTCAAATCCCGATACGACCCAGAACGTCTTCACGCCGGCCGCTACATCGGTCCTGACGCTGACTACCGGGACGGATTCCGGCGGTGGCGTGATCCCGTTCGATATCTATGCGCCCGATCCCACGCCGAACCAGCCGCTGGGATCATCCACCATCGGTTCGACCGGCGGCGCGCCGCATTCCAACATGATGCCGTCCCTGGTCGGTAATTTCTGCATCGCGATACAGGGTGTGTATCCGTCGCGCAACTAGGGCGCCTCAGTTGAAGACGGCCTGGTACTCCTGCCGATCCAACGCGGGTGTGTGGATCGGCATGATGTAGAACGCGAACCGTGTGCCGTCCTCGGTGGTCGAGCCGTAAAGGCCTTCCCCGAGGATGTCGCCGCGCGAGCCATGGAAAATCAGCGTGAATGGTTCGGCGGGCAGCCCGGATACGCCCGGGGCGCGATTGCTCTCGATCGCGAACAGGCGCAACGAACCGTGCCATCCATCGAAGCGAAACAACTGACCGACATGCGGGGCGAAATCCTCATGCCGCGGGGCGGTCGTCATCGCGTTTCTCCATCGATAGGATCGGCGGGAAACATAAGGGGCGGGACAAACCGCGTGAAGCCATGACCGACACGTCCATGCCGCTTGATCTCGATACCGCGACCGGCCCGGTGCGCCTGCGGCCGGAAACGCCCGACGACGCCGGATTCCTGTTCGCGCTGTTCCGTAGCCATGTGCTGGCCGATCTGGCGATGATGCCGGTGGATGACGCGACGCGGGAGGCGCTGGTCCGCATGCAGTTCCAGTCGCAGACGACGACCTATCGCGCGCAGTTCCCCGATGCGCGGTTCGATATCGTGGAGGCTGGTGGCGAACCGATCGGCCGCATCGTGGTCGATCCGGGTGGCGAGACCGGCTGCATCGTCGATTTCGCGCTCGTGCCAGAAAGGCGCGGGCAGGGCAGGGGCGTGGCGATCATGGCCGCGGTCCTGCGGGACTTCGCCCCGCTCGGCCGCCCGATGCGCTGCAAGGTGCTGATCCACAACGAACCATCCGCCCGGATGTGCCGGCGCGTGGGGTTCCAGGAGATCAGCGCGGAGCCGCCCTTCCTGCAACTGGAATGGCGGCCCCAAGGGACCTGAGATGCCGGATCAGGCCGCCAGGCGAAGCGGCGCCTCCGCGATGGCATAATCGAGCGTCGCAGACACCTCCACCTCCAGCACCGCCATCCCTTCCCCAACCGGCAGCACCGCTCGGCCGTCGGTCCAGCGGCGCAGGGTCGCGGTATCGTGCCACTCGGCATCCCACCAGCCAGCGCCCAGGCCGGGGTGATCCAGCGGCAACGGTGCGACGGAGCCATCGGACCCGCGCAGCGTGATCCGTCCGATCATCACGCCCAGCCGGCGCCGGTCGCCGATCCAGGGGCGGGTGGCGGTGGGAACAGTGGAACGGGACACGAGTTCCACCGTCTGGGCACCGTTCGGCAGCAGGAACACATAGCGGCCCTGGTCGTGGGAAACGGGGCGCAGGCACCGATCCCCGATCATGATGTGCAGATCGGGCTCCCGCGTGGTCGCGCGGCTGATGGTCGGGGCCTGACCCAGCGCCGTGGCTCGATCGGCCAGGCGGCGCCACAGCGGCTCCACCGTCGCGGCATCGATGGCGAAAGGCGCACAGGAGGCACCGGCGCGATCCTGTCCCAGCAGCGTGGGATGCAGGTCGATCGCGCCGCCGTTGTTGGCGAAGAAGCTTCGGTTGCCGGTGTCGAGGTAGCTTTCCGCCGCCAGCCCGTCGGCCAGCAGCACGTCATGCGTGTCCAGTTCGATGTGGAAATAGGTGACGGCCGAGCAGGCGGCTTCCTGGAGGATGGTCGCGCCGTTGATCAGCAGCTCGACCGGGACCAGCTTTCCGTCCAGCAGCACCGCGTGGGCGGGGGACAGACGCAGGTCGCGGGCGGGCACGCCGGGGGCGAAGGCATCGGCCTGGATGCGGATCGGGCGCACCTGGGCCGGGTCCGGATGGCGGTTGATGTCGATCTCGCGGTGGCCCATCCACCGGATCGGGCGTTCGGCGCCGGACAGGGTCAGCACGGCATCACCGGGGCACAGATGCTCCACCGGCACGGAACCCGCCGGCGTGCCGATCAGGGTGCCGGCAGCGAAGCAGACCACGGCGAACTCCTCTGGGCCGGAGCTTCGATCGCCCGTTCGGATATCCTTGAGCAGCGAGGTCCCCCCGGCCGTGCCGTCGGTGATCCACACCTCTGTCCCATTGACCGAATCATAGGCCGTGAACAGCACCTGCCCGGTTGCCAGCAGTGAGAAATCGTCAGGATTGCTGCTTTGGTCCCCGGCGTAGATATCCATCAACAGCGAGGTTCCGCCCGCCGTACCGTCGGTAACCCATAGCTCATTTCCGTCCGCGACCGTCCTGGCGCGGAAGACGGCCAGGCCGTTGCCAAGCACGGTCATGTAGCGCGGCTGCGAGGAGTACGCGCCGGCGTAGATGTCCATCAGCATCGACGTGCCGCCAGCGGTGCCGTCGGTGACCCATAGCTCAATGCCATTCGTGCCGTCATTGGCCTCGAACACGGCCAGTCCGGTCGCGAGCACGACCAGCCCATCAGCGAAGGTGCCGCTGACCAGTCCGGGTTGAATGTCCAGCACCAGCGACGTGCCGGCCGCGCTGCCGTCGGTCCTCCACAATTCGTACCCGGCGGCACCGGTCCGTGCCGCAAAGACAGCCGTGCCATCGCCCATCAGGGCGAACCTGCTCGGCGAAGACCCCGCCACGGCCTCGATGTCGAGCAGCAGGGATGTGCCGGCGGTGGTGCCGTCGGTCACCCAAAGCTCGTTGCCGGTGGTACCGTCGTTCGCGTTGAACACGATCGTATTGGCATCGAGAACCGCGAAATAGCGGCTCCCCGACGATCCGGCGCCGGGATTGATGTCCAGCAGCAGGGACGTTCCGGCGCCGGTGCCGTCGGTCACCCAAAGCTCAACCCCGTTGGTGGCATCGTAGGCCTGGAACAGGGCGGTGCCGCTGCCGGTGGCGAAGAAATATTTCGGATTGGAACCGCCGCTGCCGGCATCGATATCCAGCAGCAGCGATGTTCCGGCGGTGGTGCCATCCGTCACCCAGAGTTCAGCGCCGTTCGTCCCGTCATCGGCCGAGAAGACCGCGAAACCGTTGCCAAGGGACCCGATGGCGGTGAAGTAGCCGTTCCCGTCCGAACCCGTCGCCCCCGGATTGATGTCCAGCAGCAGCGACGTTCCGGCGGCGGTGCCATCAGTCACCCAAAGCTCGGACCCGTATGTACTGTCAATCGCCCGGAACAGCGCTTTTCCGGTCGTCAGCGTCGAGAACGCATCGAACTCGGTCTCATCGCCGCCGGGCGTGATCTCCACGAGAAGGGACGTGCCCGCCTCGGTCCCGTCGGTCACCCAAAGCTCGTCGCCGTGGGTGTTGTCGCGGGCGACGAAGACCGCGGAGCCGTTGCCGAGGCTGGTGAAGTCATACGGGTAGGAACCTACCGGCGCGGGCGTGGTGTTGATGTTGCTGACCATCGACGTTCCGGCGATCGTGCCGTCCGTGGTCCAGAGTTCAAGCCCGTGGATGCCGTCGTCGGCCGAGAACAACGCCTGGCCGTTCCCGACGGCGACAATGTTCCTCGGATTGGAATCGCTGGGGCCGTCGTCGATATCCCGCAACAGATAGGTCCCGGCGGCCGAGCCATTCGTGACCCAAAGCTCGGTTCCATCCGTGAGGGTATCGGCCCGGAAGATGGCCTTGCCATTTCCCAATGCGGTGATTCTGGACGGATCGCTCCCGTAGTATCCTGCCTGGATGTCGAGCAGCAGTGATGTGCCAGCCGCGGTTCCGTCGGTCACCCAAAGCTCGTAGCCGTTGACGCCGTCGTTGGCCGCGAAGACAGCCAGGCCATTGCCGAGCGCGGTGAGGGACTCGGGGTAGGAGGTCCCGCTGCCAGCTACGATGTCCAACAGCAGGGATGTGCCGGCCAGGGTGCCGTCGGTCACCCACAACTCCCGCCCGTAGGCCGGCCCACTGGCGGTGAACAGGAACGTGTCGTTGTCGAGGACGGTGATTTCACTGGGGTAGGAACTGGAGTCTGCCGGGTCGATATCCGTCAGCCGGTAGGTGCCGCCATTGGTCCCATCGCTGACCCAGAGTTCATTGCCGTAGGTGCCGTCGTTCGCGCGGAACAGCGCCCGTCCGCCGCCGATGGCGGTGATGTTGTCCACATCGCTGTCGTTGGCCCCGACATAGATGTCGCGCACGAGCGAGGTGGCTACACCGTCGGTGATCCAAAGTTCGGTGCCGTAGCCGGCCTGATAGGCGCGGAACAGCGCCTTTCCGTTGCCGAGGGATGTCAGATGCGCCGGGTACGACCCACTGCTGCCGCTGTCGATGTCCTGCAGCATCGACGTGCCGGCGGCGGTACCGTCGGTCACCCATAGCTCGTAGCCGTAGGAGGCGGTCTTCGCGCTGAACACCGTCACCCCGGGCGCGAGGGCGGTGAATTGCGGGTCGTTCAGGCCATCGCCCGCGCCGGGATAGATATCGAGCAGCAGGGATGTGCCCGCGACGGTGCCATCTGTGATCCACAGCTCATTGCCGTTCGTGCCGTCCCGAGCCATGAACAACACGGCGCCATCGGCGGTCCTGGTCAGGTTGGTTGGGTCACTGTCACCGACGCCGGGGTAGATGTCGAGCAGCAGGTAGGTGCCGGCATCCGTGCCGTCGGTCACCCAGAGTTCATCGCCCGACGCGGTCGTGGAGGCCCGGAATACAACTCTCATGCGCGCGGGCCCCTGCCGATGGTCTTCCGGAACGGTCTCATTCAGGTCATGACGCTAGCCGAGAGGGCAATGACATGCAATGAGACGTAGGTAACAAAATCATTTCATGATTAATTTTTGGACATGTTTCCGCGTCAGTCGCGACAGGGCGCGGTCAAAAAAAGACCCCCGGTTGGACCGGGGGTCTTCTTCACGCAGCCTGGGACGGACGAGCCGAACTCAGCCGTCGATGCGGGCCGTTGCGTTGCCGCTGACCACTTCGACACCGTTCTGGTTCTTGGTGGACAGCTTCAGGTCGACCAGCTTCTGGCCGTTCTCCTCACGGATCGCCTCGACCGTCGCGGTCGAATCGAGCGTGTCGCCCGGCCACACCTGGTTGGTGAAGCGGACGCCGAACTTGGTCAGGCGGCCATCGCCGACATAGTTCGTCAGCATCTTGCTGGTCAGGCCCATCGTGAGCATGCCGTGCGCGAAGACGCTTTTGTAGCCGGCGGCTTCCCGCGTGTACACGTCATCGGTGTGCAGCGGGTTGTAGTCGCCCGACACGCCCGCGTACTGGACGATCTGGGTGCGGGACAGGTTTTCGACCACACGCTCACTGTGCGTGTCGCCGACCTTCAGGGCTGATGCTTTCAGTGCCATCTGTCTGTCTCCTCAGCCCGCGTCGACCGGACGCTCGGTGGTCACACCGACGCCGCGGGCGATCATCACAAGCTCTCCGTTCTGGTCGCGGTATTCGGTCACCCGCTCCCGGAAGGTCAGCTTGCCGGCGCGCTTGCTCTCACGCTCCCACGTCTTGCCTGGCTTGGTTTCGCAGGTCAGGACGTCGCCGGGGCGCAGGGGGCGGATGTATTCGTAATGCTGTTCGGCATGCAGGCCGCCGGATGAGGCGGGCTTGCCCTCCACGCCGCTGGGCGTGGCGCCCGAGCCGAACCACTTCTGGCCGGGCTTCGGGCGCAGGTGGTAGTCGGGGTCGAACTGCGCTACCGCCTGCGCGAAGCTCGGCGGAGCGATGATGCCGCCGACCTCGGATTTTTTCGCCGCCTCCGCATCGTGGTAGACGGGGTTCGTGTCGCCGATGGCGCGCGCAAACATCATGATATGCGTCGCTTCGACAGGGAATGTGATCTTGGCCAAAGCCTTCCTCCGGTTTGACTTGCCCACCCAGCCTAGCAGGCCCTCAGAAAATCGAAAGGGAGGCAGGCCATGAGGCGGCCGATTAGGCGCGGGCCGCGCGGACGGGCGGCGATCGAGGCGGCGGCCTCGGTGCCGACCTGGAGCGGGCCGAAGACCGGGGGCGATTCGCCGGAGACGATGCGCTGGCTGCGCGCGCCCGGCTGGATGCCGAAAGGACGGCGGGTCTACGTGATCGGCGACGTCCATGGCTGCAAGGACAAGCTGGTCGCGCTGCACCGGATGGTCGCGCAGGACCTGGCCGAACGCCCGGTGCCGGCCGCCGTTCTGGTGCATATCGGTGATTATATCGACAAGGGACCGGACAGCGCCGGCGTGCTGGATGTGCTGGCGGGGCCGCCTCCCGCGGCCGGACTGCGGGTTGTGAACCTGATGGGCGATCACGAGCGGATGCTGGTCGACGCGCTGGCCGGCGATCGGGCGGCGGCGACCGACTGGCTATGGGCCGGGGGGCGCGAATCGTTGCCAAGCTGGGGCCTCGACCCCGATCTGCCGCGTGAGGAATGGGAATCCGCGTTGCCGGCCGCCCATGTGGCGTTCCTGCGGAGCCTGGTCCGGATGCATCAGGAGGGGGAGTATCTTTTCGTCCACGCCGGCATCCGCCCTGGCGTTCCTCTGGCGGAACAGACGCTGGATGACCTGACGACGATGCGCCAGCCGTTCCTGTTCACGGAAGGCAGCCTGGGGGCGATCGTGGTGCATGGGCATTCGAACACGCCGCAGGTTGTGACGACTCCCAATCGGATCGGGATCGACACGGGCGCGGGGATGGGTGGGCCGTTGACGTGTGTGGTGCTGGAGGAGGATTTGGTGGGCGTGCTGGCGAGTTAGGGGGTGCGCCGGTCGTCATGCAGGGCGCCCTCTCGTCATGTTGGGCGAAGGTCAATCGTCATGATGGGTGGCGTGCTGAGTTTTCGTCATGCTGGGCGCAGGCCCAGCACCCACGACTTCGCTGTCAGCAACAGGGGAAAATCGTGGGTGCCGGGCCTGCGCCCGGCATGACGAAAAAATTTGCCCGGCATAACAAGACGGTTTGCTCGGCATGACAAGATAGTCTGCCCGCCACGACGAAAAGCGCCGCCACGATGAAAGGGCTTGCCCGGGATCACGGGCAAGCCAACCTGATCAGGTGTTCATCGCCTCGAAGAAATCGTTGTTGGTCTTGCTGTATTTCAGCTTGTCCAACAGGAACTCCATCGCGTCCGTCGTGCCCATCGGGTTGAGGATACGGCGCAGCACCCACATCTTCGACAGGATGCCCTTTTCGACCAGCAACTCTTCCTTGCGGGTGCCCGACTTGGTGATGTCGATCGCGGGGAAGGTGCGCTTGTCGGACAGTTTCCGGTCCAGGATGATTTCCGAGTTAC
>DIUL01000101.1:15165-47049 GCA_002422345.1 Acetobacteraceae bacterium UBA6159
CTCGACCAGGCGCTTGGCCTTTTCCAGCACCATTTCCGTGACCTGCACATGCCGCGTCGCCGGTTCGTCGAAGGTGGAGGCAATCACCTCCCCCTTCACCGTGCGGGCCATGTCGGTCACTTCCTCGGGCCGTTCGTCGATCAGCAGCACGATCAGGAAGACATCGGGGTGGTTGGCGGCGATGGCGGTCGCGATGCTTTGCAGCATGACCGTCTTGCCGGTGCGCGGCGGCGCCACGATCAGCGCGCGCTGGCCCTTGCCGATGGGAGAGATCAGATCGATCACCCGCGGCGTATAGTCGCGCTGGGCGCCCTTGGCGGTGGGCTGGTAGTTTTCCAGCTCCATCTTTAACCGTTCGTCCGGGTAAAGCGGCGTCAGGTTGTCGAAGTTGATCCGGTGGCGCACCGCCTCGGGCGGCTCGAAATTCACCTGCTCGACCTTGAGCAGAGCGAAGTACCGTTCCCCATCGCGGGGCGCGCGGATCTGGCCCTCGACCGTGTCGCCGGTTCGCAGGGCGAAACGACGCACCTGGCTGGGGCTGACATAGATGTCGTCGGGTCCGGGAAGGTAGTTGGCCTCGGAACTACGAAGGAATCCAAACCCGTCGGGCAGGATTTCGAGCGTTCCATCGCCATGGATTGGCTGGTCGTTCTCGGCCAGGTTCTTCAGAATGGCGAACAGCATGTCCTGCTTGCGCAGCGACGATGCGTTTTCGATATTCAGTGATTCGGCGAAGCTCACCAGGTCGGCTGGCGACTTCATCTTCAATTCGGCAAGATGCATCAGAATGCCTCGGTCAGGCGGATCGCGTGGCACGCAGCTTGGGAGTCTGGTGCTCGGCCTGGGCGGAACGCCCCGTGGCTGAGCATCGTGGAGCCGAACGCCGTGTTGGCGTGCCATCAGCGGATGGAAAAACGGGATGGGATCAGGCGCGGGAGGACGTGGGCCAAGCCCCTGACGAAAATCAACGTAGTGATGCGTCCGGTCTATGTCAATCTTCGCGGACGGCCGGTCATCATCACCCGGCGTCCCATCCTGCCGGAGTGCCCATGCTCGCCACGATCGTCGCCCTGCTCGCCGCCGCGGTCATCGCCGTTCCGCTGACCCGCCGCGGCGGTTTCGGCAGTGTCCTTGGCTATCTTCTGGCCGGCGTCGCGATCGGCCCGGCCGGCCTGCGCTTGGTCACGGACGTGCACGAAATCGCCGAGATCGCGTCCCTTGGCGTCGTGATGCTGCTGTTCCTGATCGGGCTGGAACTCCGCCCGAAGCGGCTATGGGTGATGCGCCGGACCGTGCTGGGCCTGGGGGCGGGGCAGGTGCTGGCGACGACGGTGCTTCTGGCGCTGGCGATCCACGCGATCGGCCTGCCCTGGGCCGGCGCCTTCGTGCTGGGGGCGGGGCTGGCGATGTCATCCACCGCGATCGTCCTGCCGATGCTGGCCGAACGCGGCCTGATGCAGACCCGGGCGGGGCGGGACGGGTTCGCCGTGCTGCTGTTCCAGGACATGGCCTTCATCCCCCTGGTCGCCCTGGTCCCCCTGCTGGCCGGCACCGGCCCGACGCCCGACCACGTGCCCTGGGGCGCCGTGCTGGCCGGCATCGGCACCATCGCGGCCATCCTGATCGGCGGCCGTTTCCTGATGCAGCCTTTGTTTCGCGCGGTCAGCACGCTCCGTACCCCCGAACTGTTCACCGTCACCGCCCTGCTGGTCGTCGCCGGCACGGCCTTCCTGTGTGAGGCGGTGGGCCTCTCTGCGTCCCTCGGCGCCTTCATGGCCGGGGTCCTGCTGTCCGAGTCGGAATATCGGCACGAGCTTGAAGCAAACATCGCCCCCTTCGAGGGCCTGCTGCTGGGGTTCTTCTTTATCTCGGTTGGCATGTCCGCCGATCTGAGCCTGCTGCTCGCCCAACCGGCCCTGCTGATCGGCGGCACCATCGCCCTGGTCGCGATCAAGGCCATCGTCTGCGGCGTGCTGGCCAGCGTGATGCGCCGGCATGCCGCGGACCGCATCCGCTTCGGCCTGTCCCTGTCCCAGGCCAGTGAGTTCAGCTTCGTCCTGTTCGCCGCCGCGATGGCCACCGGGGCGCTGACGGCGGACCAGCTTGCCGCCACGACCCTGATCGTCGCCGCTTCGATGATCTTGACGCCGATCCTGTTCGCCGGCGCCGAACGCTTCGTGATCCCGCGCCTGTTGAAGACGGAGGAGCCGGTCTTCGACCAGGTCGAGGACGACTCTGTCCCCGTCATCATCGCCGGCTTCGGCCGTTTCGGGCAGATCGTCGGGCGCGTCCTGCACATGCACGGCATCGCCTTCACCGCGCTGGAACGCGACCCGGGGCAGGTGGAGGTGATCCGCCGCTTCGGCGGCAAGGTCTATTTCGGCGACCCGACCCGCGCCGAACTGCTGCGGGCCGCCGGTGCCGCCGATGCCCGCCTGCTGGTCGTGGCGCTGGACGACATGGAGGCCACGCTGCGGGTGGTTGAGACCGCGCGCCGCCATTTTCCTGGCCTGCGCGTGCTCGCCCGCGCCCGCAACCGCCGCCATGCCCATCTGCTGATGGATCGCGCCGTCGACGGCCTGGTGCGCGACACGTTCCACTCCAGCCTCCGGCTCGTCACGATGGGACTGGTCGAACTCGGCGTCTCCCGCGCCGCGGCGGAACGCGGAGTCGCACTGTTCGAGGCGCATGACGAACGTATGCTGGCGGAGACCCACGCGATCTACCGGGACGAAAAGCAGCTTGTGCAAAGCGCCCAGCAGGCCGCCGCGGAACTGGAATCCCTGTTCGAGGCCGACGGCCCCGCCAATACCGTCATTTTGGACCGCGAAATCCCGGTTCCCGATGGCCCGCGTTTGTGAGACTATGAAATTCACGGCGACGCGGCCGCGTCGCAGCCAACAAGGACCACGCAGACGATGACCAACGCCACGAGCGCCTCGATCAGGGCCGCGGTGCAGGCGCAACGCGCCCTCGCACAGGAATTGTTCGACCAGCTTCGGCGTGATGGCCTTGATGAACCGGGCGTTTCCCGCGATCCCTACGGCGCTGGTGAGCAGCGTGGCCACGCCACCGTCACCAAGGTCGCCCGCGCGATGGGCCTGGAGATTGAGAACGACGTCGCCGCCAACCTGTATATGACCATGCCAGGACAGGACCGCACCGCGCCGCGGGTCATCCTGGGCTCGCATCTCGACTCGGTGCCGCATGGCGGCAACTTCGATGGCGCCGCCGGCGTCCTTTCGGGCCTCGTCGCCGTCGCCGCGCTGAAGGCGCTTGGCGTCACCCCGACCTGCGACGTCACCGTCATGGGCATCCGGGCGGAGGAAAGCGTCTGGTTTCAGGTGTCCTATATCGGCAGCCGCGGCGCGCTCGCGACCCTGCCGGACGGGGCGCTGAACGTGCGGCGGATCGACACCGGCCGCACGCTCCGCGAACACATGATCGAATGCGGCGGCGATCCGGACGCGGTGGAGCGGCGGGTGCGCCACCTCGATCCGAAGACCTTGCGCGCCTACCTCGAACTGCATATCGAGCAGGCGCCGAGCCTGGTGGCGGCGGGGAAGAGCGTGGCGATCTGTACGGGGATTCCGGGGAATTTCCGTTACCCTGACGCCCGGATCGAGGGGCGGAACGATCACGTCGGCCTGCCGCGCCGCTTCCGCCACGACGCCGCGATGGCCGGAGCCGAGTTCGCGGTCGCCATGGACGCGATGTGGGCCGACTACGACGCGCGCGGTATCCCCATGGCCTGCACGATCGGCAAGTTCCACACCGACACCTCCGCCCATGGCATGACCATCGTGCCCGGCGCCTTCCATTTCAGCCTCGATGTCCGGGCCTATGACGAAGCGGTGCTGGCCGAACTCGACCAGAAGACCGACGCCATCATCGCGGGGATCGAGCAGCGGCGCGGCGTCCGCTTCCATCGCGGCACCAAGGCGCGCGCGGCAGTCGGGCCGGTCGATCCGACGATCAAGGCGACTCTCAAGCAGGGCGCCGCGTCGCTGGGCCTGCAGACGCTGGATATCGGCAGCCCGGCCTCCCACGACGGCGCGTCCTTCGCCGAATGCGGCGTGCCGATCGGCATGATCTTCGTCCGCAACGAAAACGGCAGCCACAACCCCTACGAGGCGATGGAGATCGACGATTTCCTCGATGGGGCGGCGGTCATGACGCACTGGCTGATGACCGAACTCACACGCTAACGGAACACCCATGGTCCTGCATCACCGAGCACAGGGCGCCGACACGCTGGCCGACATCAGGGGGCATTGGACCCGTGTGCTGACCGTGCCTGTCTATCTGGGATGTTTCGTGGCGTTCCTGAGCGACGTGTTCTTCGAAGTGTTCATGCTGTTCGGGCTGTTCTACCTGCCGTTGATCTGCACCGCCGTCTTCCATCGCGACCCCCGCTCCGCCTGGTGGCTCGCCACGCTGGCCAGTGTCCTGGTCGGGGTCGGCTTCTTCTTCCCGGTCATGAATCCCGACATGACCGTCGCCATCATCAACCGCCTGCTGTCCATCGTGGCGATCTTCATCACCGCCGCCCTGGTGCGTCACGCCCGCGGCATCCAGGATCGGTTGGCTGAACAGACCGCGCGGGCCGAGGAAGCCGAACGGCTCAAGACAGATGTGTTGACGACGCTGAGCAACGAACTGCGCCAGCCATTGCATGGCCTGGTCGGCCTGGCCGGCGTGATGATGGCCAATTGCCGTCCCGATCAGCGCGAACCGCTCAGCCAGGTCCAGCGCAGCGGCCAGCGGCTTGTCACCACGATCGACAACCTGATCGACCTTGTGCAACTGGACGAGCATCCGTTCCAGTCCGAACCCGTCGACATTGATGCCATCCTCCTCCAGGCCGCGCAGTCCGCTCGTCCACTGGCGACCGAGCGGCAGATCCTGGTCGCGGTCGACGCGGACGATCCGGAACATCACATCGCCCATGGCGACCCCTGGGCGATCCGCCGGATCGTCGAGAACATCCTGTCCAACGCGGTGAAGTACTCGCCGCCCGGCAGCGTCGTCGAACTCGCGACCGAGACATCATGCAAGACGGTGTCGGTCATTGTCAGGGACACGGGCAACGGCATCCCCGAAGGCGTGCTGCGGCGTCTGGCGGAGCCGTTCATGATGGCGGACAGCGGCCTGATACCGGGAGCCGGCACCGGACTGGCGCTCAGCCGTGGTCTTGCCACCGCGATGGGCGCGGAACTGCTGTTCGACAGTGAAACCGGAGAGGGAACGACGGTGACGCTGCGTTTGCCGGCCTAATAGACCTCGGCATACCGCGCGCAGATTTCCTCGTCCGACCAACCGGCGACATGCGCCACCTCGGACCGCTTGTGGCGCAGATAGGCTTCCAGGAACACCGGGCCGAACCAGTCGCGGACCGCCTGGGATGATTCCATCTGATACAGCGCGGCGGCCAGCGAGTGGGGCAGGGCCGGGGGTTCCTGCCCCGGGGCGGGCAGTTCCAGGCCGCGTTTGATCCCGTCGGCGCCGGCGCGGATCAGGGCACCGAGGGCGAGATAGGGGCTGGCGGTCGCGTCGGCGACGCGGAATTCCACATTGTATTGCCGGCGGATGTCGTCGTCATCGCGCGCGCCGAAGACCGGGCAGACCCGCAGCGCCGCGCCGCGATCCTGTGCCACCAGATCGATCCGGGTCGGCGCCCAGCGGTTCGGCGTCAGGCGCTGGTAGGATACGGGTGAGGGCGCGGTGATCGCGCAGATCGCCGGCAGATGATGCAGCAGGCCGGCGCAGAAATGGCGGGCGACGTCGCTCAGGCCGAAGGGCTTGGCCGTGTCCCAGGTCATCGGGTGGCGCTGGGCGTCCTGCAGGCTGAAATGGATATGCACACCATTCCCCACCCCTTCCGCGACCGGCATGGGGGAGAAGATCACCCGATGGCCCAGCCGATGCGCGGTGGCGCGGGCGATTTCACGGGTGATCACCGCCTGGTCGGCCGCGGTCAAGGCGAGCCGGGGGCTGACCGTGACCTCGTACTGGCGCGGCCCGTATTCGGGCAGGAACGAATCGGGCGTGACCCCGGCCATCTGCAAGGCACCGGTCAGGGCTTCCCCGAAAATACCTTGGCGGCGAAAGGCGCCCAGGCTGTAGGCGTGGCCGGGCCGGTCCTCGACGCCCGTATAGACGAACTCCTGCTCGAACGCGGTCAGCAGATGCAGCCCGCCTTCCGCGGCCAGCTCGGCGATGGATCTGCGGAGGAAGTCACGCGGGCAGCATTCCCACGGCGTGCCGTCGGTGTTGCGGATGTCGCCCAGCGCGAAGTGTTCGGCCGCCGATCCGTCGGTGTAGTCGACGCGGATGGTTGCCTCCGCATCCGGAACGATCATCAGGTCGCCGGCGGTGCCGAAGGGCGTGTCGAGGATCGGGCCGAACGCCGTCTGCATGATGTTGCTGTGCGTCCAGCCGACGCCCTTGCCACGGCGAGCGTCGATGTCGGAGACGGGGTACGCCTTGCCCCGGACCTGCCCCGCGATGTCGCAGGTGGCGACGAACAGCAGTTCTTCCCGACGCATCCCCGTTTCTCCCGGCTGTTCAGCGCAGCGTGGCGCCCGTTGCCTTGGCCACGGCGGCGATCACCTTGCGCACGGCGGCCTCGATTTCCTCGTCCTTGAGCGTACGTTCCCGCGGCTGGAACGTCACCTCGATGGCGACGGATTTCTTGCCTTCCGGCAGCTTGTCGCCTTCGTAGACGTCGAACAGCGACACCCCGGTGATCAGCGCCCGTTCGGCCCCGCGCGCCGCCCGCAGCACGGCATCGGCTGCCACGGCGGTGTCGGCGAGGAACGCGAAATCGCGCCGTAAAGGCTGGAACGGCGCCAGGTCCGGCGCGGTCTTCTTCCGCCGCTTGGGATCGGGGACGGCGTCGAGGTTCAACGTGAACGCCACCAGCGGCCCCGGCAGATCAAGCTCCGCCAGCACGCGCGGATGGAGTTCCCCGAAGGCCCCCAGGATGGTCTTCGGCCCCTGCCGCACGACGGCGGAACGGCCGGGATGGAAGAAGCCGGGCGCGTCGGTCGTCAGCATCAGCGCCTCCAACGGCACGCCGAGGGCGGTCAGCATCGCCCAGAGGTCGCCCTTGGCGTCGGAGACGTCGACCCCGCGGGACGCCTGCGCCCAGGAACGCGGCGTAGCGCCGGCACGCACCCCGGCCGCGACAAGCCTTTGACCGTCCGGCGCCGTCAGGTCGAACTCCGGCCCGATCTCGAACAGCGCCACATCGGGATAGCCCCGCGCGGCGTTGCGCTGGGCGGCCATGGCGAGCGTCGCGATCGGCGTCGGGCGCAACTGGTCCAGATCGGCGGCGATCGGGTTGGTCAGGCGCAGGCTTTCCGGCACGGCGCCGAAGCGGGCGGCGTCCTGATGCGCCATGAAGCTGAAGGTCACGCATTCCAGCAGCCCCTGGGCGGCCAGCAAACGGCGGGCAAGCGCGACCCGCTGCTGACGCGCGGTCAGCGTGCTGCCCGGTACGGGCGTCGCCTGCGGCAGGGACACCGGCGGCACGGCATCGAGGCCGCGCAGCCGCAAAACTTCCTCGATCAGGTCGCATTCCTGCTCGATCGGGCCGCAGCCCTCGGCGGCCTTGGCGGCGCGTTCGGCCGGAAGGGTGGGGGACTGCGACAGCATGACCGGGGCGGCCACGTCCGGGCGCCAGGACGGGACGGCAACCGTCACCTGCTCCGCATCCCGCGCCTTCACCGTGAAGCCGAGGCGTTCCAGCGATGTCACCGCCTCATCCGCCGGGATATCGGACCCGCCGAGTTCGGCGATCCGCCGGAACCGCATGGTAGCCTCCCGCCGCCAGGCTGGTTCGGCGCCGTCCTGCGTCACCGGGCCGGGTTCGCCGCCGCAGAGTTCCAGGATCAGGGCCG
Source organism: Acetobacteraceae bacterium UBA6159 (assembly GCA_002422345.1). GTDB lineage: Bacteria > Pseudomonadota > Alphaproteobacteria > Acetobacterales > Acetobacteraceae > Rhodopila. The sequence continues at coordinate 23,070 of DIUL01000101.1, forward strand.
TCGCCGCCTCGATCGCGTCGGGCATCAAAGCGGGATCGATCCCCCGCTCGAACCGCTGGCGCGCGTCGGAGACGATCTGGTGGCGCCGGCCGGTCAAGGCGATGCGGACGGGGTCGAAGATGGCGCATTCGACGAAGACCGTGGTCGTGGTCTCGTCACAGCCGGTGGCTTCGCCGCCGACCACGCCGGCGATCGACTGCACGCCGGCGGCGTCGCAGATCGCGCAGTCCTCGGCCGTCAGGGTGTAGTCCTTGCCGTTCAGGGCGCGCATCTGCTCACCCGCGCCGGGGCGCAGCGTCAGCGTGTCGCCCGACAGCTTGGCCACGTCGAAGACATGCAGCGGGCGGCCGAGGTCGATCGTGAAGAAATTGGTCACGTCGACCAGCGCGTTGATCGGCCGCAGCCCGATCGCGGTCAGCCGGTCCTGCAGCCAGCGCGGGCTGGCGGAGTTCTTCACGCCCCGGATGGTGCGCCCGATGATCCAGGGGCAGGCGTCCGGCCACTCGATCTTCCAGTGCGGCCCGCCTTCAAACACCGGGGGAATGCGCGGGGGCTGGAACGGCCGCAGCGTGCCGATTCCGGCGGCGGCCAGGTCGCGCGCCACGCCGCGGACCGAGAAGCAGTCGCCGCGATTGGGGGTGACGCTGATCTCGATCACCGGATCGTCGAGGCCGGCCCAGGTGACATAGGGCACGCCCACCGGCGCGTCTTCGGGCAGGTCGATGATGCCGGCGTGGTCGTCGCCGAGGCCCATTTCCCGCGCTGACAGCAGCATCCCCGCGCTCTGCACGCCGCGGATTTCGCCCACTTTCAGGGTGATCCCGGTGCCCGGGATGAAGGCGCCCGGAGCGGCGAAGACGGCCTTCATGCCGGTGCGCGCGTTCGGCGCGCCGCAGACGACCGACAGCAGGGTGCCGTCGCCCACATCCACCTTGCAGGCGCGCAACCGGTCGGCGTTCGGGTGCTGCACGGCTTCCACCACATGGGCGATGCGGAAGGAGGCCAGGGCGGCGGAGCGGTCCTCCACCCCCTCAAGCTCCAGCCCGATGCGGGTCAGCGTGTCGGTGATCGTGTCGAGCGAGGCGTCGGTGTCGAGATGCGACTTCAGCCAGGAGAGCGGGAATTTCATCGGTCAGACGCCCTCATGCAGCATCGTGGGCGCCAGCGGGTTGAAGCCGTAATGGCGCAGCCAGCGCAGGTCGGATTCGTAGAACGGACGCAGGTCGGTCATGCCGTGCTTGAGCATGGTGATGCGCTCCACCCCCATGCCCCAGGCGAAGCCCTGCCACTCCCGCGGGTCGATGCCGCAATTGGCCAGCACGCGGGGATGGACCATGCCGCTGCCCAGGATTTCCAGCCAGTCGCCGCCACCGCCGAGTTCGCCCGTGCGGCGGTTCCAGCCGATATCGACTTCCATCGATGGTTCGGTGAAGGGGAAGTAGCTGGAGCGGAACCGGACCGGCAGCGTCGCGATGCCGAAGAAGGTGCGGAGGAAGTCGATCAGGCAGCCTTTCAGGTGCCCCAGCGTCATGCCGCGATCGATGATCAGCCCCTCACACTGGTGGAACATCGGCGAGTGGGTGGCGTCATGGTCGGCGCGATAGGTGCGGCCGGTGACGATGACGCGGATCGGCGGTTCCTGGGTCAGCATCGTGCGGATCTGCACGGGGGATGTCTGCGTCCGCAGCACCGGAGGCGGCTGGTCACCCTGCGCCGGCAGATAGAACGTGTCCTGGTCGGCGCGGGCCGGGTGCCAGCTTGGGATATTGAGCGCGGTGAAATTGTGCCAGTCGCTCTCGACGTCCGGGCCCTCGATGATCGTGCAACCCATGGCGCCGAAGATCGCGGCGATCTCCTCGATCGTGCGGCTGATCGGGTGGATCAGGCCAACCTCGCGCGGGCGCGGCGGCAGGGTCGGATCGATCCGTTCGGCGGCCAGGCGGCGGTCGAGTTCCGCGGCGTCCAGATCGGCCTTCCGCACCTCAATCACCGTGTTCAGCGCGTCCTTCAACCGGTTCAGCGCGGCGCCACGCTCCCGCCGTTCCTCGGGCGCGGCCTTGCCGAGGTCGCGCAGCAGCGCGGTCAGCTTGCCATTGCGCCCCAGCACGCCGACGCGGATCGCGTCCCATTCACGCAGGTCGGCGGCGGCGGACAAAGCCGCCTCGGTCTCGGACTGAAGGGCTTGCAGATCGTCGGACATCGGTCCTCGCAACGGAAAAAGGGCCGCCCGGGCAGGCGGCCCCTGTTCTTCTCTCAACTCCCGGAAGGGAGTCGGATCAAGCCAGGGCGGCCTGAACCTTCTTCACGATGCCGGCAAAGCTGTCCGGATCGTCATAGGCGATGGCGGCGAGAACCTTGCGGTCCATCTCGATGCCGGCGCGCTTCAGGCCGTCGATGAACCGGCTGTAGGTCAGCCCATGTTCGCGGACGGCGGCGTTGATGCGCTGGATCCACAGGCCGCGGAACTCACGCTTCTTGTTGCGCCGATCGCGGTAGGCGTACTGAAGAGACTTCTCCAGCCGTTCCAGCGCGATGCGGTAATTGGTGGAAGACCGACCAACAAAGCCCTTGGATTGCGCCAGGACCTTCTTGTGGCGGGCGTGGGTGGTGGTACCCCGTTTGACACGTGCCATAGCCTATCTCCTCAACCCAGACCGTAGGGGGCCCACTGCTTGATGGTGCGCGCGTCCATGTCGGTCAGCGTCTGGCTCCCGCGGGCGGTGCGCTTCATCTTCTGCGAGCGGTTGATAAGGCCGTGGCGCTTGTTGCCGGGTCCGGCGAGCACCTTGCCGGTCGCGGTGATCTTGAACCGCTTCTTGACCGACGACTTGGTCTTCATCTTGGGCATTTTGGTCTCCTTCTCAGCGGCGTGAACACCGATCCGGCCATGGGGCCAGGGGCGTCACGCGGTCGCGGCCGGGCATGCCCATTCCAGGCCCGGCTCACAGACAGGGGCGGGGATATAGCGGGGTGGGGGGATGGAAGCAAGCGCCGCGGCTAGGCTCCAGACTCATTCAAATCCACCATCTGACGATTGTGGCTAGGATAACGGTAGCGGTGAAGTTCCTGGCAGGTTTGTCGTATGGGCAGCACGTGGATGATCCCACTGATCACCTCACGGTTCCGTTTCGGTTTCAAGCCGGGCCGGTTCATCGGGATCCGCGGCTCCGAAGCCGCCCACTGCTCGTCCGACAACGAGAAAAGGGTCGACATTGCTTCGCTCCCATCACTCGGAGGAGTCGAATCGAACCATATGGAGTCACGACAACAGGTAATTGTGTGTGGAGCCGAGCCACATTTTTCGTTCCACTTCCTTGCAAAATACCCAGATCGACGGATAAGCTGGTGCAATGGTGCTCGGACTGGCCGCTCATCGGGGAAAGTCGGCTACCTGAGCAGGGAAAAACATGCGCGCTGCCAGCCTGATCATTTCGTTTCTAACAGCGTTGGCGCTCACGGGGTGCGCCAGTCGGCCCATCAACGAACCGATCTCCCAGGTTGACCCGAAAAGCGGATACCGCCCATATCTCCTGATACCCAAACGCCAGAACAACGACCCGTCCACGCTGTTCATCCTGTCATTCTCAGGCGGTGGAACGCGTGCCGCGGCGTTCTCGTACGGCGTGCTGGAGGAACTCCGGCGTACCGAAGTGATGGTCAATGGCGTGCCGCGCCGGTTGATCGACGAGGTTGACCTGATAACCGGTGTCTCCGGCGGGAGCTTCACCGCTCTCTCCTATGCACTCCATGGTGATCGCCTGTTCTCCGAGTACGAGGCCAGCTTCCTCAAACGTGACGTGCAAGGCGCCCTATTGGCTCGCATGGCCAATCCGCTCAACTGGGGGAAATTCGTTGGCGGGTCTGCCGGTCGGTCGGAACTCGCGGCCGAATTTTATGACGAGATACTGTTCAACGGCGCGACGTTTGACGACTTAATTACCAAGGCCGGACCGGTTGCACTGGCGACCGGCACCGACCTGTCGACAGGATCACGTCTGGCCTTCTTCCAGAACGATTTCGACCTGCTTTGCTCGGACCTGGGCAAGGTTCGCCTGTCGCGTGCTGCGGCCACATCGTCCGCTGTTCCCGTGGTGCTCTCGCCTGTGACCTTCAACAACTACGGAGGCACGTGCGACCTACAGTATCCGCCTTGGGTGCAAGAAATTGCCAATCCCAACACCAGAGTCCGCCCCGCGGGCCGAGCCTACCAGCGCTATCTCGAGATGGAGGCATTCCAGAACAGCAAGGACCGCCCCTATATCCATCTTGTCGATGGTGGCGTTTCGGACAACATCGGGGTGCGCGGCGTGCTGGAATTCCTCGAGGAAGCGGCAGCCAGTGCCGCATACCAGGGCGAGATTGGATTCGGCGGCATCCGCCGGGTCATCCAGCTGGTGGTAAACTCCCATTCCTCACCCAAGACCGATTGGGATCGCGTGGAAACACCACCAGGCATGGTTGTTCAGTTGACGCAAGCCTCGGGTGTACCGATCGATCGCTATTCGTTCGAAACCGTCGAGACGCTGAAGGATCGCGCCGCGCTCATGGTGCGCCAGCGTGAGTTGCTGATCGCTAGGGCGCGGGTGGCCGGGGTAAGCCAGGCACAGGCAGAACGCAGCATACCGAAGCTCACGCTGGACGTGATCGACGTGAGCTTCGATGCGATCCAGGACCCGAAGGAGCGGGCCTACTTTATGAACCTGCCGACCAGCTTCGTACTTCCACCTGATGACGTGGACCGCCTGCGTAACATGGCGGGCCAATTGTTGCGTCAATCAGACAACTACAACGCAATCATCAGGCAATTCGGAAAGCCTGTCAGCGAATGACTACACGCCCGCTCAGCGGTTGGGGTTGTAGCGCAAGCAGGGGGCGATCCACCTACCGTCATGGATGCTGGACGCTTATGGTCGTCCTCAACCTAACGCTGTTACTGCCAGTCATGGTATGCGCGGCCGAAATCGATCGTCTGCGCCCTGCCGATCGCTCCAGCCCTCAGGCCTCCCTCTATGGATTTATGGCGACCCTGGATGGAAGTTACAGCCTTGTGGCAGAGGCGCTGGAATCATATGCCACCTCCGGCAGGCTGTATCTCAGCCCAGAGGAACGCCGCACGCGGATCGATGCTCTGCAGCGCGCAAGTGGGACCGTCGCATACCTGGACCTGTCCCGAATATCGCCGGTCCTTCGAGATGTCGTCGCGTTTGAGCGGGTGGTTCAACTCAAGGAGATCCTTGACCGTATTTCACTGCCCACCCCCGACACCATGCGCGATGCGACTACAGCCGCTGCGACCGGGTTGAAGCGATGGCGGATACCGAACACCGAGATCGATTTCGTGCTGGTCGAAAATGGGCCGCAGCACGGCGAGTTCCTCATATCGGCGGATACGATCGACAGGTTGCCGGAGTACTACGATAAGGTCCGCGACCTCCCTTACAAGCCGGGTCCCGCCATGCGGCTTAACAACGCTTATCAGACGTTGAGTGGGGGGCAGACGGACACGATCTACGAGGCGTTGCTCAACTCCCCCATCGGCTTGGCGATGGTCGTGCCGGTGCGCTGGATGTTGAGTCTCCCTGACTGGGCCAGGTTTAGGGTTGCGGGAGCGGCTTTCTGGCAGTGGCTAGGATTGGCGACCGGCGCCGTCCTTGCCTGGCTGATCCTGTATGGCGCCCGGTGGTCAGCATTGCGGCTGTCGAAACACCGTAAGGTTGAAAGCCGCGTGAAGTGGCACACGCTGCCGATACCCCTGGCGATCCTTCTGATAACGGGCCTGTTGCTTCCACTGCTTTGCGCACTCCTACGGATCGGCGGCATACCCCGCGTCCTGCTGACTTACGCTGAGACCGGCGCGTTCTATTTCACGATTGCGTGGCTGGCGGTCGTCGGTTCGATCATCCTTGGCGAAATCATCATTACCTCTGAGCGACTCAAGAGCGGTAGCCTCGATAGCCAACTTGTGATGCTCGGCACGCGCAGCGCCGGGATTCTGATCGCCATCGGATGCCTGATCCAGGGGGCAGACGAGCTGGGGTTTCCAGCCTATTCCATCATCGCCGGTCTGGGCGTTGGCGGCTTGGCGGTTGCACTGGCAGCCCGCGATACGGTGGCGAATTTCCTTGGCTCGATGCTGATCATGCTCGAGAAGCCCTTTCGTGTCGGCCATGTCATCCGTGTAAGCGGCACTGAAGGGACGGTGGAAAATGTCGGGTTCCGCAGCACGCGCATCCGGACGCCGGACAACTCGGTCGTGTCCATCCCGAGCAGCGTCGTTGTCAACACGACGGTCGAGAACCTGACACTACGCCCGCTGCGGCGGCAACGTTTTCTGGTCCAGGTGACCTACGACACGCCGCAAGTTAGGCTGAAACAACTCATCGATGGCATCCGCGCTCTGCTGCAGGAACATGCACAGGTTAACGATGGCAATGCACAAGTCCGGCTGAACGCATTCGGCGACAGCAGTCTCGATATCCTGGTGCTGTTCCACCTGTCGGTAGAGACTTACGCCGCCGAACTTGAGGTGCGGGAGGATATCCTGCTGCGGATTATGGGCATGGCGACGGAACTTGCGATCGAATTTGCGTTCCCAACCCGGACCATTCACCTGACTGGGCTAGCGCTGGAGTCCGGCCACCCTGGGTGACGGCCCGCGGTGAGGGCCAGTTACGACTCGTTCCTGGGGGCAGCACAAGAGGCCATCCTGCGAATGAAATTCATTTTGAAAATCCTACGGTTCTCTGTCCTCCACATGGAGCACCTTACGAATCATACCAAGCCGCGCGGTCTGGGCGTCACCCGCTCGCACAACAGGCCAAGCACGTCGAACGACAATCCATTCTCCGAAAGCCACGTCCCGCCGCCCGTCAGTTCACACTCGATCAGGCGTGTCGAAGCGAACCATATGGAGTCACGTCAACACGTAATTGAGTTTGGAGCCTAGTGCGCCTGCGCGCCGCTCGCGGCCTCCACCATCGACCGCGCCGCGTCGATCCGGTCCAGCGCCAGTTGCTGCTCATCGACGTCGCCGCCCGCCAGTGCCGCATAGTCGGCCTCGGCCTGGCGCAGCAGCGACTCGGCGTGGTCCTGGCGGAGTTCGGACGGCAGCATCGCCTCGGTCGCGAGCACGGTGCAGCGTTCCCCGGTGATCTCGGCGAATCCGCCCAGGATGAACCATTGGTCGGTGATGTGCTCGCCCTGGTACAGGCTCACCATCCCGCCCCGCAGCACCACGATCATGGGCGTGTGGCCCTCCAGGACGCCCATGTCGCCCTCCATGGCGGGGATCACGACCATCTCCACCGGCCGGGACAGAAGCAGCTTGTCCGGGGTGACGATTTCAAGTTCCAGTGGCACGCTTGTTTCCCCTTGCCCGATGGCGGTCCGTTCGCCGTGCTCAGCGTTCGTCGCGACGCTTCCGCAGCGCCTCGTTCACATTCACGGTGCCGGTCGATCCCCCGCCGCCCTGCTCATTCAGCCGTATCGCGAGCGCTCGCACCAAGTCGGAGCGGGACACGATCCCTACCAGCCTGCCGTCGCGCAGGACGGGCACGCGCTTGATCTTCTTCGCATACATCATGCTGGCGATTTCACGCGCCAGGACATCCTCGGTCACCGTCGTCGCGCCCTTGGACATGACGGATTTGACCTTGTGCTGCTCGGATCGGATGCCTTCCAGGAAGTCGGGCGCGAGGATGAAGCCATCCGCCAGCATGTCCAGCCACTTGGCCTGCTTGGCGCTGTAGCCCTCGTGCCAGCGCACCAAGTCACCCTCGCTCAGCATGCCGACCAGCGTGCCGTCGCCATCGACGACCGGCAGGCCGCTGACGTGACGGCTCGCCATCAGGCCGACCGCCTCGCGCAGCGAGGTTTCGGGATGCACCACGACGACGTCCTGGCTCATGAGATCACCGGCGGTAAACGCGCCATCTTCGAGCATGAAGGCCTCCTGTCAGATCGGGATAAAGTAAAATCATTCAGAACGAGACGAGGATGGCCAAAAGCCATTCCCGTTCGGGCACGAAGCACCTTACCATATGGTGACGCGGCGCCGTTGATACAGGTCAATGCGGATCGCGATGCTTCGATGCGATCCGATCCAGCAGAATGCGGATGTCCGTGCCGGCTGCCATCACCGGCCGGGCTTAACCAGAACGGTTTGGGAAACGATGCATGGGTAAGAACAAGAAGGCCAAGAAATCAAAGGCATTGCACGCCGACCAGGGCGCGCCCAGCCAGCACGCGGATGCTCCGGACGGCAAGCTGCGATCCAGCGACTACGAGCGTGAACTCGCCCGCCTGCATGTCGAAATGGTGAAGTTGCAGGAATGGGTGGTCCACAAGGGCCTCAAGGTCTGCATCGTGTTCGAGGGGCGGGACGGCGCCGGCAAGGGTGGCACGATCAAGGCCATCACCGAACGCGTCAGCCCCCGTGTGTTCCGCGTCGTCGCCCTGCCGGCGCCCTCGGAACGCGAGAAATCGCAGATGTATATCCAGCGCTACATCCCGCATCTGCCGGCGGGCGGAGAGGTCGTGATCTTCGACCGCAGCTGGTACAACCGCGCGGGCGTCGAGCGGGTGATGGGCTTCTGCTCCGAGGCCCAGGCCGAACGCTTCCTGCAGATGGTGCCCGCGGTCGAGCGCGCGTTCGTCGAGTCCGGCATCATCCTGTTGAAATACTGGCTGGAGGTCAGCCCGGAGGAGCAGACGCGGCGGCTCGAATCCCGCATCACGGACGGACGGAAGATCTGGAAGCTGTCGCCGATGGACCTGAAGTCATACAGCCGCTGGTTCGACTATTCCCGCGCCCGCGACGACATGTTCAAGGCCAGCGATACCCCCTGGGCCCCCTGGCACGTCATCCGCTCCGACGACAAGAAGCGCGCTCGGCTTAACATGATCAGCCATATGCTGACCCAGATCCCGTACGAGGAAATGGACCGGGAAAAGGTGAAACTGCCGAAACGGGATGAGCCGAAAGGCTATGTCGACCCGAACTACCCGTTCAAGTTCATCCCGGAAAAGACCTGGCCGTTGGCGTGACCCGTTTCGCTGGCAACGAAACGGGCCAGCCAGGTTGTCAGGCGGTGGGCTTCTTCCGCATCAGCGCCTGGCGCTTGCAGTAGGCCACCATCTCCTGCCGCTGGTTCCAGCACGTGTGCTCGAATTCCAGGATGCCGACATCGGGGCGCGACTTGCTCTCCCGCATCGCCAGCACCTTGGTGCGGGAGCGCAGCGTGTCTCCGGCGAAGACCGGCTTGGGGAAGCGGACATCGGTGAAGCCCAGATTGCCGACTGTCGTGCCGATCGTCGTGTCGTTGACCGAGACGCCGACCATCAGCCCCAGCGTGAAGATCGAGTTGACCAGCGGCTTACCGAACTCGGTCTTCGACGCGAACTCGACATCCAGGTGCAGCGGCTGGACGTTCATCGTCAGGCTGGTGAACAGGACGTTGTCCGTTTCAGTGACGGTGCGGGTCCAGGGATGCTCGAATTCCTGACCGACGTGGAATTCTTCGTAGTACAATCCAGCCATTTTGGCGATTTCCTCCTGCGTTGAACCGGCGGCCGCGCGGGCCGCCGGCTGATGGCATCGTGATCAGACGACCGGGCTGGCGCCGCCGTCCATGTTGATCGCGGTGCCGGTGGTGAAGCCGCCCAGGTCGGAGCACAGCAGGCACGCCATGGCCGCGAATTCCTCGGCCTTGCCCATGCGCCCGACCGGAATACCGGCGCCGGCCTTGGCGACGTATTCGTCGAACGACATGTTAGGCCGTTCCTGCGCGAAGCGGCGGGCGATCTGGTCGGACACGATCTGGCCCACCAGCATGCCGTTCACCAGGATGCCGTGCGGCGCGCCTTCATTCGCCAGCACCTTCATCAGCGCCATGCCGGCCGCGCGCGACACGGCCGTCGGCGCGCCATTGGCCCGCGGCGCCTTCGCGCCGGTGTTCAGCACGTTAATGATGCGGCCCCATTTCCGCTCGGTCATCCCCGGCCAGGCGAGGCGGGCAAAGCGGATCGCGGCGAACAGCTTGAGCTCCAGGTCTTCCTGCCAGATCTCATCGCTGATCAGCGGCGAGGGCATGGCGCGGGACAGGCCGGCGTTGTTGATGATGATGTCGACCTTGCCGAAGGTGGCGACCACGGCGGCGAAGGTCTTGCTGATGTCATCGGCCTTGGAGACGTCGCACTGGAACGTCTCCACCTTGCCGGATGCGCCCGCGGAGGCGGCGGCTTTGGCTTCGGCCAGGCCATCGGCGCTGCGGGCGAGAATGGCGACATTGGCGCCTGATGCGGCGAATTCCTTGGCCATGGCGAATCCGAGGCCCTTGCTGGACCCGGTAATGATGGCCACGCGCCCGTCGAGACGTACGTCCATGTGTTGTTCCTCCCGTAAAGGTGTTGGTGGTTCAATGTGAGGGAGGACGCCGGACGGGGCAACCGGGGGGCGTTTTCACGCACCGCCGCCTCTGGTCATTCCTGCGCGGTCTGGTAGCGTTCGTCCCCGATCATGCCCGCTGGCGTTGTTTGATCGCATGATTCGCGGCCTGTAACGGTTTCGCTCAGGCCGATCATGCTCCAGGCGGGCGGCGAAGGGGAAAGAGACGATGATCACGCGGCGTGAACCCCATGCGGACATGCAGGTCCTGATCGAGGCGCAGCAGGTCGCCTATGGCGGCACTACGGTCGAGGAACAGCGCGCGGCCTGGACCGCCTATACGAAGAAACTGGCCCCGCCGCGCGCGCCGGGCCTGACGGTGCGCGACGTCGTGATCCCGACGCCCGGCCACGACGTCCCGGTGCGCGTCTACCGCCCCGCCGATACGACCGGCGCGCTCCCCTGCATCATCTATATGCATGGCGGCGGCTTCATGAAGGGGGACCTCGACAGTTCCGATCCGGTGGCCTGGGGGCTGACGGCGGAAAGCGGCGCGGTCACGGTCAGCGTCGACTACCGCCTGACGCCCGAGCACCCGTATCCCGCCGCCTTCAATGATTGCTATGGCGTGCTGTCCTATCTTGCGTCGCATGCGCGTCAGTTCGAGATCAATCCGGCTCGCATCGCCCTGGCCGGGGACAGCGCCGGCGGGCACTTGGCGGCGTCCTTGTGCCTGGCCGCGCGCGACCGCCGGGGACCGCGGATCGTGGGGCAGGCGGTCATCTATACGGTGATCGGCTCGGACATGACGGCGGCATCGTACCAGGAGAACGCCGAGGGCTATGGCCTGACCACCGCCGCCTGCCACAACTATATGAAATTGCTGCTGCCCGCGCCGGAACACCAGACCGATCCCTACGCGCGCCCGATCGTGGCGACGGATTTCTCCGGCCTGCCGCCGGCCTATATCGTTTCGGCGGAGCTCGATCCGGTGCGCGATGACGGGCGGCTCTATGCGTCAAAGCTGGCGCTGGCGGGGGTGGATGTGACGTATCGGGAGGCGAAGTCGATGATCCACGGCTTCATGCGCGCGCGCTTCACGGGTCCGGCCGCGAAGGCTGAATACGACCGTATTTGCGCATTCCTGCGTGGGCGGTTGATTCCGGGGGGGTGAGCGGGGAGGGTTAGCCTGCCGCGATGCCCTCTCGTCATGCTGGGCGCAGGCCCAGCACCCACGGCTTTTCCCTGTCGGCTACAGCGAAGTCGTGGATGGCGGCCCTCCGGCCGCCACGACGGGGTGGGCCGTCTTTTGTCCCCCTCCGGCCGCCACGACGGGCAGGCTACTTCTTCACATCCCGTTCCCGATCCCGCAGCTTGACGATCGGCTCCTGCAGGAACACCGCATAGTCGTAGACCGTCTCATCATCCTGGTTCCAGCATACATACCCCCGGCAATCATTCGGACGCGCGTCGTAGACCCCGCACATCCGGTTCTCATCGAGGAACTGGCAGGTCTTGAACCCCTGCTTGATCCGTTTCTCCCCCTTGCGGGTCGTTTCCACGACGTGCCGCTTCTCGAAATCGGGAACGGTCATCTTCAGGTGCTTCGCCAGCCGCCGGACGTCATCGCGGCTGACGCGGACATAGCCCGCCATACGGCAGCACAACGCCGGACACTTCATGCAGTCCAGGCGCTCATGATTGGCCATCGTCAGGCGATCAAGCCGATTGTCCCGGCCGGCAGCGGATGAAGTTCATCGGCTGCATGCTCAGCACGATATCCCCCGCCTGGTTCCGCACCTCGATCAGGTTCCGCGTCAGCCCGCGATCGGGACGGGACTTCGATAGCCGGGACTCGGTGATCGTGACCCGAACGCTCAGCGTATCGTCCGGAAACACCGGCTTCATCCAGCGAAGCTCATCCACGCCCGGAGACGCCAGGCCGTTCTTCGGCAGAAAATGCGCCACGAACAACTGCATCATCAGCCCGACCGTCTGCCATCCGCTGGCGATCACCCGCCCGAACGGCCCCGTCGCCGCGACAGCCGGATCGACATGCATGTCCTGCGGGTCGAACTGGCGGGCAAAGGCGATGATCTCGGCCTCCGACATCGTGAAGCTGCCGAGTTCGAACACCGCCCCCTCCGGGTAGTGCTCGAAGAAGCGCTGGGTCGGATCGGCGGGCAGGGTGGTGGCCATGCTGGGATCCCGGGTCGGTTGAGGGGGTTCGCCTAACATGCGATACGGGACCTGACAACGAACGGCCCGCATCGGCCGGCCCAGCAGGGAGAGTTCACATGTCCCAGGTTTCACGCCGCACGCTTCTGGGCGGGATGGCGGCCGCCACGCTCGCCACCCCCGCCATCGCCCAAGGCGCGCCGTTGAAGCTGGGCCTGATGCTGCCCTTCTCCGGCACCTTCGCCGTGCTGGGCGAGAACATCGCCGCCGCGATCGAGCTGTGCCTGAAGGAAAACGGCGGCAAGATGGGCGGGCGGACGGTCACGATCGTGAAGGTCGATGACGAATCCGATCCCTCCAAGGCGCCGGCCAACGTCAACCGCCTGCTGGGGCGGGAGAATGTGGATGCCATGATCGGCACCGTCCATTCCGGGGTCGTCATGGCCCTGGTGCAGGCGGCGCGCGACAAGGAAGTCCCGCTGATCATCCCCAATGCCGGCAACGTCGCGGCCACTCGCGATTTGTGCTCCCCCTACGTGTTCCGCTCCTCCTTCAGCAACTGGCAGCCGGCCTTTGGCATGGGCAAGGCGCTGGCCTCCCAGGGCGTGAAGAAGGCGGCCTGGGTCACCTGGGACTATGCGGCCGGCAAGGAATCGGGCGAAGGCTTCCGCGACGGCCTGAAATCCGGCGGCGCCGAACTCACCCATGTGCTGACTCTGCCGTTCCCCGAGGCGAATTTCCAGCCGATCCTGGCCCAGCTTCCGGGCCTCGGCGTCGAGGCGGTTGGATCGTTCTTCGCTGGCGGCGGCGCGGTGCAGTTCGTCAAGGACTACGCCGCGGCCGGTCTGCGGGCGAAGCTGCCGCTCTGCGGCTCGGGCTTCCTGACCGAAGGCGTGCTGAAGGCCCAGGGCGCGGCGGCCGAGGGCATCCAGACCGCATTGCATTACGGCGACGGCCTGGACAATCCAAAGAACGTCGCCTTCCGCGCCGCCTTCAAGGCGATGACCACGCGCGACGCCGATGTCTACGCCGTGCAGGGCTATGACGCAGCACAGATGCTGATGGCGGGCCTGGCCGCGACCAAGGGCGATGCCTCCGCCATCAAGCCGCTGGCCGCCGCCATCCGGGCCGCGAAGATCGACAGCCCGCGTGGCGCCTTCACCCTCTCCCCCAGCCACAATCCGATCCAGACCATCTGGCTGCGCGAAGCCCGCAACGGCGAAAACAAGGTGATCGGTCCGGCCGCCGACGCGCTTGCCGATCCCGGCACCGGCTGCAAGATGCCGGCATGACCATGGACGCCTTCGATCCCGCCGCCCACCGCATGGTCCCCGGCCAGCGGTGGTTCGACGATTTCACGGTGGGGGAGCGCTTCCTGCTCCCCAGCCGCACCATGACCGACGCCGTCTTCCTGGCCTTCCAGGGCGCCAGCGGGGACAACCACCCTGTCCATTATGACGTCGAATACTGCAAGACGCGCGGCATGCCCGGCCTGCTCGCCCACGGCCTGCAGACCCTGGCGCAGACCGCCCCCGGCGCCGGCCTGTTTCCGTTTCTTGTCGAGGACTGCCTGGTCGGCTTCATCGAGCAGTCCAGCAAATTCCTGAAACCGGTCTTCTCCGGCGACACGCTCTACAGCGCGCTGGAAATCGACGAACTCACCCCGGGCCGGACCACCGGCGTGCTGGGCTTCCGCACCACGATCCATAACCAGCGTCGCGAACTGGTGCTGGAGGGGCGGCAGCGCTACCTCCTCCGCCGTCGCCCTTCGGTCGGATGACGAAATTACAAAATTTTTCGGCCTCGCACCCAGTTTGCCCGATTTTGCCATTTTCCCGCCACGACTCCCGATCATGCTCCATCTCGTAAAAGGAGTTCGGCGGGGTCGACATGGCACGCAAGAGCAACCGGATGCACCCCGGAACGGTGCTGCGAGAAGAATTCATGGAACCGATGCACCTGGACGCTGATCGTCTGGCGCAGGCGCTTGGGGTTCCGCCCTCCCAGATCACGCCGGTCCTGGCGGATCAGGAGCCTCTGACATCCGACTTGGCCCTGCGCCTGGCCCGCTGCTTCCGCGGCACCAGCCCGCAGTTCTGGCTCGGCCTCCAAACCGCCTTCGACCTCTCGGTCGCCCAGGCTCGTTTCGGCGCCGAGATCGAGAAACTGCAACCTTTGGCCGCTTAAGGCCTCAGGCCTTCCGCTCAGGCCGCAGCATCCACAGGATCGCGGCGGCCTGCAGCACCACCGTCAGCCCCATGGCCCAGCCATAGGCGACGGGGCTCCAGCCATCATTGGCGGTGCGGGGCCACAGATCCAGTATCCAGCCAATGATGTTCTGTAGAAAGAAGACCGTCGCGAGCATCGTGAAGTTCAGCGCGGTCCCCACGCGTCCGGCCAGTTCCGGCCCGAATCGCTGGCCCACCGCGGCATAGCCCGCGGGGCCGGCCGAACTCAGGAACGTGAACGCGAACCAGGTCGCCCCGATCGCCACCGGATGCGGCGACGGCACCCAGATCAGCAGGATCTGCACCAGCAGCAGCCCGCCCATCGCGATATAGGGCACCGTCATCGCGCTGTAGCCGATCCGTTGCAGATACGACGCGCATTGCCCAGTCAGCAGGCTGCCCGCGGTCATGCCCGCCATGCAGGCCATCAGCAGGCTGGCGCGCATCTCGTCCTCGAATCCGCCGACATCGCGCAGCCACGGCCCGGCCCACAGCCCGCCATAGGTGAAGTTCATCCCCGACAGCAGCGCGATCGCCGGGGCATAGCGCAGGCAGGCCGGGTGCTTGAACAGGCGCGCGAACTCGACAACCTGCTGGCCCAGGCGCTTGCGGACCGGACGCTCCCCCGGCGGTTCGGGCACGCTGAGCGTGATCCAGACCGAGATCGCCAGTGAAATCCCGGCGAACACCCAGAACACGCCGCGCCAGCCGAACAAGGGCACAAGCTGCTGCGCCGGCAGGGTCGCGGCCAGTCCGCCGAAGGAGGCGACAAAGACCCCCAGCCCCGTCATCGCGGCGACCCGGTGGCGCGGCACCCATTGGGAATGCGCCGTCAGCATCGCGATCATGCCGACGCTGATCCCGATGCCGGTGATGAAGCGTCCGATCGCCAGGGTGATCACGCTGTCCGACACGGCGCAGATGCCGAAGCCCACGGCGGCGACCAGCGCCAGCACCCGCTGCACCCGCCCGACGCCGAACATGTCCAGCGCCAGCCCGACCGGCAACTGCGACAGCGCATAGGAAAAGAAGAAGGTCGCCGACAGCATCCCAAGCTCGGTCGCCGTCAGGTCGAATTCGAGCGCGAGCAGGGGGCCGATGGTCGCGATCAGCGCCCTGGCCGCCTGGTTGAGGAAATTCAGCCCCGACAGCGGCAGGGTCACACGCAGAAAGACCGGCATCCCCATCGTCTAGCCGTTACGCGGCGGCGAGTCACCCGGGCGCGCCATGCATCGCCCGCTTGCCTGAAACCGCCTTGTGCGCCAACCATCGGGGCAGTCGACGCTAGGGAACGAAACACCATGGAACTGACCGCCGCGCAGCGCGCCCAATTTGAACGCGAGGGCTTCCTTGTGTTCCCCGACCTGTTCTCGGCCGCCGAGGTCGCGGTCATGCGCCAGGAAGTCGAACGCCTCTCGAAGATCCAGGCCGAGGAAGTCGTCCGCGAACACACCGGCGGCGTAAAGGCCCTGTTCCGCGTGCATGAGGATGACGGCGTCACCGCATCCGCCCCGTTCCGCGCCTTGGTCCGCACCCCGCGGGTGCAGCGGCCGGTGCGCCAGGTCCTCGGGACCGAGGAAATCTACGTCTACCACACCAAGATCAACGCCAAGCCCGCGATCGAGGGCACGCATTGGATGTGGCACCAGGACTACAACTCCTGGAGCAAGGACGGCTGCCCGACGCCCAACATGGCGACCTTCAACGTCATGCTGAACGACACGACCGAGTTCAGCGGCGGCCTTTACATGCTGCCCGGCACGCATCGCCTGGGGCTGTTGGAATCGGTGATGGATACGTCCACCGGCTACAAGCTCTGGACGATCCCGAAGGAGAAGATGATCGAGGTCCTGCGCGCCTCCCCCCCGGTCGTGCCGGTCACCGGCAAGGCGGGCACGGCGGTGCTGTTCCACTGCAACGTGCTGCATGCCTCGGGCCATAATCTGTCGGCCGAGGATCGGTGGCACATCTATATCTCCTGCAATGCCTCCGCCAACGCGCCGGCCTTCGGGCCGCAGTCCCGGCCCGATTGGGTGACATCGCGCAATACCGGCCCGCTGCCGATGGAAGCCGACAGCGCCATCGTGAAGGCGGCCTGACCGATGGGCATGAAACTCTGGCACCAAAGCTTCACCGTCCTGGGCGACCTGCCGGGCTATGAGGACGCGATGCGCGCCCATTTGGCCAAGGTGCTGCGCCCGGATACCGAGGTCGTGTTCCATGGCCAGGCGGAGGGGACGTACCCCTCCAACTACCCCGGCGACGATATCGGCTACGGCTACACGTTCTGGATCCACGGCAACCAGTGGATCGCCGCCGGACGCGCGGCCGAGGCACAGAAATTCGACGCCTTCGCGATGTGCACCCTGCCGAACCCGATGCTGCGGGAAGCGCGGTCGCTGATCGACATCCCCGTGATCGGCATGGGCGAAACCTGCTGTCATCTGGCAACGATGTTCGGGCAGCGTTTCGCGATCATCCTGTTCATCGACCGCATGATCCCGCTGTATCAGGAGCAGGTGCGGAACTACGGCCTGACCGATCGTTGCGCCGGCGTCGTCGCCTCGGGCCTGAAATTCGCCGATGTGCTGCCGGCCTATGAAAACCCCGGCCCGCTGATCGAGAAATTCCAGGAGGTCGCCCGCCGCGTCATCAAGGAAACCGGCGCCGACGTGATCATTCCGGGTGAGGTGCCGCTGAACCTGTTGATGGCCCGGAACGGGATCAACCGTGTCGATGACGTCCCGATCATCGATGGCCTGGGCAGCACGATGAAGATGGCGGAGCTCATGGTCGATCTCTATCGCGCCACCGGCATCCGCCACAGCCGCCACGGCTGGTTCAACTCCGTCCCCAGCCAGGAACGGGTCGACCAGGTGGGCGCGTTCTACGGCGTGGATCGGTTGAAGTTCTGACCTGACGCCATCGTCATCCCCGCGCCTCCGCTTTCGTCATCCCCGGCCCCCCCTTTCGTCATCCCCGGCCTTGTGCCGGGGACCAACCCCCGCACCCACGATGACCCGTCCCCCCGCCGGCCACAAAGGACAAGAATGAACACCGAAACAGACATCATCGTGGTCGGCGCCGGAGCGGCCGGCCTCGCCGCCGCCCTGACCGCGGCCGATGCCGGCGCCCAGGTCCTGTTGTTGGAAAAGATGCCATCCCCCGGCGGATCGTCGCGCATCTGCGGCGGCCTGCTCGCCTTCGCCGGCACCAACATCCAGCAGGCCCACGGCATTGAGGACTCAAGCGAACTTCTGTTCCAGGACCTGATGGAAGTCGGCCGGCGCGAGAACGATCCCACCATCGTCCGCGCCTATACCGACAACCAGCTTGCCACCTATCAATGGCTGAGCGGTCTGGGCGTCCAGTTCTCCCCCCGCCCCGATGCGTCCTCCGGCCAGTCGGTGCCGCGCTGCCATGTCGTCGATCCCGATGCCATGATCAACGTCATGGCGGGCCACGCAACACGCCACGCCAACATCGAATTCGTCACGGGCGCTTCGGCCAAACGCCTGCTCCGTGACGGCAACCGCGTCACCGGCATCCGGATCGAACAAGGTGGCCAGACCACGGATGTCACCGCCCGCCGCCAGGTCGTGCTGACCGCCGGAGGTTTCACCCGCAACGCCGAACTCCTGAAGACCTTCGTGCCGAAGCAGGCCAAGGCCTGGGTCTCGGGCGGGGAAGGCAATACCGGCGACGGCCTGCTGATGGCCTGGCAGATGGGCGCCGGCGTGCGGGACGTCGCGTATATCCAGGGCACCTTCGGCAAGCACCCGACGAACCACACCTGCCGCCATAGCCTGCTGGCTGTCTACAAGGGCGCGATCGCGGTCAACCTCCAGGCCCGCCGCTTTGTCGACGAATCCCTCTCCTACAAGCTGCTTGGCACCGCATCCCTGGAACAGGACGGCGACCACACCTGGCAGATCTTCGACCAGCCGATCTACGACTCGCATGAGGAGGAGGTGTCGATCTTCGACGTCCGCCACCGCCACGCCGACGGCATGCTGGTCGAGGCCAACACGCTGGATGAACTCGCCACGAAAACCGGCCTGGACGCCAAGACCCTGAAGGACAGCGTTGCCCGCTACAACGCCAACGTGCGCGCCGGCGGCGATCCTGACTTCCACCGCCGCCATCTGGTGCACAACCACGGCGCGCTGGTTCCAATTGAAACCGCCCCGTTCTACGCCCATGCCTCGACCGCGGCTTTGTACGGCACCTATTGCGGCGTCACCGTCGATCCTTCCATGCAGGTGCTGGATGTCTTCAGCGAGCCGATCCAGGGCCTGCGTGCCGCCGGCGAAATGGTCGCGGGCTTTCACGGCGCCGCCTACATGACCGGTTCCGCCCTCGGCAAGGCCATGATCTTCGGACGCATCGCCGGTCAGGCGGCCACGCGATGACCGCCGAGATCGGGATCGACATCGGCGGCACCTTCACGGATGTCGTCTGCCGCCTGTCGGACGGCAGCACCCGCATCGCCAAGATCCCCACCACCCGCGGTGATCCCAGCAAAGCCGTGCTGGCGGCGTTGGAGATGGCGGGCCGGGACTGGGGCGTGCCCCCGGCCTCGATCACCCGTTTCACTCACGGAACCACCGTCGCGACCAACGCGGTGCTGGAACGCAAGGGCGCCCGCATCGGCCTGATCGCCACGGAAGGCTTCAAGGACGTGCTGGAAATCGGCCGGCAGATGCGCCACCAGATGTACGACCTGGTGCTGCTGCCCGAAACGCCGGTCTTCCTCGCCCCTGGCCGCTACCGCAAGGAGGCGCGCGAACGGCTCGACGCGCAGGGCCAGGTGCTGATTCCCCTAGATGAGGACAGCGTCCGCCGCTCCGTCGCCGAACTTCTGGCCCTGGACGTGAAGGCAATCGCCGTCAGCCTGATCTTCTCCTTCCTCGACCCCACGCATGAGCAGCGCATCCGCGCGATCATCGAGGAAATGGCCCCCGGCATGCCGGTGTCGCTGTCGTCCGAGGTCGATCCCGCCTTCCGTGAATACGAACGGACCTGTGCGACCGCCTTCGATGCCTATATCAAGCCGGTCGTCGCCGATTACCTTGCCAATATGGAACAAGGCCTCGACCGCGCGGGCCTGGCCGTGCCGTTGCAGGTGATGCAGTCGCGCGGCGGCCTCATGTCATCCGCCATCGCACGCCAGAGGCCGGTGCGGCTGTTCCTCTCCGGCCCCGCGGCCGGCGTGGTGGGTGGCCTGGAAGCGGGCAGGGCGGCCGGCCGCAAGGACCTGATCACCGTCGATATCGGCGGCACGTCCTGCGACATCGCGCTGATCACCGACGGCACGCCCTTGATCCGCGGCGAGGGCCTGATCGACGGCTATACCGTGCGCGTGCCGATGGTCGATGTGACCGCGATCGGCGCCGGCGGCGGCTCCATCGCCTGGCTCGACGGCGCGGGATCGTTGCGCGTCGGCCCGCATTCGGCGGGATCGGAGCCCGGCCCCGCGTGCTACGCCCGTGGTGGCACCCAACCAACCGTCACCGATGCCTCCGTCGTACTCGGCTACATCGACCCTGCCAACTTCGCGGGCGGGACGTTGCGCCTGCAACCAGATCTGTCGTGCGCGGTGATCGACAACGTGATCGCGAAACCCCTGTCCATGACAACGGAACAGGCGGCACTGGGCATCCACCGCGTGCTGAACGCGCAGATGGCCGAAGCAATCCGGCTTGTCTCCATCGGCCGGGGTATCGACCCGCGTGGCTACGCGCTGCTGCCGCTGGGCGGAGGCGGGCCGATGCATGCCTGCGCCCTGGCCGACGAACTCGGCATCACCACCATCGTCGTCCCCGCCCATCCCGGCGTCCTCTCCGCCGCCGGCCTGCTGGGCGCGCCGGTGGAACACGAGGTCTCCGCCGCCTTCCCAACCCCGCTCGCCGCCTTGGACCAAAGCGCGCTGGGCAGGGCATTGGCCGACCTCGACGCGCGCTGCGGCACGCTTATGGCGGCGGAAGGCATCACCGATGGCATCGACATCCGCCACTACGCCGATGTCTGCTACATCGGCCAGTCGTATCACCTGGAAGTATCCCTCGCGGACCGTTCGATCGAAGCCATCTACGAAGCCTTCCTCGCCGCCCATGCGCGCGTCTATGGCCACAGCACCAACGTGCAGGCGAAGATCGTCAACCTTCGCACCGTCCATCGCTCCTCCGCCGGCGTCGTCGCGATCGAGGCCACCCGCCACGGCGATCCCCGCCCGCCCACGACCCGCCCGATCCGCGTTGCCGCCGGCACCGTGGACGCCGCCATCTGGCACCGCGACGCCTTCACCGCCGAAACGCGCGTTCCCGGCCCGGCGATCATCGAGCAGGCGGACACGACCACCCTCGTGGAACCCGGCTGGACCGCGAGGCTCGCGGACGGCGACGCCCTGATCCTGGAGAAAGCGACATGACCGATCCCATCACCATCGAGGTCACGCGCCATAAGCTGGAAGGCATCGCGAACGAGATGCAGTCCACGCTACTGCGAAGCTCCTTCTCTCCCATCGTCAAGGAAGGGCTGGACGCCTCGGCCGGTCTGTTCACCGCCGATGGCCAGACGCTGGCGCAGGCCTGCGCGATCCCGATTCATCTGGCGACGCTGATCCCGGTGATGAAGAAGATCATCGAGACGTTTCCACCCGATACGATGCATCCCGGCGATACGTTCCTGCTGAACGATCCCTATACCGGCGGCACGCATCTGCCCGACATCGCCATCATCCAGCCGATCATCCATCGCGGCCAGATCATCGCCTTCAGCGCCGCGATGACGCATCACCAGGACATGGGCGGGATGTCGGCCGGTTCCGTCCCCACCAACGCCACGGAAATCTATCAGGAAGGCCTGCGCCTGCCGCCCCTGAAATTCCGCGACAAGGGCGTGGTGAACGAAACGCTGGTGGCCATCATCCGCCAGAATGTCCGCATCCCCGACACCGTGATGGGCGACATCAACGCCCAGGTCGCCGCCTGTTCCATCGGCGCCCGCCGCATCGGCGAACTGGCCGACAAATTCGGCCATAACGCTTTGCTCGCCATCTTCGAGGAACTTCTCGGCCGGTCCGAGACCATGACGCGCCAGGCGCTCGCGAAGATTCCGAGCGGCACCTACCGCTATGTTGATTTCATGGACAACGATGGGATCGAGCTCGACAAGCCGATCCGGATCGAGGTCGCGGTGACGGTCAGCGACGCCGGCATCCATATCGACTTCACCGGCACCAGCCCGCAGGTGCGCGGGCCGATGAACTGCGTGCCCTCCGGTTCGCTCGCCGCCGCCTGCTTCGCCATCCGCGCGGTGACCGATCCGGCGATCCCGACCAATGCCGGCTGCTTCCGCCCGATCAGCCTGCACCTGCCGGAGGGCAGCCTGGTCAACCCGGTCGAACCCGCGCCGGTCAACGCCCGCACATCGACCATCAAGCGCATCACGACCTCCATCCTCGGTGCGCTGGCCGAGGCGATCCCCGACCGTATGCCAGCCCCCGCGGCCGGCCAGATGGCGCTCGTCGCGTTCGGCGGGCGGCATCCGGCGGGCGGCAACTTCGTGACCGGAGACCTGATCGCCAGCGGATCGGGTGCCTCGGCCACCAGTGACGGGGTGGACGTGATCGAAACGGATGCCACCAACTGCATGAATCTACCCGCGGAGGCGATGGAGATGGAAACGCCCATCCGCCTCAACCGCCTCTCCCTGCGCGCCGGATCGGGCGGGGCAGGGACCCATCGCGGCGGGTTGGGCACGCTGCGGGAATACGAGGTCCTGACCGACAACGTCACCTTCACCCATCGCGGCGAACGGCATTTCTCCGCCGCCCGAGGCGTCTTCGGCGGTGGCGACGGGGCGCAGGCGGAATCGGTGATCCTGCGCGCGGACGGCACGACGGAAACCATCCCGTCCAAGGTCGTGACACGGCTGATGAAGGGCGATCGGGTGATCCTGCAAACCGCCGGTGGCGCCGGCTACGGCGATCCCGCGCTGCGTTCGGCTGACGCGACGGCGGCGGATGTCGCGGACGGCAAGGTGCCCGCCTAGAGCATGATCGGCCTGAGCGCAAACGTCACAGGCCGTGAATCATGCGATCAAACAAAGAGCTAGTGTCCCGAACCAGAAGTTCGCTTTACTGAGCGACGTTCTGGACGGTGCGGACGCAGTATCGCTCGATAGCGCCGAGAATGTCATCGGCGGACTTGATCCACTGGAACGCTTTCGGGTTTTCATTGTGCTTGTCGAGAAAGGCGTTGATCGCGGTTTCAAGTTCCTCGACGCTGCGATGGACCCCACGCCGGATCTGGCGCTCGGTCAACAAGGCGAAGAAGCGCTCGACCTGATTCAACCACGAACTGCCGGTCGGCGTCAGATGCACGTGCCAGCGGGGCCGTTTGGCCAGCCAGTCGCGGATCATCTTGGTCTTGTGCGTGGCGTAGTTGTCCCAGATCAGATGGACATCGAGTTCGGCTGGGACATTCGCCTCGATCTCGTCGAGGAAGCGGCGAAATTCCTCGGCACGATGCCGAGGATAGCACTGGCCGATCACCTTGCCGGTGGCGACATCGAGTGCGGCGAACAGCGATGTGGTGCCATGGCGGACATAGTCGTGACTGCGCCGTTCAGCCTGACCGGGTTGCATGGGCAGGACAGTCTGACTGCGATCCAAGGCCTGGATCTGGGATTTCTCATCGACACACAGGACAATCGCGTGACTGGGCGGTGAGAGGTAAAGCCCGACCACGTCAC
Organism: Acetobacteraceae bacterium UBA6159; assembly: GCA_002422345.1. Classification (GTDB taxonomy): domain Bacteria; phylum Pseudomonadota; class Alphaproteobacteria; order Acetobacterales; family Acetobacteraceae; genus Rhodopila. The sequence continues at coordinate 46,617 of DIUL01000101.1, forward strand.
GCACCTTGGCCACGAAATCCGGATCGGTGGAAAGCTTGAACGTCTCCTGGCGATGCGGTTGCAGGCCGAAGGCACGCCAGATGCGCTGCACGGTCGAAACCGACAAGCCGCTGGCCGCGGCCATGCCGCGGGAACTCCAGTGCGTGGCGTTGTCGGGTTGCGCCTCCAATGTCTCGACGATGACCTTCTCGATCCGCGCATCCTCGATCTTGCGTGGTGCACCCGATCGCGGTTCGTCACGCAACCCATCAATACGCTGTGAGAGAAAGCGGCGCCGCCACTTGCCGACGGTCATTGCGTGCACACCAAGGCGAGCCGCGATATCCTTGTTTTGACGGCCTTCCCCGCAGGCGAGGATAATACGCGCCCGCAGGGCCAGGGCCTGCGCGGTCTTGCGCCGCCCGGCCAGTGAGCCGAGCTCGGTTGCCTCGGC
>DIUL01000192.1 GCA_002422345.1 Acetobacteraceae bacterium UBA6159
CCGTCAACCGGACAGTAGTGACTCTACAGCACGAAACAGGCACCAGCCGCGTCGACGCACACACCGACCTGACCTTCCATCGTGCGGTTGCCGTAAATATGGCCCCACCCTGCCCATCCCATGAGCCGGCCGGACAGGGCATCCCGCGCGCGCCGGATCGGCCTCCCCTGGTACGCAACTTGCGTCATCACGACCAGCAACCAAGGGGATCCGACATGACACAGCCCGCCAATCCCCGCCCAGCCACGCCATAGCTGGAGCAGCCCCCATGTTCAGCATCCCCGACGCCGCCGGCCTCGCCGCCCTGGCCGCCACCCTCGGCATCACGCTTCCTGAGAAGGAAGCCGAACGCTATCTCCCCGTCCTCCGCGACGCGCTGGCCCAACTGGATCAGTTCGCGCAATCGCGCACCGAGGAAACGCCCCCGCCAACCCTGGTGCCCGAGCGCGCGCGCGGCTACCGCCCCTCCCTGGCCGAGGACCCATTCCGCGCCTGGCTGTGGAAATGCGGCTTCGGCGGCGCCGACACGGGACTGCTCGCCGGCAAGACCGTCAGCTTCAAGGACCACATCAGCGTCGCGGGCATCCCGCAGGTGTTCACCTCCCAGGCCATGGAAGGGTTCGTGCCGGACACTGACGCGACCATCGTCACCAAGGTGCTCGCCGCTGGCGGAAGGGTGGTCGGCAAGCACATGATGAACGGGTTCAACGGCGACTATGGCCGCCCGCTCAATCCGCACGACCCGGAACGCATGACCGGCGGCTCCTCCTCCGGCAGCGGCGCGGCGCTGGCGGCGGGGGAGGTCGATATCTCCTTCGGCGGTGACCAGGGCGGCTCCATCCGGTTGCCCGCGGCCTATTGCGGCGTGGTCGGGCTGAAGCCCACCTTCGGCCTGGTGTCCCACTTCGGCGCCGGCTTCGCGTTCGAGCAGAGCGTCGACCATGTCGGCCCGATGGCCCGCAATGTCGAGGATGTCGCCCGCGCCCTGCAGGCGGTGGCAGGCTATGACGACTTCGACCCCAGGCAGCGGCGCGGCATTCCGGACGGAATCGACGTGCTCTCCGGCCTCGATGGCGGCGTGAAGGGGCTCCGCATCGGCATCCTGGAGGAAGGCTTCGCCGAACCGATCGAACCGGACGTGGCCGCCGGCGTGATGGCCGCCATCGCGACGCTGGAAAAGATGGGGGCCGAGGTCCGCCGCATCTCCCTGCCCGCGCATCAGGAAATTTCCGCCGCCTATGCCGGCCTGGTGTTCGAGGGCGGACTTGCGCTGTACCAGACCGGTTTCTTCGGCACGGGGGCGAAAACCTATTACCCGGCCTCGGTGATCACCGCGATCAGCCGGATGTGGGCGCAGCACGCCGACCTGATGCCGCCGCGTTCCAAGCTGAACCTGCTGACCGGGCTGCTGTCGCGGCAGAACTTCAACGGCGGGGTCTATGCCAAGGCGCACAATGTCCGCGCCGGCTTCGTCGCCGCCTTCGACAAGGCCCTGACCGAGGTCGACGCCCTGGCCCTGCCCACCGCGCGGATCATCGCCCCCTATCCGGACGCGATCCCGGCCGACCCGCTGGAAGCGATCGACATGAACCTGCGCCGCAACTGGATGCTGATGGGGACCGCGGCCAACACGATACCGACGAACTACACGGGCCACCCGGCGCTCGCGGTGCCGTGCGGCAAGGTCGGTCGGATGCCGATCAGCCTGCAACTGATCGGCCGCCACATGGAGGATGGGCTGCTGCTGCGCGTCGCCCATGCCTACCAGCAGGCCGTCGATTGGCCTGCTTTCACCGAGGTGGGGTGATCAGTATTCGTCGAAGATGCGCTGCAAGGCGGTCGTATCGCTGGTATGGGCCAGCGCGATCGCCAGCAGGACCGCTGCCTTCTGCGGGTTGAGGTTGTCGGCGGCGATTGTGTTTTCCTCATGATTGTTGCCGCCGACCAGGACACGGCCCTCGCCGACCCGCGCCGATCGCACGACCGTGATGCCCTCCGCCACCAGCGTCTTCACCGGTTCGACAAACGCGCCGAGAGCACCGGCGCCGACACCGGCGAAGACCAGGCCCTTGGCACCCAGGTCGACCGCCGCACGGGCCAGGCCGGCGTTGGAACCGGTATGGGGATAGATCACCTCCACCATCGGCAGGCGTTCCACCGACTGGATATCGAACTCCGTGTCGAACGTGTGCCGCCGCCGGACGGCGTGGTAGATGACGATACGGTCCGGATCGGCATAACCGAGAACACCGAGGTCGCGGCCGCGGAAGGTCTGCACCTGGTAGGTGGAGGTCTTCGTCACGTCGCGCGCCGAAATGATCTCACTGTTCGTCACGGTCAGCACGCCCATGCCGGCCGCGTCCGGGCAGGCGGCGACGCGCACCGCGTTCAGCAGGTTCAGATGCGCGTCGGTGCTCAGCGCCGTGAACGGACGTTGCGCACCCACAACCACCACCGGCTTCCGCGTCCGCACCGTCAGGTGCAGGAAATACGCGGTCTCCTCCAGCGTGTTCGTGCCCTGGACCCAGACGATCCCGTCGATGTCGTCCCGCGCCGCCGCCCGGTCCATGAACTGCGCGAGCTTCAGGATTTCGTCATGCGTGCCCTGCGGATGCGGGCCTTCGTCGTCGTAGACGATGTCCGCGATGTCGTTGATCTCCGGCAGGGCAGCGACCATCTGGCGCCCATTCAGTGGCGGCTTGCCGCTGAGGCGTACGTTGTAGCTGGTGTAATCAAGCCGGTCCTTGCCCTGGCCAGGCAGAGTGCCCGGCCCCTGCGACAGAAGAATGCGGGGACGCGTCATGGGGAACTCCTGAAAGGACTCTCGGTTATCGATCGGCGCGCTGGATCAGGGCATGCAGCAGCACATTGGCGCCGGCGGCGCAGTGCTCCGGCTCGCAGAATTCCAGTTCGTTGTGGGAAATGCCACCCCGGCAGGGCACGAAGACCAGCGCGGTCGGGCAGACCCGCAGCATGTTGAACGCGTCGTGGCCCGGCCTTGTGAGCATCCGGGTCACGCTCAGGTTGAGGTCGGTGGCCACCGTCTCGGTCAGGGCGATCAGTTCCTCGGTGAAGAAGACCGGATCGCGGCGGCGCTGGAAGGTGGTCTCGAAGGTCAGGCCGGTTTCGGTGGCGATCACCGCTGCCGCCGCCTCGATCGCGGCTTCCATCGACGCCAGCCCTTCCTTGTCGGGGTGGATCAGGCCGTAGCCGAACACCGCGCGATGGGGGATGTTGATACGGTTGTTGGGCCAGAGGTCTATGGTCACCGCGCTCGCCGATCCAGCCGGCGCATGGGCGCGGCCGACGCGGTCGATCTCGGCGATCAGGCGGGCCGCGCCGACCAGGGCGTTGCGCCGGCCGAGCATGGGCATGCTCTGGATGTGGGCGTTTTCGCCGTGGCAGGTGATGTCGGCCATCAGGGAGTAGTGACTATGCGTCACGGCGCCGATCGTGATGCCCATTTCCTCGAGCAGCGGGCCCTGTTCGATGTGCAACTCGAAATAGGCATCGACGGGGCGACCGCCGACCGGGACCGGACCTTTGTTTCGAATGCGAGCCAGTTCTTCCCCGAAGACACGCCCGCCGCGATCGACGGACGCATAGGCGGTTTCGAGCGGCATGGCGTCGGCGAACACCGCTGACCCCATCAGGCCGGGCATGAAGCGAGCGCCTTCCTCATTCGTCCAGTTCACGACCTCGATCGACCGCTTCGTGGTCCGGCCTGCCGCGTTCAGCGCCCGCACGGCCGCCAGCGCGCCGAGAACGCCGAGCGGGCCGTCGAATTTGCCGCCGGGGGATTGGGTGTCGAGGTGGCTGCCCGCCAGCACGGGCGGCAGGGACGGGTCGGTGCCTTCCCGGCGGGCGAACATGTTGCCCATGCCATCGGTGGTGACCGACAGGCCTTCCTGCTCGCACCATAGGCGGAACAGGGATCGGCCGTCCCGATCGGCGTCGGTCAAGGCCATCCGGTCATTGCCGCCCAGCGGCAGGGCGCCGATGGCCCCCAGGGTCATGAGATCGGACCAGAGACGGTTTTGATCGATGCGCATGCTTGGCTGGCTCCAGAAACGGCGAATCCGCCTACCCTTCCAAGCAAGATCGAGGCCATTCCAGGCACCTGCCATGCCCAGGATAAGGTGGTGTCATGGGCCCGGTCGGAGTAGAGGTTACTGTACGGTCGTTCATTTCAGTTGAAATCGCGCCGCGCTTCGCAACGTTCCTTTCAGTGGGAGTGAACTTCGGCATGCGCCTCGTGAAGCTTGTCATGATCAGCCTGTTTGCGGCGATGGCCTGTCTCGCCGCCATCGGCGATGCGCGCGCCCAGCCGGCCGATGTGGAGGAACGTGTCACCCGCTTCCTGCCGATCGAGGGCAAGCAGGTCCCCCTGCCCGACGGCACCTGGATCGTCGCCGGCCGCTCCCCGCCCGGGGCGCCGACCGCCCTTGTCAGCGTCGTGCTCGTGCGCCTCGATGCCAGTCGGGTCGACGCGGCCATCGTGATCCAGACCAACCGCCTGAACAGCCGCGTGGCCTGGAGCCGAGCGGCCTTGTGTGAGGGCGTTGGGCTTTACTTCGCAAGAACGCGGTATGCGTCCGAGCATGACGAATCCTGCGCCTACGCCGCCTATGTGTCGACCGGCCTTGGCGCGGGGCCGGGGATCGATCCAGCCTGGCGCCAGGCGACGCGGGTCGCCGCGACCCGGGGCTGGAACCTGCCGGATATCTGGGTCGACGTCGCCTATCGGATCACCGACCGGCGGGATGCCCTGCACCTGCGCTACCTGTTCGACCCGATTGGCAAGACGGGCCCGGGGGCGGCGATGCTGGCTCGGGCGCATGTCCAGTCGCTCGGGGACTGGGCGATGGCGCATTGGGACCGGGTCGACAGCGGCTTCCGCAATCGCCTGCCCATCGATGGCCCCCCCGGCATGACGGACTGGGGTCGCTCGGCCGCGGCCGCGACGCCGGTGGCCCAGGCGGAGCCGGACAGCGCCGCCAGCGGCCAGCTTGGCCATCTGGGCGTGAAGATGCTGACCTATCGCGTCTTCGGCACACTCACCGACCTCACCGTCAACTACCTTTGGTTGGGCAGCCTGCCCTCCGCGAGCGGCCTGGCAGTTGTTGGCGGGATCGCGAGCAGTTCTCTCTACTTCGTCCATGAACTGGTCTGGAGCCGGTTTGAGCAGCCGGCGGACCGGGTGGGGACGGTGCCTGGCATCGGTTATGAGGGTCCCCCGCCGGTCCCGGGCGCGCGGTGATCAGCGGACGCCTGATATGATTACTGTTTCTTCGATATAGTTACAAAGGACTAAGTTTATCACCGTCACACTTGCGCCAGGTCCGGAATTCGCCCGCACTTTTGTTTCATATCACACCACTACTGTCCGGTTGACGGCG
>DIUL01000199.1 GCA_002422345.1 Acetobacteraceae bacterium UBA6159
CCCACAAGCATCTGGAGCGCGCGCCACCGGAAAAGCCACGCATCGAGATCCTGATCGAGGCGGCGGCCCAGGTCGGTCCGGCGCTGTTCTTCAGCCTGCTGGTCATCACCGTCTCCTTCCTGCCGATCTTCATGTTGGAGTCGCAGGAGGGCCGGTTGTTCGGCCCGCTCGCCTTTACCAAGACCTTCGCGATGGCAGCCGCGGCGTTGCTGTCGGTGACGTTGGTGCCGGCGCTCATGGTGGTCTTCGTGCGCGGCCGGATCATCCCGGAGCACCGGAACCCCATCAATCGTTTCTTGATCCGGGTCTACCGTCCCATCATTCGGGGCGTTCTGAGGGCCAAGACCCTCACCATCCTCGTCGCGCTCATCGCGCTTGGGGTGACCGTCTGGCCGGCCCGCCAACTCGGATCGGAGTTCATGCCTGATCTCGATGAGGGCACGCTGATGTATATGCCGACGACCTTGCCGGGGATTTCCATCACCAAGGCGGCTGAGCTTCTGCAGGTGCAGGACCGCATCATCAAGAGCTTTCCGGAGGTGGCTTCGGTCTACGGCAAGGCAGGACGCGCTTTGACAGCGACCGATCCAGCGCCGACCGAGATGTTCGAGACCATCATCAACCTGAAGCCAAAGAGCGAATGGCGGGCGGGTGTCACCATCGCCAGCCTGAAGGCCGACATGGACCGGGCGTTGCAGTTCCCGGGTGTCTCCAATGCCTGGACCATGCCAATCCGTGCCCGCATCGACATGCTCGCCACCGGCATCCGCACGCCGGTCGGCGTCAAGGTCTTCGGCACCGATCTTGCCCAGATGGAGCGGACGGCGCGGGAGATCGAGCAGGTCCTGCGCGCGGTGCCCGGCACGTCGAGTGCCTACGCCGAGCGCGTGATCGGCGGATATTACCTGGACATCGTGCCGGATCGAGCAGCGCTCGGCCGCTACGGCCTGGCCATTGATGATGTCCAGAACGTCATCGCGAGCGCCCTCGGCGCCGGGACGGTGACGACCACCGTCGAGGGGCGAGAGCGCTACGCGGTCACCATCCGCTATCCCCGCGACTTCAGAAGCGACCTGCAGTCGATCACCCGAAACGTGCAGGTGGCGTTGCCGGGCGGTGGCACGGTGCCGATTGGCGAAGTCGCCAGGCTCGAACTCACCCGCGGCGCGACCTCGATCCGCACCGAGAACGGCCAACTCGCTGTCTATGTGTTCGTTGATATCGCCGGCCGGGACCTTGGCGGCTATGTCGCCGAGGCGCGCCAGGCTGTCGCGCAGAAGGTCCGGCTGCCGCCTGGAACCTACGTATCCTGGAGCGGCCAGTTCGAATACCTGGAGCGCGCCGAGGCGCGGTTGAAGATCGTCGTGCCGGTCACCCTGCTGGTGATCTTCCTGTTGCTCTACCTGAATTTCCGGGCACTGACCGAAACGCTGATTGTCATGCTGTCGTTGCCGTTCGCCCTGGTCGGCGGCATCTGGCTGATGTGGTGGCTCGGCTTCAACATGTCGGTCGCCGTGGCCGTGGGCTTCATCGCGCTCGCGGGTGTCGCCGCCGAGACCGGCGTCATCATGCTGATCTATCTCGCACAAGCGATGACGGAACTGCGGGCCGAGCGGAAGGCGGAAGAACGACCTTTCACCCGGACGGATCTCCATCAGGCGATCATGCACGGCGCGGTCGAGCGCGTGCGGCCGAAAATGATGACGGCCATTGCCATCATGGCTGGCCTGTTACCGATTCTTTGGAGCACCGGCACCGGTTCCGAGGTGATGCAGCGCATTGCCGTGCCCATGGTGGGCGGGATGGTGTCATCCACCCTCCTGACGCTGGTCGTGATCCCAGCCGTCTATGGGCTGATCAAGGGCTGGCGGTTGCCGCGGACCATGGCCTCCGACGAGGCGGCACAGGTGGAAGTCAGACGGGGTCAGAGTACTGATGAGGCCAGGTAAACGCTGGTGGAGGGAAGGACCCTGACTTCTGGTGTGCTTGTTGAAGAAGGCGAGGGTCGGTGACTTGGCGCGAGCCTACAAAGCACCGCATGAGACCAGGAGCTTTCCAGGCAAGCTGTACTGCGGCGCCAAGGTGAAGTGGGAATACGGATGACACTCGTGTCGACCACCCACCGTATGCCCGCGGTGAAACTAGTCGAAAACCGGATGCGGGAAATCCGCACGTCCGGTTTGATCAGCGGGGACGGGAAACGGGGCATCGCCACCGCGCCCATCTTCGACTCAACTTGCATGTCAGGGATTCGCTGGCGCGCGTAGCATAATCGTCTTATTTGACGCAGAGATTTGGGTGTCGACACCAACATCTGCCGAAACGGACGGTGCCACACCCGCCATGGTCGCGCTTTCGATCAGCACTTCCTCACCGTCGAGCACCAGGGTCGGCACGCGGCGCGGCGGGTTGTGGGCGGCAAGACGGTCGGCATCACCGAAGGTGGACCAGGGTCGGTGCTCGAACGGGATTTCATACAGGGCGATGCCGACCCGCCGGACGAAGGGGGAGTCGACCTGACCGATCAAGATCATCGGACTCGCTCCGATAGGGGGACCTGACGCTATCAGGGTTGCGCCGGGACCTGCATGCCGCACGGAGCCGTACCCGCCAATCCATCCACATGAACCACCGCAAGAATCGGACTGGCGCGGACGCTCTGCCTGACTACGGTGCGGCGCCTCGGACATCGAAGGGAAGCGACCGCATGCCGGCACGATCCATACCGGCGGCGACCGGAAGCCTGCCCGACTCGGCGCGCGCCTGGGTGATCGCCGGGGCGGCCTTCGTCACCGGCTTCGTCGTGTTCGGTGTCATCTACAGCTTCGGCGTGCTGATCGGGCCGATGACGGCGGACCTGGGCGCGGGCAGCGCCGGGACGTCAGCCCTGTTCTCGGCCGCCGGGCTGGCCTTCTACATGATCGGTCCGGTGGCCGGACATCTGGGGGATCGGTTCGGGCCGCGGATCATGGTCGCGATTGGCGCCGCACTGCTGGGCCTGGGCCTGGTGACGACCGCGCTGATCGACCGGCTGTGGATCGGTTACCTAACCTATGGGCTGCTGGTCGGGCTGGGCGCCGCCTTCGCCTATCTGCCAACGCTCGCGATCGTGGGCGGGTGGTTTGAGCGGCATCGCGGCACCGCCCTGGGCGTGGCGGCGGCCGGCACGGGCTGCGGCATGATGGTGCTGCCCCCGCTGACGGCGGCGTTGATCGAGCGGTTCGGCTGGCGCCCCTCGGTCGCCGCCGTGGGCATCGTGTGCGGCCTGCTGCTGGCCGGATGCGCCGTGGCGGTGCGTGCCCCGCCGGTCCGCCCCACCGGAGGGACCAGGGCGCTGATCCGCTCCCTGCTCTCCCCCGTGTTCGTGATGATGTATATGTCCTGGGTCCTGGCGACGATCGCGCTGTTCGTGGCGTTCATCTTCCTGCCGCCCTTCGCCGAGGGCCTTGGCGCCAGCCAGACCGCCGCATCGGCCCTGCTGTCCATCGTCGGCGGCATGAGCATCCTCGGCCGCCTTGGCATTGGCATGGCGAGCGACCGGCTGGGCATCGTCGGCCTGTTCAAGGCGGCGGTGTTCGTAATGGCCGTCAGCTATGTCGCTTGGCTGTCCAGCACGACCTATCAGGGGCTGGTCTGGTTCGCGGTGATCCTGGGGCTTGGCTACGGCGTGCGGATCGCGCTGGTGCCGGGGATGCTGATCGCGCTGTTCGGGCTGGGGAACCTGGGGACGATGCTCGGGGTGTTCTTCACCGCCACGGGCGTGGCCTCGGTCCTGGGACCGATCGCCGCGGGTGTCATCGTGGATATCAGCGGCGGTTATGAATGGGTTATCATCTTCGCCCTGGCGATGGCCGCGATCGGATTTCTTGCGATCCTGCCGGTCAGAATCGGGCGGCCGGAGTGACGGTTCGGCCGGTTCGTACGGGAACAAACGCGGAATATCGACACGATCAACCGGTCCCATCCCTGGCGCAGGGGCGTGCCGCGCGAACGGCGCACGCCACCGGTCGAACGCCAGAAAACCAAACATTTTCAGGGAAAGCGGCGGATGGTGCTGTTGGAGAGCCATGGCGTTCCCGCGTGCCGTCCGGCGCCAGCTTGGCGTACCGCTCGACCTGCGTGATGCTCGACCAGCCGCCGTCCTCGCGGAGCTGTATGGGATCGCGCCACAGGCAGTAGTGCCAGGTCGCCCAGGTATGCCGGCAGTGGTGTGGGGTTAGGTGACGGGTGATATTCGCGGCCTTGAGCGCTGACCGAAACGCGACGGAGATCTATCCGCCGTAGGCTCCGGTCTTGCCGTCGTTCGTGTCGCGATATTCCTTGCCCGCCCATGTCGGGAACACGCGGCCCTTGGCCTTGGCCCCCGCCAAGCTCCCCAGGGTGGCCACGGCACGGGGCGTCAGGTCAACGATCCCATCCTTCCCGATCTTCGTCTCGCGGAACACGGCCCGCGCATGCTGCAGGTCCACATCCTGCCAATCCAGGGTCAGGGCTTCGTTGAGCCGCGCCCCGGTGCAAAACTGGAAGGTCAGGAGCGGGCGGATATTGTCCTGTGCGCCGGCGATCAGCGACTCGGCCTCGGCTGGAGTGAACCAATCGGTCCGTTTGGCCCCGGCCCTCGTACGCTGGAAGACCGGGACCGAACACCCGCCGCGAGCGGCGGCGTGCGTCAGAATCGCCCTGCCGGGATAATGACCTGTCGCAGCACTGTCGGCGGCTTGGCGCCCGGCCGGCAGATCGTGCGCGCCGCGCGGTCCAGACCGAGATAGACCGGCCCGCCCACTCGCAACAGCGGCGCTTCGGCCTGGCACGCGACCCATTCCGCGCGCGGGATCAGCGGCGATTTCGCGTCGATCCGCTGGTTCAGATACAAGTTGCGGAATGGCGCCTCGAACGATGGCATCCTTTGCGCCCGCGCGGCCTGTGCCCGCATGTCCTCCAGGCTGCGGAAATCATCCAGTGCCGGGTTGGCCAGCGGCCAGACCGTCTCGTCCCAGGGATCAGCATCGTCCGGTGCGGCATACAGGTGCCGCCAGCGGACTATCGTGCGCCGACACTGAAGGTAATGCCGTTTGGTCCCTTGCCGACCCGATGGGTTCGCACGACCGACTGGGTTGCGACGGCGATCTCCGATACCGTGTTGTCGACGATATTGGTCACGAAGACGAACGCGCCGTCGTTACTGACAACGACGCCGTGCGCTCCGGCATCAGTCTGGATGGTCTTGATCACCGCCCCGCTTGTCACGTCAATGACCGAAACCTTGTCATCAGGCTGGTTCGCGGTACCCTGGTTCGCGACATAAAGGAGACGGCCATCTGGCGTCGCGTAGACCTGGATGGGGGAGCGTCCGACATCGATGTGCGCGATGACCTCGCGCTTCACCGTATCAATCACGGCTACCTTATTCTCCTCACGCAGCGAGACATAGACTCGGTTGCCGTCCGGGGTAAAGCCAACCTGCACGGGGGTTGTGCCGACCTTGACGCGGGCGATCTCCGAGAGTGATCGGGTATCAATGACCGACACAGTGCCGTCTTGAACATTGGCAACATAAATCGACCTGCCGTCGGGACTGATGCGCAGCCCATGTGGATAATCGCCGACCTTGATCGTACCGATCGCCTTGCGATTTACGATATCGACGACCGTGACCGTGTCGTCCTCGGCATTCGTTACGAAGGCGCGTTGGCCAGCGGCATCCGCGACGACATGGGCCGGATGGGCGCCGACGTCGATCACGGCCAGCGGCCTCGCGGTGATGTCGGCCGTGCCGAGCAGAACAAGCTTGCCTGCGTCCACTTTCTCGGACCCGTGTGTCACGTTTTCGGTGCCGTGATGGCCGTCGGATGCACCTTTAACGGGAAGACCGACGACCAGCACCAGATTCCGCTCTGGAACGACCTGAATGTTATGCGGCGTGACCGCGACCGCAACGGTAGTGACCTGTCCGCTTGCCAGGTCAATCTGGCTGACGGTGTTTCCGTTCTCATCCGCTGTATAGACAAAACCCGCAAAATCCTGCGCTTGTGTCAATGACATGGATGACAGTATCACCGCCACGGCCAACGCCATTTGACGGCATGCCGCTGCCACCGATCGTACGCGCTGTTGGGAGAGAGCATGATCCGCACCATCTTGCGGGAGCTCGAGGTGGTGCGCGGCTCGGGCGAGGGCACCGACCTTGGAGGACGTGCCGTCGCTGACGACTATCAAGGAGAATTTCCGATGGTTCATAACTTTGTTCCTCACAATTGCGGGAGCTTAGGCTCTCGCTCTATCAACTGCTCTCGTCCCTCGATTCTAACGAGAGCGTGGAAGCCCTAGCGTGACCGTCGCCGCGCGACACGATGATGTCACGAAAAACACAAACCATGTCGGGGCATCGTAGATATGCCATGGCAAGAAACGCGGTTTCGATGTCCGGTTCGGGTCCGCGGGTACCCTCAGCTCCGCCGGTTCATGAAGAGATATTTCACCAGCGCGGCTATGCCGAGCACGACAAGGATGAGAACAAGCAGCCAGGCAAATCCCATGCCCCACATCAGGACGGGACCGTCCATCATTTCACTCACGGCGATAGGCCTCCTCACGGAGTTGCACGCCTAACGCCATTGTCCGCCCGGCCCATGTCAGTGTTACGGTCGGAATGATCAGCCATTGCGCGAGGGGCGATAGGCCGGTGCCCAGCCACGGCACGGTCGGCATCCACTCCGTGTAGGCCCAAGCCCCTCGGACAACCGTATTCAAATATTCACTGTAGACGGTATATCCGGCTCCTCCGATGACCAGGACTGCGATCACCGGACCAGCACGCTCATGTGGCCACGCGGGAGACCCCGCCACGGCAAGCGCCGCGGTCAACGCAACCATCGCGATAATCACGTCGCCGACTGTGCAATGGATGATCGCCTGCGCGATCTCACGCACCGTGCCGGTGTGCCACAAGGTGTAGAGTGGCATTTGTGCTGTCTCCCACACAAGGTTCCCTGCGGTGGTCGCGATCAGATAGCGTCTGATCGCGACCAGCCAGTCTGGCTGCTTGCAGTACGGGTGATGTGTCGTCATCGCCCATTCGCCAGAGGCCGCCCCGAGCTCCGCGAAGTGCCGAGGCGTGGGAGCCACGCGGGCGTGACCGCTGCATAGCTGTCATAGGCTGGTCCGAACTCACGCCTGACCTCGACCTCCTCGGTACGTGCGAGACGCACATACATCGCGACCAGAAGAGGAAACATCAGAAGTGTCAGCAATGTCGGCCACTGCAACAGAAACCCGAACAAGATAACGATGAAGCCGACATATTGCGGATGCCGCACGTGACGGTATGGCCCGGTTGTCGCCAGCCGCCCCTCTGTGTGTGCGGCATGGAGCACGCGCCAGGCCGCACCGAGCAGGAGAAATCCGGTAATGATGACGACGGTGCTGAGGATATGGATGACGCCGAAGTGCGGGTTCCCCTCAAGTCCAAATATCGTGGACCACAGGTGCCCGGCATTGTGCGACATCAGATCGATGCCCGGGTACCGCGTCTGCAACCACCCCGATAAGCGGCGCGGCGAGGACGTCGTCGCGGCGACGAGTGGGATCGCCGCGAACCTCATCATCGACTCCGAAAGCAGTCTGCGCGGCGCGTTGCGGAATTTCACGGCGCCTGACGCGATAGCGGAGCCACGGCCATGAGCGCCCGCATCATTCGCTGGCCGGCGGCGAACCCGTTCCTGGTGCTGTTCGAGACTGTTCCGATCACAACGCCGCGATCACTTTTTCGAGCTTCGCGCGAACCTGCGCGGCGACCTGTTTCAGTTCCGGATTGTTGATCGCCTGCATGGATGCGACCGGATCTATGGCGGCCACCTCCGTCTGGCCGTTGCCAGCATCACGGACCACGACGTTGCAGGGCAGCATCGTGCCAGCCTTGTTCTCGAGTTTGATGGCCTCATAAGCCAGCGCCGGATTGCAGGCGCCGAGGATCCTGTAATTTGGGAAGTCGACCCCGATCTTCTTGTGCAACGTCTCCTTGACGTCGATCTCGGTTAGGATGCCGAAACCCGCCTGTTCCAGAGCATCCCGCGTGCGGGCCACAGCCTCGTCGAAAGTGATGGGCAGGGTCTTCGCGAAATAGTACGACATGCACGCTTCCTTTCGTCCGTTATTGCCGCTTGTTGAAAAACAGGTACTTGGCCAGTGCGGCGGCGGCGAGAACGACAACCACGAGGGTCAGTAGCCCTCCCAATCCCATACCCCACATCCCCGAGTAGCCGTTCATCGTTCCATTCATCATCGTAGCCTCGTGTATCAAAAGGGATTTTCGCGCGTTCGGGCGGCATGCCGGCCAGCCGTGGCGGTTACTCCAGTCATGCGGCCTCAAATCCTGCCTGCCGCCGCGGCCGCCGTTACTGGGCCGGCTTCATCATGGATTGCTGCTGTAGCATCTGTTCCATCATCCCCTGCATCATGTCCATGCGCTGCTGCATCGCCTGCATCTGCGGGGCATTTTTCGGATCCACAGTGCTGCTTCCCTGAGGCTGCCCCATCATTCCGCCCGGGCCCATCATGCCGCGCATGCCGCTCATTTGGTCTTGCATCAGTTTCATATGCTCGGCCATTATCTTCTGTCGCTCAGCGGGAGTCTTCGCCTGCGGCACCTGGTCCATCATCGTTTGCATCTGTTTGAAACGGCCTTGCATCTGTTCTGGAGTGGCATTTTGAGCAAAGGCCGCGGGTATGGCGAGCACCACGAATGCGGAGGCGGCAAGAAGGCGGAAGCGTTTCATGATCGATTTTCCTTTATTGATGTGAGATTCGTCGTCTCCTTGAATGAGGTAATCAATCCGATCTTGAATCTTCAAGTGTGAACCCGACTTTCAGCGTCACTTGGTAGTGGTGCACTTTTCCCTGTTCGATGTGTCCACGTGTTTGGATAACCTCGAACCAGCGGAGATGGTTGAGCGTGCGAGATGCGCGTGCGATGGCCTGCTGTATCGCATCCTCGACACTTGTCTCCGAGGAGCCAGCGAGTTCGATGATCTTGTAGATATGGTCCTGCATTTTCATTCCGTTCTTTTCTCAATCTGGCGTATTCCCGCCCATGCGGTCATCATATTGTGCTAACGCGTGATCGCTGCTCATCGGCTCACTCCACGCATTGATCGACCGCTCCCAAGTGAAGCATTCCAACCGCGCTGCCTAGCAGACCGGCCACAATCACACACTAGGGGCTCATTGATTATCCTCGGAAATTACCTATTGCCCCGCTCACGAATCCCCTCATTTTCCCGGGTAGCGCATAGCCCCGATTCGCCGCCGTTGCGTAGGACAATCCCGTCATGCTCAACCGGACAGGATCCATGGCGACGACGGACCGCACAAGCACTCGGATAGCCACCGTCCGCAACTTCCTCGGTGGGATATACGGCCCCGACCTGCACGCCAAACGCATCAATGCCCTTTCGGCCGCCACACTCGGGGTCATGACAGGCGCTTCGCTGGCGGTGGCGGCGATCGGCCAGGCCTTGGCGCTGGCGCGCGGGCTGACCACCAAGCACGCCATCAAGCAGGTCGATCGGTTGATGAGCAACGCCGGCATAGACGTCTGGGCCAGCTTCGCCCGCTGGGTTCCGCGACAGATCGGCACCGCGCGAGACATCCTGGTCGCCATGGACTGGACCGACTTCGACCAGGATGGCCAATCGACGCTGGTGCTGAGCCTGGTCAGCAGCCACGGCCGCGCCGCGCCGCTGATCTGGCTGACGGTCTGGAAGGAAGAAATCGCCACCAGGCGCAACGACTACGAGGACGCCTGCCTGCGCCGGCTGGCCGAAACTATCCCGCCGGATTGCCGCGTGACGATCCTGGCCGATCGCGGCTTCGGCGATCAGAAGCTGTTCGCGTTCCTGACGAAACTGGACTTCACCTACGTCATCCGGTTCCGCGGCAACATTCAGGTTACCGACACCAAGGGCGAAACACGACGCGCGGCTGACTGGGTGGGCAAGGCCGGACGCGCCCGCAAGCTGGCCAACGCCCGTGTGACCGCGAAGGGACAGACCGTGGGGGCCGTGGTCTGCGTGCACGCCAAGGGAATGAAGGAACCCTGGTGCCTGGCCGCCTCGGACCCCGAGGCGAAGGCGGCCACGCTGATCCATCATTACGCCCGTCGTTGGACTATCGATATCGACCAGACATGGCGACTCTCAAGAATCAAGATGGACACGCTCGGCTTCAACAACAGGGAGCGGCA